>JAJPJW010000136.1 GCA_021324075.1 Pseudomonadota bacterium | reverse complement strand
TTACGTCCTTTGTGAGGCCGGCGAGGTGAAAATCAAGGTTTATAATCCTGCGGCCGATTGGGTGGCCGGATATACGGCCGGGGGTTCGGCCGGGCCCAACGTTTATGCGGCGGATATCCGTTCCCTTTCCCCGGGGGTGTACTATTATTTCATTTATTTTGACGGGCCCTCGGGAAGCCGCAAATCCAAGGCCACCAAATTCGCCGTGACCCGGTAGACTCCGGGAAATATTTAAAAGGTCCAAATCGATGAGGTTTCTTATTCAGCGGCTTTTATTCGGTCTTGTCCTGGCTTTCCTGACGGGGGGGATTGTCTCCCGGGCTTCCGGCCAGGCTACCGCCACCCCCACGAACACTTCCACCTCGACCGTGACGAATACCCCTTGCGCCGGATGTACTTTCACCTTCACGGCCACATCGACAGCCTCCTCGACCCCCAGTTTTACGCCCACGAACAGCCCGACCTCTTCACCCACCAACACCCCGACTTTTTCGCCCACTAATACCTTTGGAGCCACCGCCACGTCCACCGCAACCCGCACCCCCACCGCCACCCCCACCGCCAGCTTTACTTTTTCACCCACGCCCACGCCTTCGCCCTCCGCAACGCCCAGCCCGACCGCCACCCTCACGGCCACGCCCCTTTTCTCGCCCACACCCACCCCGCCCTTCACGGCGGGGGACTGCAATACCATCGAAACCTACGCTTATCCGGACCCCGTGCCGGGCGACTCGATGAGGTTCCTCTTCGTGCTTTGCGAGGCGGGTGCGGTGAGGATCCGCGTCTACAACCCGGCAAGAAGCCTGGTGGCCTCCTATAGCACCGCCGGTTCGCCGGGCCCCAATGTTTATCCCGTGGATGCCTCGGTCTTCTCCCACGGCATTTATTACTACTTCGTCCAGTCCACGGGCCCTTCGGGGACCCGCCAGTCCAGGCCCGTGAAATTCGCCGTGACGAGGTCGCCATGAACTTTTTTCACCGGTTCGGGGCCGACCTTATAATGAACCCGTTGAAGGGCCCCTCCTCGGGGCGGGGGATTCGCGGCTTGAAGGCCGCCCCCTGGCCGGACCATCCTCTGCGTTTAAAGGATTTTTTCTTGCGCAAGGGCCTATTCCAACTTGCGGCCCTCCTGGGCCTTGTCCTGGCGGCGGGCCAGGCCCGTTCCCAGACGGTTTCTCCCAACAGCACCACCGCTTTTCCCATCCTCTCAGTGGGGCTTGGGGCGCGGGCCATCGGCATGGGGGAAAGCTTCACGGCCGTGGCCGACGACTCCTCGGCCCTTTATTACAACCCCGCGGGGCTGGCGCAGGTCGGGCAGCCGGAAATCGCCATCGCCCACAACCTTTTCCTGGCCGACGGTTTCTACGACAACGCGGGCGGGGCCTACCCCCTGGGTACGGCGGGCAGCCTGGGCTTCGGCGCCCGTTACCTCAATTACGGGCCCATCGACCGGAGGGACAATTTCGGGAATTTACTGGGGAGTTATACGCCTTATGACATGAGCGCCGAAGCGGCCTTTGGTTTCCATGTGGACAAGGACCTGTCCCTGGGGTTCGGCACCCAATGGATCAGCCAGAATATCGACGGGTCGGTCCAGGCGGGGATGTTGTGGAACACCGGGTTCCTGTTCAAGCCCCAGGAACGGTTTTCAGTGGGCTTTGACTTCAAGAACCTGGGGGTGGAGACGGGCGGCAACAGCCTTCCCGCCGGGGTCCTTTGGGGGGCGGCTTTCCGACTGCCCCTGGCTCCCCGGGATGTCCACAGCCTGCTCCTGAGCGGCGGGGGAGACCTGGCCTTCCAGGGCCCCGGCCGCCTGAACGCAGGCTTTGAATACGGCTTCCAGAAGGCCTATTTTCTCCGGGGAGGTTATGTCCTCGACTTACAGGACAACCAATTGGACGGCCTGCAAGGTTTGGATTTCGGCGCCGGGGCGCATTTGGGGCAGTTGCAGTTCGATTATTCCTTTTCCTTCGAGGGAAGTTTCGGCAACATCCAGCGGTTCTCCTTAACCTTCTTCTTTCCGCCCCCCGCCAAACCCCAGCCTACGGCGCCCCTCCTTCCCGAACCGTCCTGGGTTCCCCCGCCCGGGTCGCTGGAATCCTCCCTGGCCGCCTCCCCCAATGGCCTCCTTCCCGGGGTTTCCTCGGGGCCGGTTTCCCAGCCGGTCATGCTCCGGTTCCAAGTGACCTCGGAAGGCGACCAAACGGCCCAACAGCTCTATGACGCGGCAGAGTTGAAGCTGAAACTGGGCCTAAAAGAGGAAGCGGTGGACCTTTATTTGAAGGCTGTGGATAAGGACCCGAATTTCGAGCCCGCCTGGAACCGCTTGGGCAGGTTGTTTTTCGATAAATCCCTGGAATCCTACCGAAAAGCCCTGGAATTGGACCCCAAAAATGCGCGGTTAAGGGACTGGTTGGACCATTTCAACCCAGGTAATAAGTAAAAAAATTTTGGATTAAAAAAGCCGGGTCCCGTCTAGAGGTTGTGAAGGGTCGAGGACCGATCGGGATGAGAGGCCTTCCTTCACGGTATAAGTGAGTTATATCAGCGGTTTGGAAATATGGCAGGCATCTAGCAGCATTGGGCGGCCCGGGGAGCAATCCCCGGGCTTTTTTATTTCACCCCTTCAACCCCTCAGTCATGAATTTTTTAAAACGGCCGGAAATTTCCTGACCTGAGGGACCGGGAATTATTACCGTGGCTCCACCAAACGATACTTGAGGATATTTTTCCGTTGGTTCCGTTACATCCGGGTTAGGACCCGGTGCTTTGGTAGTGTTTCAGGCCCCAGTTCCAAGCCGCCTGGGCCAGGGCGGCAAAAAGCACCGCCACCAACGGGGCGGCGACCGCGCAGAGGGGTGAATCCATCTTTCCGAAAACCCAATTGGCGGGCAGGTAGTTGAAAATTCCGTAGGGAAAAAGAAGCAGCAGGCCGAAATGCACCCAGGGTGGATAAACCCCCAGGGGATAGCGGGTCGCCTGCAAAAGCGTGTGGGGGATCATCAGGGTGTAGCTGTAAGGCCCCACGAACTTGAAGGCCAAGCTGGCAAAAATGACGAGGGCCGCCATATAGATGACACCGCCGGAGGCGACCCAAAGGGGGACCAAGGCCCAATCCCACCAAGGCATGTGGAGGGTCGACAGGGAGACGACAATCATCACCAGGCCGGTCAGCAGGTTCCCGAAAGAATGCAGTTCGGGCCGGGAGACGAGCAGGAAGGGGAGGGACCGCACCGGGTAAACCAGCAGGCGGTCCAGGTCACCCATGACGATGTAATAAGGCACCATCCAGATATGGTTGAACAACAGTTCGGAAGTGCCCAAGGCCATCGCCGTCAGCCCAAACAAGAGCAAGACCTGCGCCTGGTTCCATCCCTCCAGGTTCGACGTCTGGTGGAAAAGCACCCAAAGAAAGCAAAAGGCTGAGAGCTGGAGCATGCTGGAAGTGAGCAGCCCCAGGGCGAAGTCCAGCTTGTATTCCAGCTTGGCCTGGAGGGAAGCGTTGAAGGTGGCCCAATATATTTTTAGTTCGTTGAACATCTTGCCTCGATTTTTTGTGACTATCGAATCGAACCAATGCTACCGGAGTGAAATTTTTAGTTCTCAATTCTTAATTTTTAATTACGGACATTTCCGCCGGGCGGAAATCACACCCATTTAAAATTAAACATTAAGGATTCAAAATTCCGCGGTTTTTGCGGATCAGCCCCCCTGGATTTCCAACTGGCCCAAGGCCTTGCGCATGGCGAAGTATCCCGCCGCGTAAAGGCCGAAGCCCCAGAGGGCCTGTTCCCCCAAGAGCCGCAAGGCTTCGGCCCCCTCCACCCTTCCCATATAGATGAAAACCGGCGTGAAGATGACGTGCTGAAACGGAAGCCAACGGCCCACCGTCAGCAGGAGGGGGGGATAAAGCGTCAGCGGGGCCTGGAGGCCGGAAAAGGTCTGGTGCAGGGCGATGCGGGAAGCGAAGATGCCGTAGCCGCTGTAGGTATAGAAGGCTCCCTGGATGAAAAGAAAGACGATGGAATACTGGACCAGGAAGGCCAGGAAAAGGCTGACGACAAACAGCCCGAAGGCTTGGGGGCTCTTGGGGAGGATTTGCCCTCCCAGGAAGTAAAAGACCACGGCGAGGATGCCCATCCCCACGAAGCTGTTGAACAGGCAGTCGCTCAGGGCTTGGGTGGCCTGGGAGAGCTGGAAATCCAGGGGTTTTAAGAGGTCGGTGGCGATCAACCCCAGCCGGATGCGCTGGCCCACCCGCTGGTCGATGTTGATGGTCAAGGCGTAGTTCAGGCAAAAGGCCAGGGCCAGGTAGGCGAACATTTCCTGCCGCGACATCAGGAGGGAGGAACCTTTCTGGGTATAGACGTGGCTCCAAACCAGCACGGTCACGGCGTAGCTCAAGGCGGCGGTGAAAAGGCCCAGCAGGGTGGAGGCCTTATAGGCGAAATTGGCCTTGAGGGCCCGGTTCAAATAGGCGAAATAGCCCCCCAGGCTCTCCGAGAAGTTCAAGGGGCGGGCAAGGGGGCGCATGGCTCAGGCCTTCGCCGTATCGGACCTGTAGATGCGGGTGACGATGGTCTCGATGTCGGTCTTTTCCAAGTTGATGTCCACTACCTGCAATTGCTGGAGGATGAGATGGATCAGGGCGGGCGCCGCCCCTTCCTCGTGGTATTCCACCACCACCCGGTGCCCCTCCGCCTCGATCACCTTGCCGCCGGATTTGCCCACCGCCTGGGAAAGGGCCTGGGCGGCGGAGGCCTCCACGGGCTTGTGGGTCTCGGCCACGATGCGCCGGTCGCTGGCGTATTTCTGCTCGAAGGCCCGGATGGAGCCGTCAAAGAGCAGTTTGCCCTTGTCCAAAAGCAGCAGGCGGTCGCAGGTCTCGGTGATGTCCTTCAAGTCGTGGGTGGTGATCAAAAGGGTGATGCCGAACTTGGCCTGGATGTCGGTGATGAATCCCCGAACCTGCTCCTTGACCGAGAGGTCCAGCCCGATGGTGGGTTCATCCAGGAACACCACGGCGGGGGCGTGTAATAAGGAAGCCGCCAGGTCGCAACGCATGCGCTGTCCCAGGGAGAGATGCCGCACGGGGGTGTTGAGCAAGGGCTCCAGGCCCAGGCGGTGCAGGGCCTCCCCATAGACCGCTTGGTAGACGTCCTCGGGGATGCGGTACATGGTCTTCAGGAGCTTGAAGGTTTCCTCCACGGGGATATCCCATAAGAGTTGGGGCCTCTGGCCGAAGACCACGCCGATATTCAAGGCCAACTGGCGGCGTTCCTTCCAAGGGATATGGCCCAGGACTTCCAGTTTGCCGCCGGTGGGCACGATGATGCCGGTGAGCATCTTGAGGGTGGTGGACTTTCCCGCGCCGTTTTCGCCGATAAGGCCTACTTTTTCCCCGCGCCCGATGGAGAAGCTGAGGCCCTTGACCGCCTGGACCTCCTCAAACCGGCTGGCGAAGAGTCCCTTGACCGCACCCAGGAGGCCGGGTTGGCGCAGCCGGCGCTGGTAGCTTTTGGAGAGGTTTTCGACGGTAAGGGCGTTTTCCATAAATTAACCGGGATTTTCCTTCAAAGGGGGGATTGACCTGATGTTGGTGCAGCATCTTATTATCGTAAAAAAGGCGTGTCAATGCGCCCTTTCCCCGACTTTATGAAGAGGCTCATACAAAAATTTGAACCTTGGAACCAAACTGGCTCTACCGACTGACACCGGCAACGGAGGACGAAAATGGCCCAACTTGAGATGGATGCGGATGAAATTCGGCTCGAGAAACAAATCCACCAGGCTCTTCTGGAAAAGGGTAAAAGATCCTGGCTCTACGTCATCGCAAGGAACGGCTATGTCCATTTGTTCGGCTTCGTGGGCGGCCTCAAGGAAAAAGGGGAGATCGGGGGAATCGTGGAATCCATCCCGGGCGTGAGGATCGTCACGAATCACCTGCGCTTGGAGCTTTGCGAACCCAATGGGGCCGACCTTCACTTTTGAAGGCCTTCAAAGGCTGGGTTGAGTCTCATTTTCGTATCGCACTGTGACTCTATTGGGCATGGCCCAATTCGCTAAAGGAAAGACAAGGGTATGTCATTTGTTCTTATTCAGCAGGGGCCTTCGGCCCCAATAAGGAAAATGGCATCACCCTTATGACTCTATTAGGCTGCGCCTAATTTGCTAAAGGAAAGATAAGGGTATGCAATTTATTCCTAGTGGACTGGGGCCGAAGGCCCCAATAAGGAAAATGGCATTACCCTTGTGACTCTATTGGGCATGGCCCAATTTGCTAAAGGAAAGACAAGGGTAATCGGCCTCCGTTGAAAGACCCGGCGGTGAGACGTACCATTTAAGTAACCATGTTTCTCCAAATGAAGGAGGTGCGACATGGCAAATCCATATATTTCTGATCCGAAAGACGTTGAATTGGAGGCGGCCGTCAGCCGCTCGGTGCGCCAGTTGGGACTGGGGCTCCACGTCAGCGTGAGGGGCGGCCACATCACCCTTTCGGGTATCGTGGACGATTTCGAGACCAAACGGGATATCCTGTCGGTCGTCCGGGGAGTTGCCGGCGGCCACACCATCACGAATAATGTGCGTGTGGCCCGCGTAGCCGATTAAGAGTCCGTTCCACTTCTTTCCGCATCAAGTTCCATCCTTTGTAGGACTGTGTCTTTTTTCCCCCTGAACAATTGCTGAAACCACCTGGGCGATCAGGTATACTCTCGCCGTTTCCGTCACAATTTATCGGGAGGAATGGCAATGACTTATCGTTACGTCGTCATCGGTTTGATTGTTCTAGTGGGGATCGGCTTGTGGGTGGCCGCCTGCGCCAAGAAGGATACCCAGGCCAATACGTCCTCGACGGCCGCCGCGGGCGGGACCACCATCACCACCGCTTCGGGCCTTCAATATGTTGTTTTGCAGCAAGGCAACGGGGCCGTGGCCACCGCGGGCCACATGGTCTCCGTGCACTACACCGGCTGGCTCACCAACGGCACCAAGTTCGACAGCTCGGTGGACCGGGGCCAACCCTTCCAGTTCGGCCTGGGCCAGGGCCAGGTCATCAAGGGCTGGGACGAGGGCGTGGCCGGCATGAAGATTGGGGAAAAACGCAAGCTCATCATCCCTTCCAACCTGGGCTATGGCGACCGGGGCGCGGGTAACGTCATTCCACCCAACGCCACCCTGGTCTTCGACGTGGAACTCCTCGGCGTACAATAAGGCAAACAAAGGCAATCCGAACCACAGAGTTCACGGAGTACACAGAGTAAGGCATTTGATTTTTTCCAAAAAATGCTTTAACTCTGTGTCCTCTGTGGTTAAAGAGAATTTGTTGGAAGTTTTTCTTTAGGAGTTGTCTGTGTCCTCTTCCCGCGTCAAACGCATCGGTATCCTGACCGGCGGCGGCGACTGTCCGGGCCTGAATGCCGTCATCCGCGCGGTGGTCAAGAATGCCTCCCGGCATGGCATTGACGTCATCGGCATCCAGGACGGATTCCTGGGCCTGGTAGAAAAGAACACCCGGCCCCTGGGCGGCCAGGATGTCTCCAATATCCTTACCCTGGGCGGGACCATCCTGGGTTCCTCCAACAAGGACAATCCCTTCCATATGAGGGAGACGGATGCCAAGGGCCGGGTGCGGACGCGGGACCGCAGCGAGGAAATCCCCACAACCCTGAAACGCTTGGGCATCGAGGCCCTGGTGGTTTTGGGTGGGGACGGCAGTATGACGGTGGCCCACAAGCTGTCCCGCATGGGCCTTCAGATCGTGGGCGTCCCCAAGACCATCGACAACGACTTGATGGGCACGGACCAGACCTTCGGGTTCGATACGGCCGTCTCAGTGGCCACGGAGGCCATCGACCGGCTGCACACGGTGGCCGCCTCCCACCACCGCGTCATGATCGTGGAAGTCATGGGGCGCTACGCCGGCTGGCTGGCCCTGGGCTCGGGCATCGCGGGCGGCGGGGACATCATCCTGATCCCCGAAATCCCCTACGACGAGAAAAAGGTGGGCGAGGCCATTTGGGCCCGGCGCAAGCGGGGCAAGAAAAGCAGTATCGTCGTCGTCGCCGAAGGCGCCCATTCGAAGGGCGGAAAGATGGCCGTCGACCGCATCAACCCCCTTTCCTCGGACCGGATACGCCTGGGCGGCATCAGCCGTGAGTTGGCCCGGCATTTGGAAACCCAATCGGGCATTGAATGCCGCTCGGTCATTTTGGGCCACGTGGTCCGGGGCGGCTGTCCCACGGCTTTCGACCGCAACCTGGCCACCCTTTTCGGGGTGCATGCCATGGAACTGGTCCTGAAGGGCCGGTTCGGCCGCATGGTGGCGTTGAAGAACACGAAAATGGCTTCCGTGCCGCTGACCCAGGTGGGCGGGAAATGCCGCAAGGTGCCCTTGGACCACGAATGGATCAAGGCGGCCAAGAGCATCGGCATCGAGTTCGGGGTCTAACGGCAATTTTAAATTTTGAATGTTGAATTTTAAATTCCAGTCAATTTTCATTCGTCAAACCGAATGAAAATTTTCGGCCATTTAAAACTAAGAATTAAAAACTCAAAATTCCAAGGAGCTTGATGAATGACGGCTGATGAAGTTATCAAACTCCTTGGGTTAAAGCCCCACCCCGAAGGCGGTTATTACCGGGAAACCTACCGCAGTCCGGCGGCCATTCCCGCTTCCGATCCCCCCCGGGTTTATTCCACGGCCATCTATTACCTCCTGGTGCCCGGCGCGGTTTCCAAGCTGCACCGCCTGACGGCGGACGAGGTTTTCCACTTTTACCTGGGCGACCCGGTGACCTGGGTTTTGCTGGGGGCGGACGGTAAGGTGGGAAAGGTCACCCTGGGGGCCGTCCTGGCCAAGGGCCACCAATTGCAAATGGTGGTGCCGGCCGGGACCTGGTTCGGGGGTTTCCTCAACGAGGGTGGAAAATTCGCCCTGATGGGGACCACGGTGGCCCCGGGCTTCGAGTTCCAGGACTTCGAGATGGGGAAGCGGGAGGCGCTTTTAAAGGCTTTTCCGAGGGCGGAAAAAGAGATTTTCGACCTGACTTGAAACCTAAGGGCCGTTGAAATAGTAATACATAGCGGTTTTAGAAAATTTGACTCCCAAGGAGGAGAAGGTGAAAAAGTTTTTGGCAGTTTTGTTGGCGCTCGGTTTGGCGGCGGTTTCCACGGCGGCCCGGGCTGACGACATGAAGATGGACGGCGGAAAAGCCGCGAAAGCGACCCTCACCGGAACCCTCGTGGATGTGGCCTGCTACCTGGACGATAACGACACGGGAAACGACCACGGCGGAATGAAGGCCTGCGGAACCGAATGCCTTAAGGGCGGCAGCCCGGCGGGCCTGTTGGTGGGCAAGAAGCTTTACATTCTCGCCTTCCCGGCGGGCGTTTTCGCCACCTATGTCGGCCAAAAGATGGAATTGACGGGCACGGTTTATGGCGAGACCAACCTGATCCCCACCAAGGCCGCGGTGGTGGACAAGGATGGCAAGAAGAAAGACGTCAACATCAAGGGCAAGGCGATGATGTAAGGGCAGTTAACAGCTGACAGCTCACAGTTAGCAGGTAATTCAAAAACATCCCTCGACCAAATCCGGGGGATGTTTTTTTATTTAAGGGCGAAAGAAGCCCTGTAAAATGCAGGCGTGACAAAAAACTTAACCCCCTCCCAACTGAAGCATTTCCTGTCCGTGGCCCGCGATGCCGCCCAAAAGGGCGGGCAAAGGGCCCTCAAGTACTTCCGTAAAAACGTCGCCGTCATCAAGAAAGTGGACCGCTCCCCCGTCACCCGGGCCGACCGCGAGGCGGAAAAGGTCATCCGGGGAATCCTGCACAAGGCCTTCCCGACCCACCAGTTGTGCGGGGAGGAATTCGGCTGGGACAAGAACCTGAAGGCCGATTTCAAATGGTGGATCGACCCCGTGGACGGCACCCGCCAGTTCATCCGGGGAATCCCCTTTTGGGGCACCCTGATTGCCCTGGAACACCGGGGGGAAGTGGTGGCGGGGGTCATCCACCATGCCACCATGGGCTACACCCTTTGGGCGGGCAAGGGCCTGGGTTGTTACGCGAACGGCAAAAGGGCGCACGTTTCCAAAATCCCGAACCTGAAGGGGGGCACCCTTACTTACGGGGGACTGCGGCTGACTCCTCCTTCCTATAGGAAAAGACTTACGGACCTGATTGCCACCTGCTACGACGACCGGGGTTTTGGGGATTGTTTCGGCCATGTCTTGGTGGCCACGGGCCAGGTGGAGGCCATGCTGGACCCGGTGGTGAAGCCTTACGATGTGGCCGCCATCAAGATCTGCGTGGAAGAGGCCGGCGGCCGGTTTACGGATCTCAAGGGGAAGCCAACCATTTATGGGGGCCATGCGCTTTCCAGCAACGGATTAGTGCATTCCCAGGTCCTCAAGGCCGTGAAGTAAGGGTTATAATAAAAGACGATTCCAATCCAGAGGAGGCCGCCCATGGGCAATTGGCATGACGCTCACAGCCTTATCAGCATCGTCTTGGTAGGGATCCTGACCGGCTGGCTGGCCAGCAAACTGGTCCACGGCAAGGGGATGGGCATCATTCCCGACATGGTGGTCGGCATCCTGGGGGCCCTTTTAGGCGGCTTCCTCGCCAACTTCTTCCACATCCCGATGGACAATTGGTTGGAAACCTTCGGCGTTTATGTCCTGGGTTCGGTCGTGTTATTGGTGGGCATCCGGTTATTAAAACCAGCTAATTAACGGACAAACCATGTATGTCCCGGCATCTTTTCGGGAAGACAGTCCCGACAAACTCCACGAATTCATTAAAACCTACAGCTTTGGAACCCTTTTTTCCGGATCGGAAGGGGACTTCAAGGCCAGCCACCTTCCTTTTCTTCTGGAGGAGAAGGCGGGAGGCCGGGGAAAATTGACGGGCCACATGGCGAAAGCCAACGACCATTGGCAATCCCTCGCGGGAAAGGAAGTCCTGGTCGTCTTCCAGGGCCCCCATGCCTACATCTCGCCGGCTTGGTACGAAGAGCCCGATACGGTGCCGACTTGGAACTACGTGGCGGCGCATGTTTACGGTGAATATGCTCCCGTAACCGGAGAAGAAAAACTTAAGGAAATCCTCGGAAGAACGGTCGGGTTTTACGAAGGCGGGATGTCGAAACCCTGGGACATGGGAAGCCTCTCGGGGCCCTTTTTAGAAAAGATGCTGAATGCGATCGTGGGTTTTGAAATCGAGATCCGGCGCATTGAAGGCAAGTGGAAGCTCAGCCAGAACCATCCGGAGGCGAGGCGGCAGAAGGTGGTCCGGGCCCTGGAAAAGCTGGGCAAGCCCAACGCCTTGGAGATCGCCAAATTGATGGCCCAAAAGGAAAGAACGTGATCTACAAGAAAAAAGTCGTGGTCGTCATGCCGGCTTATAACGCGGCCAAGACCTTGAAGAAGACCTACGATGAGATCGACCGGAATATCGTGGATGAGGTCATCCTGGTGGACGACGCCAGCCGGGACGATACCCCTAAGCTGGCCAAGAAGCTGAAAATCCATACCTTTATCCACCCCAAGAACCGGGGTTATGGAGGGAACCAAAAGACCTGCTATGCCGCGGCCCTCAAGCTCAAGGCCGATATCGTCATCATGCTGCACCCGGACTACCAGTACACGCCCAAGCTGATTCCCTCGATGGCTTATTTGCTGGCCGGCGGGGAATACGACGTGGC
>JAJPJW010000057.1 GCA_021324075.1 Pseudomonadota bacterium | reverse complement strand
TTCGGTGCTCGCCCCGATATTATTATCGTTTCCGTAAACCAGGCCCATCCTGAGGGCCCAGTCCGGGGACATCCATTTTTCTCCGCCGAGACAAAGGCGCTCAAATGAAAGATTGTAGTATTGCCGTGAAGTTCCAGAATTGGAGTTGCGGTATTCCGCTAAGTAGCTGCCATCCAATTGAAACCCACAGGTGAAATCCTTCTCCTTTTCCAAGCCCGCTCCCCATTGAAGCAAAAGACCGTTGTCCGGGATGGTTAAAAGAACGTTCGGGTATCCGTTGTTTTGTTGAAAAAAAGTTGTTTCAAAGAGACCGCCATTATTGAAACTTAATGGGTGCGGGTCACCTGATCCTGAAAGATCTATTTTCCACTTATAAAGGGCCGCCAAATTAAACCCATTGCTGGTTTGATCCTGGCGAAGGGAGCCGTTCGGAGAGCCGGCGACATTTGTTTGGCTTGTCTGTGTGCCGCAGAGGATGTTCGCCAGGACTCCGGCTTGGAGAGAAGAGGGTATTTCCAAGAAGACACAAGGGGTCCAAGCGAGGTTATTGGTCGATAAAATCGTCTCACCTGAAATGGGGACATAAAAAGGTTCTGTTTCCTGTATCGGGAAAAGATCGAAGGAAAAAGAGCCGCCGATTCTCAGGATGCTCTTTTTTTCCGGATCCAACGGAAGGTTCAGCAAAATCCCAGTGTTGGAAATGATTGAAAACGTGCTGGTTGAAAGGGGTGGATTCAGACCTGGCATGAAATGGCCGGACTCGGTAAACAACGTCTCGGTGCCGAGTGCCAAGGGTCCGAAGTCTTTCGCAGCCCGGACCAGTTCCTGACCGACAGGAGTGTCGTTTTGGGTCGAACCGAGGTATTGGTTTTGATTATCAAACAAGCCCCCGACCGCTTGAAAACCCCAGTGATCGGCTGTGATCCAAAGCAATCCACGGTATTGATAGCCTGATGAAATGTCCCATGGTGAAACCGCATTTTCGAGATTGGGTAATGGAGGATTTAAGCCTGTTAAGATGCCAAAGCCTTTCCAACCTGAAAAAGCCGATTGATTACTGTAGGCGGAAGTGTAATAGGGGATGTTGAAATCAACGCGTCCACCCGCTGGAAGAAGGGAAAGCCCCGCCGGATTCCCCATCATGTAAGGAGTGATTTCGGTGGCCTCGTCGGTTAGGGCGAAACTAATATCGCCCATCGAATCTACCCGGACCTCCGACGCCGAGGATCTTGAAGTCCCGGTTGAAAAAAGTACGACAGCTGCCAATAGAAACTTAAATATCACCTTCATAAATTTTGACCTCTTAAATATTAAATGGTTAATAATCACGGAATCATAGCAAAAGGGATGAATCCGTTGATTGTTTATGTTGATGGGAACCCGCGCTTATCATCCTTCTGCTCTTTCATTTCAGCATGCTATAATCTGCCCCAACTTATCCAAAACGAGGTCTTATGGCCGCCCCGCTCGATCTTGAAACGCTCAAGCCACTGCCCTTGTTCAAGGACCTTTCCCACGACGAACTGGGCGCCATCGTCTCGCTTTTCTTCGAGAAGCCTTATATCCCCAACTCCACCCTCTTCGTCGAGGGCATGACCGGCGAGATTCTTTACGTGATCAAGAAGGGCGCGGTCAACATCACCAAGAAGGGCCCGGGCGGGCAGGAGATCGTCCTGGCCACCCTCAAGCAGGGCGAATTCCTGGGGGAAATGTCCCTGATCGACAACCGGCCCCGCACCGCCACCGCCAAGGTGGCCGAGGAATCCCAGCTTTTGGTCATGACCAAGAAGGCTTTCACCACGCTTTTGGAGAAACACCCGGATATCGCCTTGAAAATCCTGCTGGTCTTCTTGAGAATAGCCAACGAGCGCTTGCGGAAGGCCAACGAGTCCATCAAGCAGATCTAAAGCGTCTAAACCCATGGCCCAGGCCTGCCCGGCGGGTAAATCCACTCAACGGAATCCTCCATGAAAAATAAATCAAATGTCTTCAAGGTTTTCCTATTAACAGCCGGATTTTTGCTGTTGTCCTCCGGTTTCCTCAAGGCCGAGATCGACGGGGAACAGCTTTCCGCCGACCCCCGCTCCTTCTGGTATTACGCCTGCGCCGTCTACGCCCAAAGGATGGGCGACACCACTCAGGCCCTTTCGGACTTCCAGCAGGCCGCCCGCTACGATCCCAAGTCCTCCGCCATCCACGACCGGCTGGCCTACCACTATTATGTCGAGGGGCTGGATTATAAAAGCGTGGAGGAACTGCAGAAGTCCAAGGAACTCCAACCCAACAACGTGGAAACCCGGCTCATGCTGGCCGAGCTTTACGCCAACCAGGGGGAATACGGCAAGGCCCAAAAGGAATACCAGAGCATCCTCCAACTGGACCCCAAGAACGTCGAGGCCCGCTATTACCTGGCCGGGGTCCTGGCCAGCCAAAACCGGGTGGACGACGCCGTCCAGCAATATGACATCCTGCTCAAGGACAACCCCCGAGCCGCCGGTGTTTACTACAACATGGGGCTCATCTATACCCGCGCCAATCAGGCCACCAAGGCGGAGGAGGCCTTCAAGAAGGCCATCGAGCTGGAACCCGACATGGAGGCCGCCTATACCTCCCTGGGCCTGGTCTATGAGCTGGACCAGAAACCCGCGGAAGCCATCGATACCTACCAATCCCTGCTGAAAGTAAACCCGGAAAGCCCGCAGGTTCACCTGGCCCTGGGCGAGCTTTACTACAACACCAAGCAGGACCAGCAGGCCCTGGATTCCTTCCAGGCCTACAGCAAGCTCAAGCCCGACGACTCGACGGTGGACGACTATATCGGCCTTTGCTATTTCCGCCTGGAGCAGTACCCCAAGGCCATCGCCAGCTTCCAAAAGCTCCTGGACAGCGAGCCCGCCAACGCCCTGGTGCGCTTCCGCCTGGCGGCCGCCTATGAGGAAATGAAGGACTACGACAGTTCGGAACAGCAGCTTTCGGCCGTGCTGAAGAACGACGACAAGTCGGTGGACGCCTGGGTGCGGCTGGTGCTGCTTTACGACAAGCAAAAGGACGTGGTGGACGCCCAAAAGACGGTGACCGACGGCTTGAAGGCCGTGCCCGACCATCCGGACCTGTTGTTGGTGCAGGCCATGCTTTACCAGGAACAGGAAAACGGGGACAAGGCCGGGCCCCTTTACCAGAAGGTCGCGGACATCGAGCTGGCCTACAAGCGCAAGCAGGCCCCCGAATACAACGTGGGCACACTGGCCCAGGCCTATTTCAACCTGGGGGCGCTGCGGGACAAGCAGGGCAAGTTCGAGGAAGCCATCGACGACATGAAAAAGGTCCTCGAGACCCAGCCCGACAACGCGGATGCCTACAACTACATCGGCTATTCCTACGCCGACAGGGGCCTCCAGCTCGACAACGCCGAACACTACGTGCAAAACGCGGTGAAACTGGATCCCCAGAATTCCTATTACCTGGACAGCCTGGGATGGGTTTACTTCAAGAAGGGCAAGTACCAGGACGCCCAGGCCCAATTCCAAAAGGCCCTGGCCAACCTCAAGAGCGAGCAAAAAGACGACGCGGTCATCTACGACCACCTGGCCCAGACCCTGCTGAAGCTGGGCCAAAAGGACGGGGCGGTGGTCCAGTGGAAGAAGGCCCAGAAGCTGGACCCTTCCAACAAGGACTATCCGGACGAAATCGCGAAGAATTCCCCCGCCGACCAGTGAAAAGAAAAGTCAAAGTCCAACACGAAGCCACCAAGCCTCGAAGAAAGTCCTTGGGATTTTGTTTTGAGCCAAAAAGGAATTTCTTAGTGTCTTTGTGCCTTCGTGCTGGAAGTGGGTTCCTTCCGTGATCACCCAGGTCCGCGTCAAGACGCCCGCCAAGGTCAACCCCGTCCTGGAAGTCCTTTCGAAACGGCCCGACGGCTACCACGAACTGTCGCTCATCTTCCAGGCCATCGCCCTTTTCGACGAATTGGAATTCATCCGGGGGGGCGACGGCCTTAGGTTTGAGGTCGCCGAATCGCCCGAGCCCCTGGCGGCGGACGATTCCAACCTGGTGGTCAAGGCCGCCAGGCTTTTCCTGAAGGAAGTCCTGCAGGGGACGGCGGACGTCCTGATCCGCCTCAAAAAGCGCATTCCCCTGGCCGCGGGGCTGGGCGGCGGCTCCAGCGACGCGGCGGCAACCCTGGTGGGGCTCGACCTCGTGTTCAACGCCATGGCGGGCAAGGACCACCTCCAGTCCCTGGCGGCCCAATTGGGTTCGGATGTGCCCTTCTTCCTTTCCGGCGGCACCGCCCGGGGCCGGGGCCGGGGGGAGGCAATCACTCCCTGGGAAGCTGCGCCCGAAATGCCCCTGGTCCTGGTGAAGCCGCGCCAAGGCCTTTCCACCCCCGCGGTCTACCAATCGGGGAAGGCGGAATTCAGCCCTGGCCAAAGGACGGGGGATTTCCAGAAACTCCTCCCTGAAAAAAGTTTGCCCAAGCTCGCCGGTTCTTTGTTTAATAGCCTCCAGCCCGCCGCCTTTTACCTGATGCCGGAAGTCGAGAAGCTCCGGGACGGGCTGTTGAAAGCGGGGGCGCTGGGCGCTTTGGTTTCGGGCAGCGGGCCCACGGTCTTCGGGATCGCCGAGAGCCGGGAAGCCGCCGAAAGAATCGCCGCCCAAATGGGGGGGGAGGGCCGCATGGCCCTGGCCACCCACAGCCTGGGAAGCGGAATCCAGGTCTTAGAAAGGCAATAACCACCCTCACCCCGCCCTCTCCCGTGAAGGGAGAGGGAAAAACCCGCCAAAACCCTCGCCCCTTGCGGGAGAGGGTAGGGTGAGGGGTGCATTGGAACGAAAATGGAAAAACGAAGCAAACCTGTGTTCAAAATTGTTTTGGCCCTTCTCGTCGTCCTCCTGGCGGTCGGGGCCCTGGTGGTCTACCTCATCCTTCCCCAGAAAATCGCCCAAGGCCTGGTGGAAAAGTCCCAGGCCCGGCTGCCGCTCACCGAAAGCCCCAAGGATTACGGCATCCCGAACTACCAGGATGTCACCTTCACCACCTCCGACGGCGTGACCCTGGCCGGTTGGTGGCTGCCGGTGAAGGGCAAGACCCAGGGCACGGTGATCCTGACCCACGGGGTTTTCAAGAACCGCCAGCAGGTTATGGGCCGGGCGGCCTTCCTTTGGAAGCTGGGCTACCAGGTGCTGCTCTTCGACCTTAGGGGCAGCGGCGAAAGCGGGCCCAGCCCGGTTTCGGGCGGCCTTTTGGAGTCGGGGGATTTCCTGGCGGCGGAAAGCTTCCTGGACGGCCGGCACCTGTTGAAGAAACCGGTGGTTTTCTTCGGCTTTTCCCTGGGGGCCATGTGCGCCCTGCGGGCGGCGGTGAATGCGCCGCAGGTCGACGCGGTCATCGCCGACAGCCCCCTGGCCAACATCAAGTCCTACGTTTCCCGGCGGACGGTGGGCGGCGTTTTCACCTCACTGCCCGGGTTCCTCCCGGCGGTCCTGAGGGATTACAACCAACTGACCGGCCTGTCGCTGACCGAAGGGGACCTGGACCTGGTGCCGGTGGTCGAACAGATCAAGCAGACCCCCGTCCTTTACCTCTCCAGCCCGGGGGACGACCTGGCCAAGGCCGCCGAAGTGCAGCTGCTCTTCCAGAAGACCCTGGCCCGGCACCGGCGGCTGGCCTACCTGCCCGAAGCGGGGCATGAGGAGAGCTTCAAGAAGTTTCCGATGATCTACGAGAAGATGGTGAAGGAATTCCTGGCCGACCTGAAGAAGGGTTTCCCCAAGAGCGACGACCTGCCGCCGAACCATTGATCATGACCGCCCTCGCCCGAGGCCGCGGCTTCCTTATGGCGCCGGAAGTTCGGATCCTGCTTCTCATCTACCTGGCCTTCATCACCCTCGGCATCCCGGATTCCATGTTCGGCGTGGCTTGGCCGACGATGCGGCAGGGTTTCGGCGTGCCCATCGACGCCATGGGGCTGGCCATGGTTTTCGGGCTCCTGGGCTACCTGCTTTCCAGCTTCATCTGCGGCCGGCTGATCGCCCGCCTTTCCATCAGCGGCCTTGAGGCCCTCTCCTGCGCCTTGGCCGGGGCGGCCCTCATCACCGATTGCCGGGTGCCCGCCTGGGGATGGTTCGCCCTGGTGGCTTTTCCGCTGGGGCTGGCCGCCGGGGGCATCGACGCGGGTCTCAACACCTACGTGGCGTCCCATTTCGGCCCGAGGCAGATGCACTGGCTTCACGCCTGCTACGGCATCGGCGTCACCCTGGGGCCCTTCCTGATGACCGCCTGCCTGGGCCGCTTCGGCGGCTGGCGCCCGGGTTACCTGGCGGTGGGCGGCTTCCAACTCGCCCTGGCGGCGGCCTTCGCCTTTTCGAACTACGGCTTGAAGAAGTCCCGCCGGGCGGGCCGGAAGGGCGCGGCGAAGAAGCTGACGGATTACGACACCCCCCTGTTGGAAACCCTGGTCCATCTCCCGGCCTGGCTGGGCATGATCCTGTTTTTTCTGTACTCGGGAGCGGAGTTCTCGCTGGGGTTCT
>JAJPJW010000143.1 GCA_021324075.1 Pseudomonadota bacterium | reverse complement strand
TTCACCCACCCCGAGCTTTACCCCGACCCTGACCTTTACCCCCACCATCACCCCGACCCCGACCCTCACCTTCACCCCCACCGACAGCTTTACGCCCAGTTCCACCCCCACTCAAACCTGCACCTTCACCCCCTCGGCCACGCCCACGGTGACTTTCACCTTTACCAACACCTTCACACCCACCAGCAGTCCCACGCCCAGCTTCACCCCCACGCCCTGCGGCTACCCCGGCTTCACCTGCACCCCCACACCGACCCCCGTGGAGGCCTTTGACGTTTCGCTGAACGTCCTGCACCCTTCCCAGGGGAATGTTTCCATCACGGTGGCCAGTTCGGTCTATCCGGGGGAGCTTTCACTGACGATTTATAATTCGGCGGGGGAGCACATCAAGACCCTGTTGGACGAGAACCTCACCGGCTCCCTCCTACAGACGGTGGAGTGGGACGGGACCAACAAATACGGCCAAGCCTGCGCCAGCGGGGTTTACGTGATCCTTTACCGCGAGCCTTACTCGCTGAAAATGAAGCGGATATTATTAGTGCGGTAGGGTAGGCCAGCCCCGGGAAAGGAAGGTTCTCTACGGGGAGAACCGATATAATCGGTCCCGCTTGCCGGCGTTATTTCGGGAAATTCTTATTTTTCGGAGGAGACTATGAAAAAGCAGTGGATCGCCCTTTTATTCTGGATGCTGGCGCTGGGATACGGCCAGGCGCAAACCCACCACAAGAATCTCGTCAAACTTCTTCCCCCCAGCCAAATGACGGACGCACAGGTGGTGGACAACTGCCTGGGGATCGGCCAAAGGGCCCAGGCCTTCCTGCAAACCGAAATCGTGACCCGCGGTGATGCGGCGGGAGTGATGGACGAATTGTGCAAGGCACTGGGGGACGAAGACCGCAGCGTCCGTCTGGCCGCGGCCAGCCTCATGGGAATCCTGCAATCCTCGAAAGCCACCCCTTGCTTGAGCGCCCGTTTTGGGGTGGAGCAGGACCGCCAGGTCCTGGTATGGCTGGTCCAGAACGCCGGCAATATCGGGGACCCGGCCTTCGTCCCCGCATTGAAGGACCTCTACGCCAAGGTCTCCGCGGAAACCCCGGGAGCCAATACCCGCACGGCGTCCGGCCTCGTGATTCTCCCGGAAATGCTCAAGTCGCAAATCATCCTTGCCCTGGGCAAGTGCAAGTGCGCCGCCGATGCCGTCCCCGCCTTCCACCAGGACGCCGTGGCCATGACGGGGCAGAATAGGTCCCTGGCCTACCTGGGGTTGGCCCTGATGGGTGATCCGGGCATTTACGACCTGATCGTGCCCATCATGAAGGCCAAAAGGCCGGGTAACACGGGGGATTGGGACATGGATGTGCTTGCCGCCACCGGAAGCACCAAGGACATCCCCCTGCTGTCCGTTTACGCGCCGGGAGGGCCCTTGGACCAGATCCGATGCCAGATGGAAATCAAGGACCTGCCGGCCGACCAGAAGGTGGCACGCTTGATCCAACTGGTTTCCACCTCGTCCCATGGAAGCGCCCAGAAATGGGCGGTAGTCCAACTGGGGATATTGGGCACCCCGGCGGCCCTGGCTTTCCTCAAGGACGTTGTGGTGGGATCCAGCCATTCCTTTTATTTCAACGAGGCCCTGGTGGGCCTGAGGAAAAACGGGAAACACGTGACCTGGACATACGGTCCGAACGGCTGGCCGGCGGCTTATTCCGTGCAGTAAGAAACGGGTACGGCCTGATCTTGCCAAAAGGTGGAATTTAATGGGCCCTTTAACTTTTGCGCTGCTGATCATCGGGGCTTTCTCTTTAGAAGCCGGTTATAAGACATTAGTTTTTTTCAAGTCTTTCCGTTGGGTGAACCCGCAAAACAAGATTCCGACTAAAAAGCTGGCATGGTTGGGTCTGGCCGTTGCGCTTGCCCCCAGTATCCCCGTGATTATTTTTTTAGCCTTGAAAAATCTCAGCTACGGGCTGGCCCTCTTCGCCGGTATTGCCTTCGGAGTGGCCGTCTTCTGGGTTCTCGTAGCCTGGGTTGCGGAAGTTTCTTTTTGGCGTTTTTGGGGGACCCTGGGCCTTTATTTGATCTTGGGGCTGCCGTTCTCCATACCCTTACATTTGGTCCTGGAGACTTACGCGATCCCGGCTTCCTCAATGGAAGACACGCTTTACCGTGGGGACTATGTCCTGTCCAACAACCTCATCTATGGCCATTCCTTTTTTCACCGGACTAAGCGCTATTTCCAATTCGCGGCGCCCCAGAGAGGCGACCTTGTCGTTTTTCTATTTCCACAGGACATCACGAAAACATTCGTCAAACGCTGTGCGGGCATTCCAGGTGACGTCGTCGGTGTGAGGAACGAGGACCTTTACGTCAATGGTGCCAAACAAATCGAGCCCTACGTGAAACACACCGGGACATTAGAAGAAATAAGGAAGGAAGAAGGCCCGGATTCCGCCAAATTGAATTACGGGCCGGTAACTTTGACGGCGGGCCAATACTTCATGCTGGGGGACAATCGGGACAACAGCTACGATTCCCGCTATTGGGGGCCTTTAGATGAGAAGCTGATTTTGGGAAAACTGCTCGGCATTTATTGGAGCAAAGAGAACCCCGCCTCCATTTTCAAAACCTTTCCCTGACTTCCGGACCCTCCGGATTTTTAAGGATCGCCCTCTTTGTCGGGAGGCGGGTTTTGGATCTGACCCAAGGCCCGCTGGATGGTCAGCAACAGGTCCTTCAGCTCGAAAGGCTTGGCGATAAAGAAGGCCGTATCCCCCCGAAGGTGCTTCATGACGTCCGAGTCCTGGACCGGCGCCCCGGACATATAGACGATTTTGAGGTTGGAATTGATGGTCCTCAGGTAGTCGGCGTATTCGCCCCCCGTCAGGCCCGGCAGGTTGATGTCGGCCAGGATCAAGTCGATGATGCCGCCCCGCATACGGGCCGCGGCGCTGGCGAAGGTGGAGTCCGCGGCCGCCACCACCGAATAGCCGTTTTCTTCCAACGTTTTTTTCACCAAGAGCCTAAGCTGGGCATCGTCTTCCACGAGGAGGATGGTTTTGGAGGTCGACATCAATGCCCCTTTTATAGCCGCCCTGAAGAAGGCGGTTGTTCATTCGAGGGGAGTATAAAAAGGAACCTTCGGTTGGACAAGAAGGAGCTTCCGGTTTAACAAGCTTAAAACAAGGCCGTTTCGCGTCCTTGGGTCCCCGCCCTGTAACGCCCATTTCATTTGGCTTTGGGCTGCCGCCCATGGGATGATTGGGGCGCCATGACCGAGATTCCTTCCAACCTGCCCATTGCCCAGAATGAAGTGGAGTTGATCGACAAGTTCCGCCTAAGCCGGAACGCTTCGGTGCTCACCATCATGTTCACCGACATCCAGGGCTTCACCCGCCTGACCGAAGAACGTGGGGACGCCTTCTCCAACCAGGTACGGCAAGAACACGACGGCATCCTGGTCCCGATCATCGAGCGGGACGGGGCCGGGCGGGTGATCAAGCACATCGGCGACGCCGTTATGGCGGTCTTTTCCGAGCCCTCGACCGCGGCGGCCCGGTCCCTGGAGATCCAGGCGGCGCTCCGCAAGCACAACACCGAACATGCGGATAGACCGCCCCTGCTGGTGCGCATCGGCCTGCACATGGGCCAGGTGACCGTAGAGGACAAGATGAGCATGGACGTCTTCGGGCGCCACGTGAACCGGGCTTCCCGGGTGGAGGGGCTGGCCGAGGGCGGCCAGGTCTTCCTGACCTACAGCGTCTTCGACTCGGCCAAGGGTTGGCTGGCGGGGAGGAAGGGCGAGGCCGCCTGGGCCTCCCATGGGCGTTACACGGTGAAGGGGATCGACGAGCCCCTGGAGATATTCGAGATTTATGACCCTAACGTCCTGAAGCCCAAGGCTCCCAAGGGCGGGAAGAAGAGCACCGGGATGCCCAAATTCCTGCCCGCCGCCGGGCTGGTTCTGGCCGGCGCGCTGGCGGTCGTCGGCTTCCTGGCCTTCGCGCGCACCACGGTGACCTTCGAGGACCTGGGCGTGCGCACCGACACCACGGACGTCCTGTTGGACCATAAGACCCGGCTGCAGTTCGAGGGCGAACCGGGGGACCACCTGCGCAAATGCCTCACCAAGATCGAACCGGGCAACCACCTGATCTATTACGACGTGAGCTACGTGACGCGCTACTATTCCCCCATTACGGTCAAACGGGGCGGCAACATCCTGCGCCCCCGCTTCGAGTATTTCGGCATGCCGGGCCTGCAGGGCAACGCCAACCACGAGAAGCACGGAAAGAACGAGGATAACTTCACCAATTCCACCGATTACGCCACCTATGACGATACCTTCGTCAAGCACGACCACAAGGCGGTGCTGACCCTCAACCTCAAGTCGGCCGACGGAAATACGGTGCCGGCTTCGAAAGGCGTCAAAAAACATAAAACCATCTTTTGGACCATCGATTGGAAGGCCGACATGGACGGCAAGACGATCTCGGCCGACAAGCTGGTCGCCGAGCACGACCCCAATGCGGACGAAGCCGAGGTCAAGAAGGACCTCTGGGGAGACAACCGGCACAAATATACGCTGACCTATATCCTGATGGGGACCTCCTGCCAGGGTGAGCTGCAGGCCCAATACGCGGAGTACAAGTAAAATATTTGAGGAGGCGTCATGAAAAACAATATTTCCTACTTCCGGTCATTCTTCGAAATCCTGGTCAAACCGGCCGAAACCTTCAAGGTCCTGGTCGCGGAGGACCCGGGTTACGGCCAATGGGTGCTGATTCCCATTTACACATTACTGGCGGGCATCAACCCCACCTTTTACCTTGTGCTCCTCAAGTTCCTCCCTGCCGGGGCCGCCTTACCGGCTGAAATCCTGATGATGATGGTGGTCGGGATGATCTTTTACTGGCTCACCGTCATTTGCAATTTCCTCATCGGCAAATGGCTGGGCGGGACGGGGACCCTGGGAAAGGTGGCCACGGCTTATGCCTGGGCCTATGTACCCTGCTTTGGGGGGCTGATCCTGATGCGGCTGGGCGAAATCCCCAAGTGGGCCCTCATTATGGGGGGCGAGACCGATTTGAGGACGGTGGGGGCGGCTGGAAACATCACGATGATCCTCACCATCCTCCCCGCCATGGTTTTTTTCCTCTGGTCCTGGGTGCTGATCGCTTTCGGCGTTTCCGAAGCCCACAAGATATCCCTGGGCCGGGCCTTCGGCGTCCTCGGCATCTTTTTCGGGTTTTTGGTTTTGGTGGGGGTTGTCATCGGGTTCGTCGCATTTGCCATGATCCTGAAGAGCATGGGGCATTAGGATCCACCCTGGGGCCGACCATGAGCGATTCCCCGGACCCCTTCAACAACGATAAAGGCCCATCCTCCTGGATCGGGCTGGTGGTCCTGTTGGGGGCAGGGGCGGGCCTTTGCCTGTGGGCTTTTTTAGGCTGGGATTTTTATTTCATCGAAAGCTTCCTGCTCGCGGGCATTTTGGCCGCCGGATTCCTTGCCCTGGTGATAGAGTTCATCCGGGCCCTGTGGAAGGGCTGAGGCGGCGGCGAGAACCATGGATTGAAGCTGTTTCCCAATGACCCGGTGGTCCGGCAGGCCCCCCTTGGATCAAAAGTCCCACTTAAATTTGGGTTTTTCCGGGCCGGGGCCAAAAAGCTTTGGGCTGGGCTGGGCGATCCGCTAAAATCAGTACAAGCGAATCCAGCAGGAGTTGCCGATGACCGAAGGAACCATTTTCGTCGAAAAGCGGGCCCACTCCCGCCTCTTGGTGAAGTTTCCCGTCACCTACCAATTGTTGGATGAGAAGCACAAAAACGAGGCGGTCAAGAAGATCGGAACGGACCCCAAAACCGCCCAGGCTGTGGACGCCGGCCTGGGGGGGATGTACATCGTTTCGGAAGAACCCCTGAAACTCGGCAATCATCTGAACGTCAAGGTCGTCCTTCCGCCGCCCGAAGCCCCGCTGACCCTGCTGGCCGACGTGGTCTGGGCCGACGGCAAGGGGGCGGGCCTCCGCTTCCTGGCCATGAAAGAGGATGAAGTTAAAGTCCTGGAAGTCTTCCTCGAAAAGCTGCAAAAACTCTAAAAAACCTTTCGACCCAAACCCCTGCTTCAGCGCCATTCTTTAAAGTTATTGGGCGCTTTTCGTCGGGGCGGGGGAAACCTTTGGGGCCCCCTTGGCCGCCTTGCCCTGGATCTTGCGGGCCGGCTTGCCCTTCTTCAGGTGCTTCGCCTTGACCGCGTCGTTCAATTGGACTGCCTGATCCTGGGTGAGCTTTTCCCCCGGCTTGACCGCCGGTTCATCCCCCCAGACCCCCATTCCCGCTCCCGCGCTGATGAAAAGCAAAGCCGACGTCAGGATGATTTTTTTCATGACCCTCTCTCCTTTGAATGGTTGTTGGCGGATGGTTTCCACGGTTATTTTCCTCCTGAATTTACTTTTCTCAAGTCCCCGGCGCGGGGGTGGGGGTCGGCGCCGGCGGGTTGTACCCCTGGATATGGACCCCGTAGGCCGCCAGGTTCCAATCATCGGCCGGCGCGTTGGGGTCGCCCAGGGGATTGCCGCCCAGGGCGACCTGGTTGTTGAAGGCCGGGAAGGAGCCGTTATTGTGCGCCGAGACCAGGGCGTCGATGTTATTGACCTGGTTGTTGGCCGCCCAGAAGTATTGCAGGTGGGCCATGCCCGCCAGGCCGGAAATGTCCGTCACCCCGCAGCCCGTGATGTCGATGTCGTAAAGACCGGGCAAACCCGAAAGGTCCGGCAGGCTGGCAAGGGGGTTGTGGTTGACCAAAAGGACCATGATGTCCGGCATGGCGGTGACGGGGGCCAGGCTGGTGACCTGGCAGGAATCGGCGTCCAATTCCAGCAGGTTGTCCAACCCTGCCGCAGGCGAAAGGCTGGTGAGGGGGTTGGAGGCGACGTCCAAATACTGGAGATTCGTGAGGGCGGAGAGGTTGGAGGGAAGGGCGGTGACTTGGTTGGAATAGACGTTCAGGTTGGTCAGGGCCGTCATGGCGGTGACGGGGGAAAGGTTGGCCACCTGGTTGTCCCCCAGGTCCAGTTCGCCCAACTGGGTTAAACCCGCCAGGGGGGCGAGGTTCGTCACGGCGTCGCCGGTCAGGTCGAGGGTCTCAAGGTTCACCAGCCCCGCAAGCGGAGCCAGGTTGGCAACGGGGTTGTGGGAGAGGTCCAACCAGGCCAGGCCGGTCAGGCTGGAAAGGGGCGAAAGATCGTGGATTTCATTACCGCCCAGGGACAGTTGGGTCAGGGCGGTGCAATTTTCCAGGCCGCCCAGGTCCGAAACCCCCGCCGATTCGAGGTCCAAACTGGTGAGGGTGGCCAGATCCTGGGGCGTGATGGGGTCGGTAGCATGGGCGATAATGCCGTTGTCGTAGAGAACGGACTGCAGGGCGGACATCAGGGCCGGGTCACCGACCTGGACCGTCGGAACCGGGGTAGGGGTGGAAGGCTGGGTATTGTTGGACCCCAGGGGGCTCAAGGGGGAATTGGCTTTCGTGCAGGCGACAGGCAGGGAAAGTGCCGGTACCAGGATGACCAGCTTCAGGATATTTTTAGCGCCCTTCATAAAAGATCTCCTTGGATGGATTGGAACGTCCTTCTGATAAGGGCAAATCCCAGGCCAGGAACTACCATGGAAAACACTGAAAAAGGCGGGGAATTTTGGGGGGATGACGTAAAGACCGAGTAAAAATTTCCCATCGGGAAATGTTTTGGGAAATCCGATTCAAGTCCGTGGTTTTGGAATTAAGGGTAGTCAACGACCGGCCCAAAAAACGGGTTTCTTGCCAGGTAAATTCGGGTAATATCAGGTCATCCCAACGGCGCCGTTTCCCGGAGACTTTAAATGCTTCTGAAGAAGACACCGATTCTTTCGGCCGCCCTTTCTTTCCTGCTTTTTTCCCCGGCGCTTTCCGCCACAACCCGACCCAACCAGGGGGTTTTCACCTCCGTTTCGGGTTCGGTGACGGTGCTGCACGGAGGGAAGGCCTCCCCCGCCCAAAAGGATTCCACCGTCCTGGAAGGGGACCAGGTTTCCACGGACAAGGATTCCACTGCCACTCTTTCCTTTTTTGACGGCTCCGAGCTGAATGTCAAACCCGGCACCCAATTCAACATCGGCAAGCTGCGTAAAAGCGGGACTTCGGACAAAATTTTCCAATTCAAGCTGGCCCTGGGGAAGCTTTTCGCCACGGTCAAGAAATTGGCCTCCTCGAAGTCCTCCTTTGAGATCGACGCGGGGGGCGTGATCTGCGGCGTGCGGGGAACGCAGTACGAAGTGGATTACGACCCCAACCGTCACCTGGTGGATATCTTCGTAAAGGAAGGGAACGTCTGGGCCAAGGCCGGGGGCCAAACCTACCAATACGGCCCCGGGAATGAGGGTCATTTCACCGGCGGAAAGCCGAATAACCCCAACATCGGCAACGGGCAGGTCAACAAAGGCAAGGGGAACATGCCGGCCGGCTCCCCCAACCAACCCCCCGGTCCGCCGGACAGCTTTAGCCCCTTTTACGGAATGGGCGGCAACCAAGGAGACCCTTTCAAGCCCTTGACGGGCGGGGCGCCCGACACCGGCAATGCCGCCAACAAAGCGGGGGACGACCAGTTCCTCGGGCTGGGGGCCCATACCTTGATTATCCAATTCAAGATGCCGGAGATCTGATAAGCCATGCGAAAAACCCTCCTGACCGTCGTTCTTTCCGGCCTCCTGGCCGCGCCGGCCTTGGCCGACCGCGCCCAATTCCAAATCGGCTATGTCCTGGATTCCTGGACCAGCAATTTCGTCTATTCGGGGTCCGAGCAGCGCATCCCCGCCTCCTTTTCCTTCTCCTCGGGTGATTTCGGCCTTTCCGCCGACACAGCCTTCGTGGTCGGCGATTACGAGCAGTCCTCCGCCGGAGGCCTGGCCCCGGCTTCCTACAAGTCCAACCAGATCTCCGACGGCACCATGGGGGCTTCCCTGAACTTGGGCATGGGGCCCTCCCTCATCTCCACGGTTGCCGGGACGTTGAACGTCGGCACGGGCGACACGACCTGGGAAGGCCGTTCCTCCATCGGAGCCATCCCCTTCCTCTTCGAACCCAGCTACTACCATGGGCGGGGCTGGGGCGGGAACCTTTTCTGGACGCTTAATTCCACCGGGGAAGCCTTCAACTGGAGCGCGGGGGCCGGCTATCTTTTGACGACCACCTATGACATCGGCCTTCCCGGCCAAAGCAGCTTCAATCCCGGCGATTCACTGCTGGTGATGGGGAGCATGGGGGGCAGCCTTT
>JAJPJW010000157.1 GCA_021324075.1 Pseudomonadota bacterium | reverse complement strand
GATGGGGTACTGATTACCGCTGCCACAGCTTCCAGCGAAGTTGTTTCTTCCGCCTTCAAAATGTGCCGCCGCAAGGGCCGGGTGGTCTTGGTGGGCGACGTCGGGCTGGATTTAAAACGCGAGGATTTTTACGCCAAGGAAATAGATTTCCTGATTTCCACTTCCTACGGTCCGGGCCGATATGACTCCCGCTACGAAGAAAAGGGCCTGGACTATCCCATCAGCTACGTCCGCTGGACCGAGAACCGCAACATGGCCGAATACCTGCGGCTTGTGGCTTCGGGCAAGATCCAAGTTAAACCCCTCATCCACGATGTCTTCCCGGTCGAGAAAGCGGCCAAAGCCTACCAAGCCCTGGGCTCAGGCAAACCCCGTCCTTTGATCGTTCTTTTGTCTTATCCTAATGCCGATAAGAAAGAAGCTCTGGCCAAGGCCATTCCCAATCCCGAAGCGAAGCCAGCTTCCCACAAGAAAGTCCGCCTGGCCCTGGTGGGCGCGGGCGGCTTCGCCAAGGGCATGCACCTTCCAAATCTTCAAACCCTTTCCAACCTCTACCATTTAAGGGCGGTGGTCAGCCGCACGGGGGCCAACGCCAATGCAACGGCCAAGCAGTTCGGGGCCGATTACGCCGCCACGGATTTTAAAGAGGTCTTGAAGGACAAGGAAACTGACGCGGTCTTGATCGCCACCCGCCACCACCTGCACGCCGAAATGGCACTGGAAGCTTTGAAGGCCGGGAAGCACGTGCTGGTTGAGAAGCCCCTATCCCTGGATGAAAAAGGCATTGTAGCGATCGAAAAGTTTTACCAGTCCCATGGCAAGAACGCGCCGGTGCTGCTGACCGGCTTCAACAGGCGGTTCTCCAAATACGCTAATGCCATCTCCAAGGCCGTCCACGGCCGCACCAATCCCATGATCCTTAATTACCGAATGAACGCCGGCTATATCCCACTGGACCACTGGGTGCATGGGGAAGAGGGTGGAGGACGAAACCTGGGCGAGGCCTGCCACATTTATGATTTGTTCACCTATCTGACCAAAGCCAAGGTGGTAAAGGTGGAAGCCCAGGCCATTCGCCCCCAAACCGGTTATTACAGCGCCGCGGATAATTTCACGGCCACCCTAACCTTTGATGACGGTTCGGTGGCCTCCCTGACCTATACGGCCTTGGGCGCTAAGGACTATCCCAAGGAAATGATGGAAGTTTTTGTGGATGGCAGGGTGATTGCCTTGAAGGACTACCAGGGCCTCTCCGGTTCCGGCGTTTCCGTACCTAGCTTGCAAGGCAAGACGCCGGAAAAGGGGCAGAAGGAAGAGCTGGAAGCTTTCGCCCAGACCGTCCTCAAAGGTGGGGAATGGCCGATCCCCCTTTGGCAGCAACTCCAGGCCAGTCGTATCGCCTTGCAAATCGAAGAGCGCATCAAAATTTAGAAATTTTAAATGTCCAACATCCAGGGTTTTTCCCTGGTTTTCCCTTAAAACGTCCCAAATTCCCTGATATTTCGTTTAAGATAGCCCCGTTTCCAACTCTGCCCAAGTTCGGTTCATGAAAACATTAAAACAAATCATCCACCAGAGCAAAAAACGGCTCCTCCAAATGCATTACGAAAGCGGGGTGGGGCATATTGGGGGAAACCTCTCTTGCCTGGATATCCTGATGGTTCTCCACCACCGGGTGATGGGTCCCGAGGACCATTTCATCCTTTCCAAAGGCCACGCGGCAGGCGCCCTCTATATCACCCTTTGGTCGATGGAGAAGCTCAAGGATGAAGACCTGAAGTTGTTCCATAAAGAACCAACCCGGTTAAGCGGCCATCCGGCCCCGCGGTGGAAAGAAGAAATTACCTTTGCGACGGGGAGCCTGGGCCATGGTTTTTCCCTGGCGTCCGGCTTGGCCCTGGCCAAGAGGCTGCAAGGGAAGAAGGGCCGCATCTTTTGCCTGACCTCCGATGGTGAATGGCAGGAGGGATCCAATTGGGAGGCCCTCATTTTCGCCGCCCACCAAAAACTAACCAATCTCACCTTAATCGTCGATGAAAACGGCCTCCAGGGTTTCGGGACCACCCGGGAAGTGGCCGGGCAGGAAAAGCTGCTGGACCGCCTCAAGCCCTTCGGCCTTCCTATCTCTGAAGTGGATGGACATGACACGGAGGCGTTGGAAAAGGCGCTCAAAGACCCCGCGCCGGGGCCCCGGGTAGTGGTGGCGCATACCGTCAAAGGTAAAGGCGTGTCTTTCATGGAAAACAAAATGGAATGGCATTACCTTCCGCTGAAGGATGAACAGTTTAAAACCGCCTTGGAAGAGCTGGGGGAAGCATGAGGAATGAATTTTGCGAGGCCATGGTTCAGAGGGCTTCGGACCCGGATTTTGTGTTTTTGACGGGCGACCTGGGTTTTATGGCCTTGGAACCCCTTCAAAAAGCCGCCGGTGCCCGCTTTATCAACGCCGGGGTGGCGGAACAAAACATGGTTTCGGTGGCCGCGGGCCTTGCCAGCCAGGGCCTCAAGCCCTGGGCCTACAGCATCGCCCCCTTCATTTACGCCCGTCCGCTGGAACAGGTCCGGAACGATGTCTGCCTCCACGACCTCCCCGTAACCCTGGTCGGTAACGGCGGCGGCTATGCTTACGGTGTCATGGGCGGCACCCACCATGCGATCGAAGATTACGGAATCCTCCTTTCGCTCCTCCATATGAATGTTTATGTGCCGGCATTCGGGGCCGATGTGGCTCCGGCGGTCGAACGCATCCTCCGATCCGGCCATCCGGCCTACCTGCGTTTAGGGAGGGACGAGAAATCCAAGGAGGCAGATCCCGGCCCCTATGCCCCCTGGCGAAAGGTGCTTTCGGGTGCGGGCCCGGCCGTGGCGGTCGTGGGCCCCATCGCCGGAACTTTAATGAAGGATTTCGCAGGGCTGGAAAACGCGAAGCGCCCCAACCTGTGGGTCTTGACCGAACTTCCCCTGGATGAGAAAACCGTTCCCGCCCAGTTCTTGAAGGACCTTGAAACGAGCGGCCACCTGGTAGTCGTGGAGGAACATGTGGCCCATGGGGGGGCTGGAGAAATGATCGGCCGGTTCCTGCTGCTCTCCGGAAGGGCTCCCAAGAAGTTCAGCCACTTTTGCGCCCAAGGCTACCTCTCGGGCTATTACGGGTCCCAGGGTTTCCACCGCAAGGAATGCGGCCTGACTTCCGAGAACATCCTGAAAGTGACGGGCCTGGCATGAACTTCGAGGATAAAATAAAGCACCTTCAGGGGCCCATCCTCATCCTGGGTGCCAGCGGTTTCATCGGGGCCGTCCTTTTGAGGACGATCCTCAAATACCGGGACGATGCCTACGGCACGGTGTTCCATACGCCGGCTTGGCGGGTGGAAGACCTGCCGTCCAAGAACGTCCTCCAGGCGGACCTTTTGGTGGACGCCAACCTGGATTACCTGATCGCCCAGACCGACCCCAAGACCGTCTTCAACTGCGTGGCCTATGGCGCCTATTCCTTCGAGACCCAAAGCGACCTCATTTACCAGACCAACTTCAACCTCACGGCGAAGATCCTGGGGCGCCTTTTAAAAAAAGGCATCGCGGCCTACGTGCATGCCGGAAGCTCCTCCGAGTACGGGGACAAGGCCTCGGGCCCGGAAGAGACGCTTTTGCCCGAGCCCAACAGCGATTACGCCGTTTCCAAGGTGGCCAGCGCCAATTCCATCCACTATTACGGCAAGAAAAAACAGCTGCCCTGCGCCAACCTGAGGCTTTATTCGGTCTACGGCCCCTATGAAGACTCTTCCCGGCTGATCCCCAATGTCGTCAAGGCGGGGCTGGAAGGCAAATACCCGGACTTCGTCCACCCGGATATTTCGCGCGACTTCATTTATGTCGAGGATGTCTGCGAGGCCTTCGTGGATACGGCCCTCAACCTGAGGCCGGCCCAGTACGGGGATTCCTTCAATATCGGCAGCGGGGTCAAGACCACCATTGCCGACGTGGCCCGCGCCGCGGGGGATCAGTTTAAGATCAAGGGAAAGCCCGCTTTTCAATCGATGGAAGACCGGGCTTGGGACGTGCGGGATTGGTTCGCCAACACCCAAAAAACCAAGGAACTGCTGGGATGGAAAGCCCGTACCTCCTTTGCCGAAGGGCTCAAGGCCACCGCCGAGTGGTATGGCCGCCTGGAGGACAGGGAGAAATACCAAAAGGCCTCCAAGAAATTCCAGCTCGACACCAAGCACAGCGTTTCGGCCATCATCGCCTGCTACAAGGACGGCCAGGCCGTCCCCATCATGTACGAAAGGCTCAAGGCCACCTTCCAGAAGTTGAAGATCGACTACGAGATCATCTTCGTCAACGACAACAGCCCGGACAACTGCGAGGAAGTCATCGCCGAAATTTCCCGCAAAGACCGGCATGTGCTGGGGGTTTCCCATTCCAGGAACTTCGGGTCCCAGTCGGCCTTCCGGAGCGGCATGGAGGTTTCCACCAAGAACTCCTGCGTGCTTTTAGACGGGGACCTGCAGGACCCGCCCGAACTCATCGAGCAGTTCGTGGAAAAATGGGCCGGGGGTTACGACGTGGTTTTTGGCCGGCGGGTGAAAAGGGAGGCGCCTTTTTACATGCAGCTGGCCTACAAGCTTTTTTACCGGATCTTCGATTATTTCTCGTATTTGAGCATTCCCCACGACGCGGGGGACTTTTCGCTCCTCGACCGCAGGGTGGTGCGGGCCATCCTGAGCTTTCCAGAGAGGGATTTTTTCCTGCGGGGCGTGCGGGCCTACGTGGGGTTCAAGCAAACGGGCGTGGACTACGTGAGGCCCGAGAGGATGTTCGGGCGAACCACCAACAATCTCGCCAAGCTCCTGGATTGGGCCAAGAAGGGGATCCTGTCTTTCAGTTACACACCCCTGACGATCTTAAGCTTCATGGGGACGGTTTTGTTCCTGGTGAGCCTGCTTCTGGGCGGGGTCCAGCTGACCTTGCGAATTCTTTTGCCGGACCTGGCCCCGAAGGGCGTCACCACGGTCCTGCTCCTGATCCTGTTTTTCGGATCCTTCAACTTGTTCGCCCTGGCCATCATCGGCGAGTATATCGCCAAGATTTTCGAAGAGGTCAAGCAGAGGCCGGCCTTCGTGCGGCGCAGCATTATTAAAGACGGGGAAGTGCGCTCCGCCGTTGAAACCCGCTGACGGGTTCAAAACCTAAAAACAGGAAAAAAGCGTGAAAAATAAAATCAAGATGGTCCGTCGCGCCTGCCCGGTCTGCGATTCGAAGAATGAGTCCTGTGTCTTCGCCGAAGAAAACATCGACCGGTCGCAACTGGACGACTTCGCCTTTGCGTCCCGGAAGATGCCCGAGTACATGCATTACCGGCTGGTGGTTTGTCCCGGCTGCGACCTGCTTTACGCCAACCCCCTGCCCACGCTGAAAACCCTGTCCGAGGCCTACCACGAGGCGGCCTTTGACAGCGCGGAAGAGGCGGGCTATGCCGCCCGTACCTACGCTTCCTTCTTGAATGGCATAGGTGCCAACCTGCCCGACCGGGTGGGTGCATTGGATATAGGCACGGGAGACGGCGCCTTCCTGGAACAGCTGATCGGCAAGGAATTCGCGAAAGTCAAAGGGGTTGAGCCCTCCAAAGCGCCCATCCAGGCCGCCAAAAAAGAAATCCGGCCCCTGATCATCCACGGCCTTTTTAAGCCCAAGGCCTTCAAAAAGAACAGCCTGAGCCTGGTCACCTGTTTCCAAACCCTGGAGCATCTTTATGAACCCAAGGAAATGTGCCGGGGGGCCTTTCAAATCCTTAAAACCGGCGGGGCTTTCTTCGTGGTTTCCCATAACCGGCGTTCCCTCTCGGCCACGGTTTTGGGCCGTAAATCGCCGATTTTCGATGTGGAGCACCTCCAGCTTTTTTCCTCCCAAAGCGCCAAACGCATGTTCGAGGAGGCCGGCTTTAAAAAGGTGGAGGTCAAGAGCATCCTCAACCTCTACCCCGTCCACTATTGGCTCAAACTTTTGCCTTTCCCCCGCGCCATGAAAAAAGTTTTGATCCCCCTGCTCAAGGCCATCGGGATCGGCTACCTGCCCATCCCCCTGCCCGCCGGGAACATGGCGGTCATCGGCTATAAATGAATCCATTGAAAATGAAGTTCCAGGATGAGCGGGAAAAATTCGAATTCTTTTTCCTGGGCGGCCTCCTGGGGATCGTGTTTTTCAATTTTTTCGTCCTCTTGAATCCGACCGTCCCGGACCACCCGAAGCCCGATTTTTTGATCTACATCCTGGCTTGGTCCCTTTGCCCGCTCCTCGGGGCCGCCGCCACGGCCATCCTGCACCGGGTGAAAAAATCGACGCCGGAACCGAAACCCGCCTATTATCCCTGCCTCGTCTTTATCAATGTCCTCGTCCTCCTGCCCTATCTCCAACCCAATTGGGGGCTCCGGTTTTTCGGGGGCAATGCCTGGTATTTCCTTTTGCTTTTTATCTGCCTCCAGGCCGTCGTTTCGGTCCTGTTTATCCTCGCCCAAACCCGGCGGTTGCTCCCCGCCCCGGTGGGGGAGGACCCTTACCACCTTTACCGTTGGACCCTCCTGGTTTTCGTCGCCTGGGTTTTGTCCTTCCACAGCCTGGAGCACATGTTGCAACATTGGGGATTTCCGAATTATCTTTTCCTATTGGGCGCCCTTTGTATTTTCTATTTCCTCGTTCCGTTCAAGGCGGACCGGAGCAAAGGGGGAGCGGATTACCGGGAGTTGGGAAAACTTAAGGTGGCCAAAAGCCTTCCCCTTTATGCGGCGGTCTTCTTGCTGATCACCTGGCTCGTGGTGGACCCCTATTTTCCCTACCAACGCTACCATTGCTCCTATTACATGGGCCCCCTGTCGGACCTGATCGCGGGGAAATCGCTCCTGGTCGACATCAACGCCCAATATGGGGTCCTGGTATTTTATTTCCTGAAATTTTTCTTCCACTTCCTTCCCCTGGGTTATACCTCCTTCAGCTGGGTGCTGACCTTTTTAATCGTCGCCCAATATTGCGTCTTTTATTTCATTGCCCGCCAGCTTTTCCGCTCGGGTGTCTTTTCCTTCCTGGTGCTCTTAGCCCTTCTTCTTGTCAACCACTTCGCCCAAACCCCCCGCCCTTTTATCGTCCCTTCCGTGGGGCCGCTCCGTTTCGGCTTTATTTATATCCTGATGGCTTCGGTCCTCCTTCGAAACCAATTTCCCCGGTGGAAAGGTTTTTTTATTTGGCTGGAGGCGCTCCTGTTGGGATTGGCCTTTTTTTGGAGCTACGAGGTTTGCTTCTACACGCTGCCCCCCTACCTGGCTTTTATCCTTTTCGAGTCGGGAATCTTGGAGAAGGGACTGGGACTGGATTGGAGGGGACTGCTTAAAAGGCTCATTCCATTGTCCACCTGCGTTTTCCTGGTGGGGGCCTTCCTTTATGGGGATATCCACGCCCGCTCGGGCGACTGGCCCCATTGGAATTATTATCTGGATTACATTTTTCTTTATAAAGGCGGGTTTGGGTCCATGGCCCGGCCCGGCTTTGACACCTGGTGCCTGCTGGCGGGGACCCTTTATTTTTCGATGTTCGCCCTTCTTTACCTGGCGCCCCAACGGGAAAAAGGTAAAGCCCTTCCGGCGCATTTTAACGTCCTTGTCCTGGCCCTTTTTTACGGCATCTTCCAGTTTTTGTATTTTGTCTACCGCGCCCATCCCAACAACCTTTTCCACGTGTCCATGCCGGGCCTCCTCTTGTTTGCCTTTTGGCTCCAACTTTTGCGTTCCGAGGAACCCTCCTTCCTGCCCCGGGGCGTTGGAAAAATCATTTTCGCCGTCTCGGTGGTTTTCATCGGAGTGTATTCGCAGGCATTGGTTCCGGAGGCGGTCTTGAAGATCAAGGAACAATCCGTGCCCCTGGCCCAATGGTGGCCAAAAGTCCTGGAGGGTGCCCGGGACATCCCGCGGGATGACGGCTTCAGCCGGGAGGCTGAGGAGTTGTTCAACAAATATTCGGGGAACCGCAAGGCATTGACTTATTTCCTCGGTGAAAACGAACTGGCAGGGGATGATTACAGGGATTATGGCTTGGATGTCGCCATCTTTGCGGGGCGGGTGAAAACCTATCCTTATAACGACTTGTCCCAGGCCAATATTTGCCCGCCGGTCCTGGCGCGGATCAAGGCATTCGACCCCCGCCTCCGGGCAGGGGACTATGTTTATTACCGCCCTTTTGCACAAACCCCTGAAAAAAATGCGATCGAAGAAAATATAAAGTTCGAGGGGGAAGTGATGGACGGACTTTTTAAAAAATACAACCTGAAGCAGGTCGAGGAAAAATATGGAATTCAGGTCTACCAGGTGAAAGGAACCCGCTGACTTAAACCGGCGGGAAGGGACATCGATGGCCTTTATGGAGATAATGGAATTCAGGCACCAGGAGCTCCAAGGCGCCTTGGACGCCCTGCAAACGCTCCATGTCCCGCTTGTGGAAAAGGTGGGGACATCCGTCGCCCCCGTGGGGTTGGGAGACGACAAGGGCGCCTATTACTTCATCCCGCACCTGGCCCAGGGCCTGGGGATTCCCCTGGACCAGGCGGTCAACCTCTTTTACGGCTTCCTCGACTTTTTTCCCCTCTTGCTGGCTCTGGCGGGTTTCTGGCTTTTTTTCAAATCCGGGTGGGCCAGAGCTTGGGTCCCCCTGGGCCTCGCCTGGTTTTTTTTCGCTACGAAAATCTGGGATGTTTACCTGGCGGGTTCCTTCTCGGTTTTGTGCGTCATTCCTTTCCTCCTCTTCGCCTGGCATAAACCCGGGAAAAACTGGCAGTGGTTGCTGCTTTTGGCCCTGGACGGGATTTTTTGTGGCTTCGCCGACCTGGTTCGCTCCCACAGCGGAACGGGTGCAATCCTTTTCGCCTTACTGCTGCTGGTTCTAAGCCCTCGACTGAAATACGGGAGAAAGGCCGGGTTCGCGGTGATGCTGCTCGCCTTTTTCATCGTCCCCCAGTGGCAATTCCACTTCGTCGAAAAAAAGCGGGATGATTATTTACGGAAGACTTTGGGAACGGCTTATGAGATGAACACCCGGCATTCCTTCTGGCACCCGGTTTATATCGGACTGGGGTATGTGGCCAATCCTTACGGCATCGAGTACCGGGACCAGGTGGCTTACGATAAGGTGAAGGAAGTCGACCCCACTGTCGTCCATTTCTCGGCGCGGTATGAAGAAATCATGCGGGACCAGGTGTTCCTCTTGGCCCGGAAGGACCCGGGGTTCATCCTCAAGAACCTTTTCGTGAAATTCATGCGGGTTTGCTATTACGCCTTGAAGTTCGGAAATTTGGGCTGGATCGCCCTTTTTTATTGGGGCATCCCCTGGCGGACCGCCCTGCCTTTCCTGGCGATGGCCCTGTTCACCGCCCTGCCCTCGCTTTTGGTGATGCCCGGGATACCCTACGCGGCCGGGTTCGTTGCCGGCGCCACAGTCTTTGGCATTTATGCCACGGGCATAGCCATTGATAAATACATCGGCGGGCGGAAGGCGAAAACCGTATGAAACTCAATCAGCGGGTCCGGTCCTACTGGGAAAAAGAACCCTGCGGGACGGCCGAAGAAATCGTCGGCGGTGCCAAGCCCTTGAGCCGGAAATGGTTCGATAAGATCGAGGAGTTCCGGAACCAGGTGGAACCCTTTATCCCGGACGTGGTGCAGTTTGAAAAATACAGGGGAAAGAAAATCCTTGAAATCGGGGTGGGCGCCGGATCGGACCATCTTCGCTGGGCCCAAGCCGGCGCCCGTTGCAACGGCGTTGACTTGACCGAAGCGGCGATCAAGACCACCCGCAAACACCTGGCTTATCACGGGTTGAAGTCCAACCTGCGGCGGATTGACGCCGAGAAATTGCCTTTCAAGGACGGAAGTTTTGATGTGGTTTATTCCTGGGGCGTGATCCATCACTCGGAGAAACCCGAAGTTATCGTGCGGGAAATCCATCGGGTCCTGAAGCCGGGCGGGGTTTTTATCGGCATGTTTTACGGACGTTATTCGGTTTTGTCCTTCAAACGGTGGATGAAATACGCCCTCCTGGCGGGAAAACCCTGGCGGAGCTTTTCCGACGTCATTTGGCACCACATGGAAAGCATCGGCACCAAGGCTTATACCGTCGGTGAACTCCGCCGGATGTTTTCATCGTTTTCCGGGTTTGAAGGGAAACAAATCCTGACCTGGCATGACATCGTCAAATGGCCCCGTTGGATCCGGTCTTTTTTCCCCGATAAATGGGGTTGGTTCATTGTCGTGAAGGCTTTGAAGTAGTTTCACAGGCCTTATTTTCCGCAATTTAATCCGCTCCTCCTCCGTAACCACCTTATATAATCCGCTTTGAAATTCTTCCTGGACGGTTACCCATGTGCGGCATCGTCGGCGCTTTTACCTTTAAAAGCAGCCCTTTTAACATCACCGAACCCTATATCGCCAAGATGCGCGACACCATGGCCCACCGGGGGCCGGATGGGGTGGGGGCCTGGGTCTCCAAGGATGGCCGGGTCGGCCTGGGGCACCGGCGCCTTTCCATCATCGACCTTTCCACGGTCGCCAACCAGCCCATGTCCAACGCCGATGGCAGCCTGCAAGTGGTCTTCAACGGCGAAATTTACAACCACGCGGATATCCGGAAGGAATTGGACCAAGTGGGGAAGTTCCAATGGAAGACCGACCATTCGGATACGGAGGTCATCCTGCATGCCTTCGAGCAATGGGGCATCGAGTGCCTCCACAAATTCCGGGGGATGTTTGCCATCGGCCTCTGGGACGCCCCCAAAAGGGAACTGTGGCTGATCCGCGACCGCATCGGCATCAAGCCCCTTTATTACAGCCTCCACCATAACCGGGTTACCTTCGCTTCCGAAATCAAGGCCCTCCTACAGGATCCGGACCAAAAACGCGCCGTGCATGAGGAGGCCTTTTACCACTACCTTTCCTTCCTTACCACGCCGGCGCCCCAAACGCTTTTTGACGGAATCCTCAAACTCCCGCCCGGTACCTGGCTTCGTGTGCGGGAGGATGGCACCACCCAAGAAAGCCGTTATTGGGATGTTTTGGACCATACCCAACCCCTGAGGGGCGTTTCGGAAGGGGAAATTGCCGAAAGGCTGCTGGTGGAACTGCGGACGGCGGTCAAACTTCGCAAAGTCAGCGACGTGCCGGTCGGGGTCTTCCTTTCCGGCGGCATCGATTCTTCCACCAATACGGCCCTCTTTTCGGAAGGCGAGAACCAAAGGGTGAAGACCTTCAGCATTGGGTACCAGGGGGAGTACAAGTCCTATCAAAACGAACTGCACTACGCCCGCCAGATGGCGGACCTGGCGAAGGCCGAATACCACGAAAAACTATTAACAATGGATGATTTATTGGATTTCTTGCCGCGGATGGTCCACCTCCAGGATGAACCCATAGCGGACCCGGTTTGCGTGCCCGTTTACTACGTTTCCAAGCTGGCCCGGGACAACGGCGTGATCGTCTGCCAGGTGGGGGAGGGCTCGGACGAGCTTTTCTGGGGTTATCCCAGCTGGAAGACCGCCTTGAAGCTTCAAGCCTGGGACGACCTTCCGGTGCCGAACGTCCTGAAAAGCCTGGGGTTGTTGGGCCTGAAAGCCGCGGGCAAGGGTAAATCCCTGGCTTATGAAAAACTCCGCAGGGGCTCACTGGACCAGCCGGTTTTTTGGGGAGGGGCGGAGGCTTTCACCGAGGAGCAAAAAAAGGCGCTCCTCTCGCCCCGGATGCGCCAAAGGATAGGGGGCCTGACCTCCTGGGAAGCCATTTCCCCCATCCGCCGGCGGTTCATGGAAAAAGCCTGGGAAAAGACGCCCTTGAATTGGATGAGCTATATGGACCTCAATATGCGGCTCCCGGAATTGCTCTTGATGCGGGTGGACAAGATGAGCATGGGGGTTTCGCTGGAAGGCCGGGTGCCCTTTCTCGACCACAAGTTCGTCGAACTGGCCATGAGCATTCCCCAGGAAGTCAAGACGCGCAACGGGGAATTGAAACACATCCTGAAAAAAGCCGTCCGGGGCCTGATCCCGGATGAGCTGATCGACCGGCCCAAGCAGGGGTTCGGCGTGCCGGTTTACGAGTGGCTGTTCGAAAAACTGGGTGAAAAGACAAGGCAGGAACTTTCCGATTTTTGCGACAAGACCGACTTCCTGGACAAGGCCGAAGTCCTCCGATATGTCGACCATAACCGGGGCGCCCAGGCCTGGTACCTGCTGAATTTCGCCTTATGGTGGAAAGACTACATTGCTTAGGGCCATCCAAGATTTTGTCGCGGGACACGGGGGAACCTACCGGGGGGCGGCAAGCCAGGCTTTCCGCCGTTTCCGGACCTCCGATTTTGGCCGCAAAATTTCCGAGATCTACGCGACCCGCATCCTGCTCATGGGGCTCAGCCTCATTTCCGCCGTCCTGGTGTCCCGCATCCTGGGGCCCGGCGGGCGGGGCCAGTATTCCCTGGCCATGACCCTTTCCGGCCTGGGGGTCCAATTCGGCAATTTCGGGCTCCACGCCTCCAATACTTACTTCGTTTCGAAGGACCGTAAAAACCTTCCCAGCCTCATCGGCAATTCCATCCTCCTGAGCTTTGGAATAGGGGTGGGGGGCGCGGTCCTGGCCTACGGTTTTTTCCAAATTTGGCCTTCCTTGGGGCCGCGGGGGCTCTTGTTGGTTTTGGCCCTGGTTTGGATTCCCTTGGGACTCTCCTACCTTTTTTTCCAAAACCTCCTGGTGGGCATCCAGGAAATCCGGTCTTATAACAAAATCGAGGTCGTCAACCGGGCCTTGGCGGTGGGTTTGACCGTGGCGGGCGCCTGCCTGTTGAAGCTGGACGTTACGACGGTTTTCGCCTTCTCCCTCCTTGCCTTGGGAGTGGGTTTGGCCCTGGCATTTCGGGCCCTCGGCCGCCATGCCCCCGTCCGGCCCGTTTTTTCCAAGTTGGTATTCGAGGACACCCTTTTTTACGGATTCAGGGCCTACCTCAGCGCCTTCTTTGCTTTCCTGGTGCTGAAATCCGACATCCTTTTGGTGAATTACCTCTTGGGGGAGGAGCAAACGGGATATTATTCCAACGCCTCCAGCATGGCGGATATGCTTTACCAGCTTCCGGTTGCGGTGGGAACCATCCTTTTCCCCAAGTTGTCGGCGATGAAGACGGGTGAAGAGAAATGGCGGTTCACCCGAAAGACCCTGTTACTCATGCTGGCCCTGATGGCCCCCCTGGTCCTTGCCTCGGGCATCCTGGCCAAGCCGATGATCGAAATGCTGTTCGGGTCCCGATTCCTCCCCGCCTTGCCGGTTTTTTGGTGGCTGCTTCCGGCGGTCCTGATCCTAAGCCTCAACACGGTATTCATGAACTATTTCGCCTCCATCGGCATGCCCCCGGTGACGGTTTATTCACCGGGTTTTTCGGCGCTTTTGAACATCGCACTTAATTTCCTCTGGGTCCCCCGATATGGGATAGTGGGGGCCTCGATTTCATCGGTCGTGGCTTATGGAAGCATGCTGGTGTTCAGCGTGCTATTCGTGGTTTGGCGGAGGCGGAACATTGGGAAATAGCTACCGGGAAAAATTTTTCCAAACCTACAACAGCACCCACGTGGGCTACCTGGATTCGGACGACAAGACAAAGGCCGACTGGTTCGCGGACTACGTCCAAATCAACTACCTGCCGGTTTTTTCACGGAAGGGGGGGGAGGGCCTGAAGATCCTGGAGATCGGCTGCAACAAGGGATTCGCCCTTGCGGCCCTGGCTGGGATGGGTTTCAAGAACCTTTACGGCGTCGACATGTCGCCGGTGGACATTAAAACCGCGAAATCTTTGGTGCCCTCGGCCACCCTCCAGTGCGTGGACGCCCATCCTTACCTCCGAAAGAACCGGAAAGCCTTTGACTTTATCCTGCTCAAGGCGGTGTTAGAGCATGTGCCCAAGGACAAAGTGGTGCCCCTCCTCGAAAGCATGCGGGAAGGCCTCAAGGACGGAGGGCAGGTCATCATCGACGTCCCCAATATGGATTGGATCGTGGCCCAACATGAACGTTACATGGATTTCACCCATGAAAACGGCTTTACCCGGGAAAGCCTGGCGCAAGTGATGCGCAATGTTTTTTCGTCTGTTTCCGTGGGGAAAGGGAAACCGGTCCTGTCGAAGGGCCCCCGGGGATGGATGCGGGATATCCTGCGGCCGGTCTTCATCCGGGCGGTCAATTTCGGGTTGCGCCTGGTCGGGGAAGGCGCACCGGACATCTGGTGGGATTGCCGAAGCATCATTGGGATCGGCGAGAAGTAACCCGGGCGGAAGGCGGGACGCTTTGCCGGAGCCCATTCAACCTTGAAGGACCCATGAAAAACTCCCTCATCACCATCTGGCGTTCCGCTCCGACCGGGTCTTCCGGGGACCAAGCCCTGCAAGCCGAAAGCCGGGCCTCCATCACCTTCGATGAACTCAAGCACTGGATCGCCTCGGGCCGGCTGCTGCGCGAAGTTTTTCACTACCAAAAGGCGGTTCTGCGGGTTTACGGCCTCAAACTCATGGCCCAGCCCTTCGCTACGGGGTTGATCCTTTGGTTCCTGGCCTGGGGGGACAGCCGCATCCGGGATGACCAGGATGTGGAAATGCGGGTCAGTCTTGGGACGGTCGCAGCTTTGTTTTTCAAAAGGGCCGAGGATTCCCTGAGAATCCCACCTCTCCTGAAGAACCTGAAATTGGAAGTCGATGCGCTCCTTAAAGCCGAAAAGGGAACGGTGAAACTGGACCTCGCGCGCAGGCCCGTTTACCTCAGGACCGACCTGACCTTCGGATTGAAGGCCGGGGGCTCGGTAGGCCATATGGCGGGAGTCTTGAACAACCTGGGCCAATTCGGCCCATCCCCCCTGTTTTTAACCACGGAAAAAGTGCCCACGGTATCGGATTCGGTCGAAAGCCTGCGGATTGTCCCCGGTCCGCAGTTTTGGGATTTTCGCGAGGAACTGCCCCTGGCCTTCAACGAAACTTTTTTCGAATCCGCCTCGGCCCTCTTGGGAAAGGAGCCTCCCTCCTTCGTCTACCAGCGCTATGGCCTTAATAGTTTTTCGGGAGTCCGCTTGGCCGGAAAATTCGCTGTGCCCCTGGTGCTGGAGTTCAACGGCTCGGAAATATGGGTGGGACGGCAGTGGGAAAAGCCCTTGAAACACGAGGAGCTTTCCCAGGGGATTGAAACCCTCAACCTTCAAAAAGCGGACCTTGTCACCGTCGTCAGCCGGCCCTTCAAGGAAGGCCTGGTGAAACAGGGGATCGCCGAAGGGAAAATATTAGTCAATCCCAACGGCGTGGATCCGGACAGCTACTCGCCCAAAACGGATGGCGGGTGGGCCCGCCGAAAATATAACCTGGAAGGAAACTTGGTCCTGGGGTTCATCGGCACTTTCGGCCCGTGGCACGGTGCTGAGCAACTGGCGGAAGCTTTTGGGCGGCTTCTTCGGGGTTTTCCATCCTTGAGGGATAAAACACGCCTATTGATGATCGGGGATGGAGTGCGGATGGCCCAAGTTAAAGAAAGGCTCCACAGGGATGGTATTGTGGACTTGTGCCGCTTGACGGGATTGATCCCCCAGGCGGAAGGCCCGGCCCATTTGGCAGCCTGCGATATCCTGGTCTCGCCCACCGTTCCCAACCCCGACGGCACCCCCTTCTTCGGGTCGCCCACCAAGCTTTTCGAATACATGGCCATGGGCAAGGGTATCGTGGCTTCGGACCTGGACCAGATCGGTGAAATCCTGGAACACGACAAGACGGCCTGGCTGGTGAAGCCCGGGGACCTGGAGAGCCTGGTCCAGGGCTTGAAAACCCTCATCGAAGATGGACCCCGGCGGCGGCGGCTGGGCGAGGCCGCCCGCAAGGAAGCGGTGGCCAAGTACACCTGGAAGGAACACACCCGCCGGATCCTCGAGAAACTCAAGGAATGCTGCTCATGAGCCTGCTCGGCAAATTCAAACGCGCTTTGACCATGCCGCCCCATGTCGTCCTCGGGAAGGTCGTGACCAAGGTCGTGACGCGCCGCCGGGAGGAGCGTGAAAGGAAACGCGATAGCCTTCATCCGACTTATGCCCCCGCATCCCCCAAGGGCCGCCGGGAGCTGACGCCCCGGATCTTGGATCTTTCCAAGGCGCTAACGCTATTGCCGGCCCAGGCGGTTCTCGAAAAAAGCCGGCGAATCCTGGCCCATGAATTTGACCTGCTGGGTTCGGGCTGGGTGCAGGTGAAGCACGGGCTGCGTTGCGCCGGGCTGGAAGGCGCCCTTTTTGCGCCGGGGGAAAGGGTGAACGCCGATTCGGAAGGCCGCTGGCTGCTCCACCGCATCAACGAAAAGAACCTGCCCGAGTCCCGGCGGATTTGGGACCTCATCGAACAAAATTACGAACCCATCGACTGGCAGTTGGATTTCAAGTCGGGCTACCGGTGGTCCGAGGCGACGATGAGCCGGGATATCGCCTATGGCAGTGTCCGGGGACAGGATGTGAAAGTCCCTTGGGAACTGGCCCGCATGCAGCACCTGCCGGCCCTGGCCTGGGCTTATGGCCTGTCCCAACAGAAAAGCGCGGGTTTCGGCGACCCGGCGGTTTATACCCGGGAGTTCCGCAACCAGATCCTCGATTTTATCGCCACCAACCCGCCCCGGTACGGCGTCAACTGGTCCTGCACCATGGATGTGGGCATCCGGATCGCGAATTGGGTGCTGGCCTATGACCTGTTCCGGTCCCTGGGCGCCACCTTTGACCCACCGTTCGAAGAAAGCCTGGCCCGCAGCGTTTATGAGCATGCCCTCCATATCCGGCACCATTTGGAATGGGACCCGTTGTTGCGTTCGAACCATTACCTGGCCGACATCGCAGGGCTTATTTTTGCCACCTTTCACCTGCAAGGCGATCCCGAAACCGCCCCGTGGATTGACTTCGCGGCAAAGGAACTTGAAAAGGAAGTGGAATCACAGTTCCACCAGGACGGAAGCAACTTTGAAGCTTCGACCTCCTATCACCGGCTTTCGACCGAAATGGCCCTCTATGCCTCGTCCCTTTTTTGGGGAGATGGCCCCCGAGCCGCTAAAAGAGGCGGCCTTGTTGAGGCCCTTTGGAATGGTTTGAAAAAGGCGGGCGAATTCACCCGGACTTTCATCCGTCCTGACGGACGAATGGTCCAAACGGGGGACAACGACAGTGGACGTTTTTTCAAAGTGGTCCCGCTCGAAGAAAACAGCCTGGACCACCGGCACTTGCTGGCCGCCTTGGACGGCCTGTTCGACCGGGTGGAATTCAAATCCGCCTCCCAGGGTTTTGAGGCGGAGGGTGAATTGGTCCGCCAATTGGCGAGGGGGGCGGAAATAAGGACCGGCGGACTTCGATCCAAGGTTTCTTTCTCGGAAATGTTCCCCGACTTCGGCCTTTACCGGCTCATCCGGAATCCCTGGTGGCTTTGCGTTCGGTGCGGGTCCGTGGGGCAAAAGGGCAACGGCGGCCATGCCCACAACGACCAGCTTTCCTTCGAGCTTTGCGTGGATGGGAAGGCCTGCCTGGTGGACCCGGGCACCTATGTTTATACGCCCCTTCCCGGCCAACGAAACAAGTTCCGCTCTACGGCCATGCACAATACCCTGTCCCTGAACGGGTTGGAGCAAAACCCCTTTGGGCCTGAGTTGTTCCGGCTGAAGGACAAAGCCCGGGCGAAGGTCATCGAGTTCAAGGATGGGTTGTTCATTGGGGAACATAAGGGTTTCGGGCCAGTCCACCGGCGAACGCTGCGACTGGAGGCGGAAGGTTTAACAGGCCTGGACGAATGCAGGGGAAAGGGCATTAAAGCGATCTACTTCCATGCCGCTCCTGGCTGGGAAGCCCAGGTTTTGCCGGATGGACGATCCCGCCTGACCCAAGGTCCAAATGCCGTGCAACTGACCAGCGGGGATGGACAATGGTCGGTGGAGGAGGGGCTGTATTCCTCCGAATATGGCAAAAATCAGCCGGCCCAGGTTCTGGTCCTGAAATCGGAAGCCGATAAGATCACGTGGAAAATCCAGGTGGTGGTGAAATGAAGCCAACCAAGAAAATCCTCATGGCCTGCCATAACTACTGGACGACGCCTTTCCAAGTAGGCAGCCATCATCTGGCCCGTCAATTCGTGAGGTTGGGCTATGAAGTGGCCTTCATCTCGGACCCTATTTCCCCCCTGCATTTCCTTGGCGGCCGCAAAGGGGACCTGGCCGAAAAGTGGAGGATCCACCGCCGGGATGGCATCCGGGACCTGGGTGGGAAGCTCTGGGCTTACGTTCCTTTCGCGCTGGCGACACCCCACAACAGCCTAATCCTCAGATCCCCCTGGGTTTACCGTTCCTGGGCGAAACTCTCCCTTCCGAATGTGGTCGAAAAAGCCCGGCAAATGGGGTTTGGCCAGGTGGACCTTCTTTACCTGGACAGCCTCTACCAGTCCTTTTGGCTGGACCAGATCCAGGCGCATCACACCCTATTCCGGGTGGCCGACTTCAACCAAGGATTTGAAAGGGCCACCTCGGCGGCCCTGGCGGCCGAGAAGAAATTGGTCCAGAGGGCGGAAAGAGTGGTTTATACGGCCCGGGGCCTCGAAGAACCCCTGCGTCAAATGAAACCGAAGAAGCTGGCCTATCTTCCCAACGGGGTGAACTTCGACCATTTTGCCGGGCCCAGGCCGCCCAAACCACCCGAGTACAGCGGGTTTTCCTCGCCCCCCGTGATCTATGTGGGCGCTATGGAAGAATGGTTCCATTTCAACTGGGTACTGCAGGCTGCAGCCGCCCTTCCGAAGGTCCCCTTTGTCTTGATCGGTTTGGCGCCTTCCGTCCTTCGAGGCCGGGCCCCGTCGAATGTCCATTTCCTGGGTTCCAAACCCTATCCCCAAATTCCCGCCTACCTGAGGCACGCTTCAGTCGGGATCATTCCCTTTAACCGGGAGAAATATCCGGCCCTGGTGGACCGAATCCATCCCTTGAAACTCTACGAGTACATGGCCTGCGGGCTTCCGGTGGTGGCTACGGACTGGGATGAAATCAGGCGGGTGAAGAGTCCCGCCCGGTTGTGCCGGACCGCCGGGGAGTTTACGGCCGAACTGAAGAAAGCCCTGAAAGACCGGCGGCGGAACCTTTTCGTCAATTACGCGCGGAAGCAGGATTGGTCGAAGAGGGCGAAGACATTGGCGGAATTCCTCAAAGGAGGAGATTGAGTGCCCCTCCTCACCGTTGACGCCCGCATGATCCGAGCTGCCGGCATCGGAACTTATTTACAAAGCCTTTTGCCGCTCCTGATCCGGAAAAAGCCCGAGTGGCAATTCCGCCTCTTGGGCAGGGAACTGGAAACCGGCGGGTTCGGCTGGGCCCGCGCGAAAAATGTCCGGCTGATCAGGGCCGATAGCCCCATTTACGGCCTGAGGGAGCAAATCGAACTGCCCCGGATCATCCCGGCGCAGACGGACCTCTTCTGGTCGCCCCACTACAACATCCCCCTGGGCTGGGGCGGGAAACTTCTGGTGACGGTCCACGACGTTTTCCACTTGGCCATGCCGCAATACACGCCCGGGTGGCATAAACGCCTTTACGCCAGGTACCTTTTTTCCACCTTGCGGCGCAAGGCGTCGGCCATCCTTTCGGTCTCGCGGTTTTCCAAAAACGAGCTGTTGAAATATACGGGGGAAGCGGGATGCCAACCCCAAGTGGTTTACAACGGCGTCGATGAAACTTGGTTCAAGGTCCGCAAATCCAAGCGGCCCCGCTTGAGGCCTTATTTCCTGTTCGTGGGCAGTGTGAAGCCCCACAAGAACCTTTCCGGCCTAGTGGAAGCCTTCAGCCGGGTGAAGGACCGTATTCCCCAGGACCTGGTCATCGTGGGCAAAAAAGAAGGTTTCATTACGGGCGACCGGAGGGTGGTGGAGAAGGCCG
>JAJPJW010000072.1 GCA_021324075.1 Pseudomonadota bacterium | reverse complement strand
TCCTCGTCGAATGAAATTTGCATTCTTTTCCCTTCCGTCGTTCCTTGAGCATTTCCCATTTTAACTTAACTCCTCAGCCAAAACGGCCCGTAATGTAATCTTCCGTCAGTTTGTTCTCAGGGTTGGTGAACATTTTTTCGGTGGCGTCGTGTTCGATCATCTTGCCATTGAGCATGAAAACGGTCTTTTGCGAAACGCGGGCCGCCTGCTGCATGTTGTGGGTGACGATGATGATGGTGTAGTTCTGCCGTAGTTCGTGGATCAGCTCCTCGATCTTCGTGGTGGAAATGGGGTCCAGGGCCGAGCAGGGCTCGTCCATCAACAACACTTCCAGTTCGATGGCTAAAGCCCGGGCGATGCAAAGCCTTTGTTGCTGTCCGCCGGACAAGGCACCTCCGGCTTTCTGGAGGGAATCCTTCACTTCCTCCCACAGGGCGGCCTTGCGCAGGCTTTGTTCCACCACTTCATCCAAGACCTTCTTGTCCTTCATGCCGCTGAGGCGCAGGCCGATAGCGACGTTGTCAAAGATGGAAAGTGTGGGAAAGGGGGTGGGTTTCTGGAACACCATGCCGACCCGGCGGCGGACCACCACGGGGTCCATGCGGGGGTCAAAGATGCTCTGTTCTTCGAGGAAGATATCCCCTGCGAATTTGGAAGTCGGCACTGTCTCGTGCATGCGGTTGAAGCAACGGATCAAGGTGGATTTTCCGCAGCCCGACGGGCCGATAATCGCCGTCACTTCCTTTTCATAAATGGGCATGTTCACGTCGTAAAGGGCCTGCTTGGTGCCGAACCAGGCGCAGACGCCTTCGGCCTTCATCTTCAGCCTTCCCTCGCCTGTGGCGGGTTCCTGGCGGGCCACTTCGATCTTGCGGGTTTCTCCCCGGGATTCCTGGTTTTCCACTTTCGTCTTTTCCTTTTTCGGGCCTTTTTCCTTCACTTCGTCGATCATGGGTCCCATCCTTCACCTCAACTAATCCGGGCCCGGTCCGCCATTCAGTGGATCGGCCCTTTTTAAAGTTCAATGCACTTAACGAAGCAAGCTCCTCGGGTTCTTGAAAAACAACTTCGCGGCCAAGTTAATGGACAACACCAGCATCAAAAGCACCAAAGCCCCGCTCCAAGCCTCGTCCTGCCAGTCCTTGAAGGGGGAAATGGCGTAAGTGAAGACCTGCACGGTCAAGGAAGCGGTGGGTTCATTGATCCCCTTGGGCCAAAATTGATTGTTGAAGGCCGTAAACAACAGGGGAGCCGTCTCGCCCGCGATGCGGGCCACGGATAAAAGGACTCCGGTCAAAATACCGTTCTTAGCCGTGCGGATGACGATACTCAAAATGGTCTTCCATTGGGGAATCCCCAAGGCCCAGGAGGCCTCGCGGATGGAGTGCGGCACCATCTTGACCAGTTCCTCGGTGGTGCGGGTCACAATGGGGATCATCATGAAACCCAGGGCAATGCCGCCGGCGATGGCCGAGAAGTTGTGCATGGGTTTGACCACCAGGGTATAGGCCACGATTCCCGTGACGATGGAGGGGACCCCCGAAAGCACATCGGAGGTGAACCTCACTGTCCAGGCAAACTTGTTTTTCTTGCCGAATTCTGAAAGGTAAATTCCTGCCAGGATGCCGATAGGCAAGCCCACCAGGGATGCGATGGCCATGAGGGTCAGGGTCCCCAGGATGGCGTTCCCCATTCCCCCGCCATCGACACCAACGGGCGTTGGCAAGTGGGTGAAAAAAGCCCAATCAAGGCGTCGGAAGCCCTGCAGCAGTACGTAAACAAGAAGGCTCACGAGGGGAATCATGGCGATAAAGGCGGCCGCTCCACAAAGGAAAACCATGGACCGGTCAATCCACCTGCGCCTGGTTTGATAATCCATTATCATTTCAGACCCATTTCTATTTCTGGAATTTGGTGGCGGTCGCCCACACCAACAGATGGGCTACGACGTTCAAAACCAGTGTGATGACCATCAGTAAGAAGCCGATTTCCGCCAGCGCCGCAATATGGAGGTCGCTGGTAGCTTCGGAAAATTCGTTCGCAATGACGCTGGCCATGCTGTGGGCGGGGGCCAGGAGGTTCGCTGAAACCTGGGGCGTGTTGCCGATCACCATGGTGACCGCCATTGTCTCACCCAGGGCCCGGCCCAAGGCCAGCATGATGGCTCCCAAAAGCCCGACCCGGGACGGCTTCACCACCGCCAAAAGAATGGTTTCCCAGCTGGTGGCGCCGAGGGCCTTGGCCGACTCACGGTAACTGTTGGGCACGGCTTCGAACACTTCCCGGCTGATGGCCGTAATGGTGGGCAGGATCATAATGGACAGGATGACTCCCGCCGTGAAAAGGGAGAGGCCGGTGGAAGGGCCTTGGAAAAAAGGCATCTTCATCGTGCCCACCAAAATACCCCCGATTAAACCGATCACCAAGGAAAGAGCCGTTCCATAGATACCTTTGACAAACTTCCCCAATAACGCGCTCGAAACAAAAATAAGGGTTATCCCGGTTAGCAAGCCGACCAAGGTCCCGCCGGCTTTAATGAGGAGCGGGTCCACATAGACGCGCATAAAGGGGGCCAAGAGAAAAATACCCCACAAGCCGTAAACCACGCTGGGAATGGCGGCGAGGATTTCCACGAGGAAGGCCACTGGATCGCGGAATTTCATCGGCGCCAGTTCGGTGAGGAAAAGAGAAATGCCAAGGCCAAAAGGAGTGGCGATCAGCAGGGCCAAAAAAGAGGAAATAATGGTTCCGAAGACAAAAGGCACGGACCCGAAGATCCCTTGAACGGGATCCCAATCGGTGGAAGTCAGGAAGCCCCAGCCCATTTTCTGGATCGTGGGCGCGGAAGCTTGCCACAAAGTGAAAGCCGTCAAAACGGCCAGGAACAGGATCAGGAAAGCAAAAAGCGCCGTGAGTTTTTGGAAAAGCTTGTCGGCGAAGCCCGAGGAGCTTACAGAAAACAACGGGAGGGCCTTTGGTTTGGCCCCCCCGTTATTGGTCAACTCAGCTGAAGAATTCACTAGGTGCTCGCTTTAACTTAGAACTTAACATCGTCGATTTGGGCCTTGACCTTGTTGACCAGGGATTCCGGCAACGGCGCGTAATACAGGTCAGAAGCCATGCCTTCCCCGGATTCCAGGTACCATTTCAGGAAATCCGTGATGGCCTTGCCCTTGGCGGAATCGGTGTAGCTCTTGTTAATCAAAAGCCAGGTGAAACCGCAGATGGGATAAACGTCCTCACCCGAGGCATTGGTGATCATCATGCGAAAATCCTTGGGCATGCGGCGCAAGGCGCCGTTGGCGGCGGCCGTTGTGGAAGCCAGTGTCGGCTCCACGAACTTGCCAGAGCGGTTCTTCATGACCGCGTAGGAAAGCTTATTCTTGACGGCATAGGCCAATTCCACGTAGCCGACAGTACCCGGGATCTGGGAAATTAATCCGGCAACACCTTCATTGCCCTTACCGCCCACACCCACAGGCCACTTCACGGCGGTGCCAAATCCGACGTTGGAAGCCCACTTCAAACTGACTTTCGTCAGGTAACTAGTGAAGATATTGCTTGTGCCGCTACCATCCGAACGGTGCGCCACGGTGATGTTCAGGTCAGGAAGGTTCACACCACTGTTCATCGCGACAATAGTCGGATCATTCCATTTCGTGATCGTCCCCAGGTAAATGCCCGACAAAGTGTCCGCATCCAGTTTCAAACCGCTCTCTACACCCGGGACGTTATAGGCCACAGCCACTGCGCCAGCTACCGTCGGGAAATGCAGGACGCCTGCTTTGACCTTGGAAATTTGATCGTCGGTCATAGGGGCATCGGAAGCTCCGAAATCCACGGTGCCGTTGGTCAACTGCTGGATACCGCCGCCCGAACCGATGGATTGGTAGTTGATGGCGACGCCGACCGCCTTGTTGTACTCATAAAACCACTTCGAATAGATAGGGTATGGGAAGGTTGCCCCAGCCCCATTGAGGGAAAGACTGCCGGCGGCATTGGCCAGCCCTGCTCCCGTGAAGGCGGCCGCCACAACGGCTCCCGCCATGATTTTTTTGAAGCTTTTCATCGGAATCTCCTCTTGATGCTTTTGAATTTTAAGCCTTTGTGAAATCAACTAGTGTTACGGGATTGTTAACTAATTCGACCGACAATTCCTAACAATAAAGCGGAGGAAGGGGCCAACCCGGTTCCCTGACTACCGGGCGGCCCCTGTGAGGGCATCACCGCCTCATGAAACAATTCCCCCCGACTGTCCCATGATTAGAAACGGTACCAGGTGGACAATTGCAGGCGGTTGTCCGTGCCCTGCTGCCCGTTGGTGTAGTGCGTAATGAATGTGTCGTATTCCAAGGCCACGCGAGTGCTCTTGGAAAGATCCTGCATGACGTTAAAGAAATAGTTGCTGTCGTCGTTGTAGGACGGCAAAGCCCCCAATTGGGCCACACTGGCGTTGTTTACAAATATTTCGCCATAACCACCGCCGATGATGGTTCCAATGCTCTTGGGCAATGTGATCTGGACCTGGCCGTTGTAGCTTTGGAGTTGGATGGGTGTTAAGCCGCCGTTTTGCGCGGCCACAGCGCCATCGTCCGTCTGTGAAAAGGGAGCGGCGCCGGAATAAGCGGGAGTGGCTGAATAAGCGCCACCGATTGCGGCTAGGCCGCCGAAACCACCACCGTTGAAGGGCAGCGTGTCGCCCGCGCCATAGGTGTATTCACCCGTGATCACGACGCTGGGGTCGTCCTTGCCTTCAGCTGCCGGCAAAACCGGGATCAAAAGATCGGCCGCAACGGAGCTGGCCCAGATGCTCTGGTCCAGTTTATCCGGGTTCGGGGTGCTCTTACCGTCTCCCCAAACATACAGGGCGTTTCTTCCGGAGATGCCGAGGCTCAAGGGCATCAGCTTGTCGGCCCCAGTGGAGGAGCAGAAAAAGCCCTTCATGTCGTTCATCAGGAAACGGATACCGGCGATCTGGGTGGGGACCTGGGAAATATCCTGGTCCGGCTTCTCAGCGGCAATGCCTAATTGGACCTGTGCGCTCTTTGCATCGCCAAGCGTGTATTGGACGCGCAGTTGGGGAATGCGTTCGTACAGGGTCGCCATCACCGGCGGTTCGGCCACGGTATTCAAGGTGTAATCCATGTTCCAACCGAACATAGACCAATATTGCCCGGCCATGACCATCCATCCGTCATTTTGGTCTGCCTCAACATAAGCGTGACGCAAGCGGAGGGTGGGTTGGCTGAAATACTTGTACTCATTCCCCCCCACGGTGGAATTGTTGGTGATACCCAAGAAGTCCGTTTCGATATAGCCTTTGAATGCCCAATCGGCGGCCGTTTCTTTAGCCAGCAGCGAAATACGCGAGTTACGGAGGGAAAACTGGGAAATTCCGTTGTCCCCGTTAACGTTCGTCACTCCCTGGGGCGCAACCTTCCCATCTCCGACCGTTTCATTAAACGACTGGGTGCTGTCGCTGATGTAGTCCGCTTGGGCAAACCCGTGGATCTCGACCGACGGTCCCTTACTTTCCAAATCATTGACCTTCTTCGAAAGCGAACCGATAGCCGCATTCACGTCCTCTTGGGCGTCCATTGAGCTATCGTCATCCTTGGCTAACGCCGGGGAGTTCAGGGCCACCAGCGATCCGGCCATCAACAAAGCCAACAACCAAGACCGTTTCATAACCTCTCCTTAAGCTGTTTTTTTACGTCTTTTCCCCGATCCGGTTTCTTCAGTTTTCAAAATAAGCGGCTGAGTGTCGAGGAACGTCCAAAAAACCGAATCGGAAGAAATTCGTGCGGAACTCTACAGGTGGGGTCGGCACGAAATATTTCGTCTATGTTAAATCCCGGTAAAGATTGTTTTGGGTTTTACAAAGACCAATTTTTTCCGATTTACACCCCCCCAAAAAACATAACAGACGACAAAGCAAGTCAGGTGCCAACCTTGAAACCCAAAAACAACTAGAAAAAACCCCATTGAAATTCAAGCGACTCTTGTAGTTGCTCAATTTCTTGGCAGTGCCCAGTTTTTTTGCATTAAAACTCGCTTGAAGCCCAATGACAAATGGGCCTTCATAGAAAAATGGGGGGATTGATGAGGATTTAGGTTACCAGCTCTCCGAAAGGAAAATCCCGGTATTGCCAAATCTTTACAAGAATAAAAGACTCGGGAAGACTTGGAAAACTACCTTTGACAACCGTGGAGATACCGAATAATATCCTTTGAAACGCGGGCTTTAATTTCCAACTTGCTCCGGCGTGACCTTGTAAAAGAGGGGTCAAACAGCGAGCTAAAGCGGTCACTGAAGTTTAGAGAATCTCTCAAACCCAGACCGCTTTTAAGGCGGTCTGGGTTTTTTATTTTCAGGCATTTTAGTAATAGATTTACGGCGAGGCTTTAACTGCCAACTTGCCCCGGCCGGGTGTCTGAATGGACTCAAACAGGGCGCTAAAGCGGAGTTGAGGTTATTGAAATTCATAATCCCGGCCCGCGGTAATCAAGGGTCCGGGATTTTTTGTTTGGACCCCGAATTTTTAAAAGGGGTTTGACCATGGAACATCGGGATAAATTTCTCACTGTGTTGGTCTTGGCTCTCGTTGGAACCCTCGCTGGGAAAGGAGCATGGGCCGGCAACTCCACCGGCGGCCACACCGCCGCGACGCCTTCGGCGGTTACAACACCTTCAGATGGTGGTGACGAATCCCCCGCTGCGGAGCCAATGCCTTTCGCCGGCGTGGAAGGGCTCAATAACCGGCTGCGACAACTTGAAAAAAACAATGTCATTCTGACGACCGAACATAACTACCTGGATCTTTCGGATCCATCGGGCAACCTGATCTTCAAGATCGGCGGCGGCGTGCAAGAGGATTACAGGAGCTATTTCCAACCCGGCACCTCCTACTTTGACTATGTGCCCATCGGAAGCGCCGCCTATCCCGAGGAAGGGGCGGCGGGGGCTGTGACCAACAAATCCACCAACACTTTCCTGAACCGCAAAACCAGGCTGGACCTTATCGCTATCTTCGACCACTTGGTGGGTTTCCGCTACCAGGCGGAATTGGGTTCCACCGGCTATGCCATCCAGGACGCCTATGCCTTCATCAAGGCGGACCCGGCCTTCCAGTT
>JAJPJW010000004.1 GCA_021324075.1 Pseudomonadota bacterium | reverse complement strand
TCCCCAAAAGCCCCACCACCCACTCCAGCGACCTCTCCATGCACAAACCCACCATCGCCCCCCGCACCACTCCCTTCTTCCCAAGGTACTTCGACAGCCGGTTCGCCCTCTCGTTCAACTCACCGTATGTCAGGCTTTCTCCCTCGTACTCCACCGCCTCCCTCTCCCCGCCCTTCTCCACCTGCTCCTCGAACAGCTCCTGGATCCCCTTCCCCCTCGGATATTCCTGATCCGTATAATTCCACTTCAAAACCTCAAGTTCTTTTTCAGTGAATTTCGAGTGCGGGTATTTTGGATTTTCTTTTTGAAACACTTGGGATTCCTTTTTATCGAACCTTTTGCGTAAAACAGGGAAGAAGTTGGCCAATCTTGCAGCGGATAAAAATAAGACGTTCAACAATCCTAGTCATAAACGCTTTCAAGTCTTCCAAAACACGACCGTGATGCGGCGAGACAGTTCCTTCGCTTCATCGTTCCATCGAGAAAAAAATGGCATGGGAAGATCCTCCAAAATTTCCGACACCGGAGTAAAACCTAGTTACTTTTGTGAATACAGGGGCATATAAGATTCCCGAAAATAAAATTCATAAATTTTTCTCAAGAGCGGAAAAAAATTTAGTTTTCTAACATTAGGCACGTTTCGTCTCGAGTCCAAAGCAGGGCACGATTCCAAATGACGCCCAGCCTTCTTCAAACAAGCCGTTTATATTTAAGATATATTCATCGGTCCTAACGCTGGTACGCAGGAAGGGTTGTCAGTCGAATATCCTCAACCGGCCCACCCACGGTAAAATTGTAAATGCTTTGCCACTTTCGGGATGTGAATCCAAATATTTCATGGACGGACTCATCCAAATGGGCCCCGATTCCGCTCGAACCAATGCCCGCTTCTTCCGATTCAAGATACAGAACTTGCCCAACAAGACCCGCTTCCCAAAAAAGGTTCCGATAAAATGAGGCCCCATAGTTCGACAGACTCTCCAGATACTCGGAAAACATGCTGACGCTAAAAGCCCCATCGCCGGCAAGGTTTTGATTGCATGAGACTTTTATGGACAAAGATTGATAATCCCCTTCTTTGAGTAAAAACAATGAAAGTCCGCTAGGGCAACCCGAGGGGTTTGCCCATTTGAAGCTTTTTCGCATCGACTTTTGTAGCGTGGTAATTTTTGCCGGATCGCGGACAAGCACATAAAGACCCCTGGGCAATCCGTCAACACGATGCAAAAAAAGCCCCAAATGAATCCTCGGCTTCCAAGGCACGGCGTCCCATGGGACCTGCCTTGGGCCGCGGCTTGGCACTAAACGGGCCATCATCCGGAAAAAAGTCGCCCCATCTATCGCCGTTTTTCTGTCCATCTTATGAGCGCTTCTACGGCCCAATATGACTTTTTCGGCCGAAAAGGAGCCGGAGCGGACCGGCACCCCGAACAATTCTTCTTCCGATGGGAAATGGGCAAACTCTTCATGAATTGTCAGCCCTTTGCCTATGGTCGCATTGGCGACTTCATCAATGGCCGGCCATGAAAAATTATGCGCGCTGCTCAATACATTGGCTTTGCCTTCCCACCGCCCATTACTTATTTCGGAGACTGCTTCATCCGGGAGTTTCAACCCGGCCGGATTTTCCCACGAGTACTTTGTGATCAAGACCAAAACAGTTGGCGCCTCACGTTCGGCCCCGACGTAATCCTGGTCACGATCAAGTCCCAAAATTCGAGATATTTGGGCATCATCAACTCCCGGCAGAAGGTAAAGTTTCCATCCCAGGGCCGCCGCCGCATACCGAAGGGTTCCAAGGGCATGACCTATATCCTCTTGGCAGAACCTGAAAGACCTTTCTCCGTATTTCCACGATTGGCGCCAAAAAATCGAAGTCAAACCTGCGAGAAAACTTTTTTCTGGAAATGGCTTCATCAAATCCGCCCAAAGAGACGGCGAAATCCGTGACCGATGTTCCAGCGCGTGTTCTTTCGGTAAATAATGATAAATTCCCGGCATGTCATGAATGCCCTCTATGGGCGGGACCAATGCATAACCTTCCGTCGGATGCAAATTCCCGCTCGATGGATTTACACGGAGCGGAAAAGTCGTTTCTTGGATTGTCTTCCAAGCAGTCAGGGAAAGGGCGTATCGGAAGAAAAGGGAAATATTGTCCTTATTAATCTCCCGTGGCTCCCTATCCTCTGAAATGTAAAGCCGCCAATATGGAAGTTCAAACCCTTCGATGGGAAGGGGCAAGCGGATAATCGGAGCGTCGGCATAATGTCGAAAAAGATCCGGTTGCGTGTCAAAATCAATATGTCCGGGACCGGCGGCCAAACGATGAACGTAATTTTTTGTCCGTTCATGATAGGCATCTACAATTTGAATCTCTGACACAGTTCCATCACCTAGTGGCAGGTCGCTCATATTTCCCTTTTCAAAAGAGCTTAAAATCAAACCCAATCGCCCTTGTAATTTTGTGTTTCACTTGGAAAATTTCCGCTTTCGTCAAAATGAGCTTCGACAATCCGGTCAATGCCATTACAGGAATCCTTCCGCATTCCCTGGAAGCACTCAGGCCGTTTTTAACGCTGGCGAAAATAATTCTTGGGAAAAAGTCGTTTTAAGTGGTGATCAGGTTGTCGGCGTCGAATAATCACAAATTTAAAAATCAATCTTAATAGCCCCATTTTTTAAATTTTAGACGGGTCCCGCGGCTACGCGTTCCGAACGTACATCAAGCCGATCAAAACCGTCCGGCCAAAAAGAAACCGGAACATTCCCAATAAGTTTTATTTGCTAAAACCATTCCCCTCGCAAGACACCGTGGTTCCCGTAAAACAAGGCCCCAGGGCCATCGGTCTCGTCGGTATTCCAAACGCTTCCAAGGTTTTTGCACAATAAACGTGAACATTATTTTATAGTGGCAATAGTCCCAAATAGTTTCCGCTCTATGGAAAAATGATCCCTTATAACTTCTGTAAACTAAATGAAATTTGATTGTTTATTTATTATCGTTGAGTATTCTTTTCAAAATCCAGATCATACTCGCAGAAAATCCAATTTCTGCTGTTACAATATTATTAATTTCCGTTTCAGGTTAAAAAAATTGTGGTGCAACGGCCAACCCGGCGGTGGACCACTAACCAATCCCACTGCATTAGAAAGAAACGGTAAACGATCAAATCCCAAAAATAATGTTGAATCGTCAATCCGGCTGATTAAATCGGGAAAGTTTGCGAGAAAACTGCCTGAAGAAAGTCCGGAATTGTCAGGGCGAACTTTCTCAAAATTACATTGCTCCCATCGCGAGAGTTGTAATATCCGCCGAAAATCCAAGACCCATCGCCCCCATCACCTCCCCTTGTAAAAACAGGCCGGGAAAACCAATTCGCTGTAGAGACCGGGAGAACATCTAGAAAGCCGGTTTTCGTTTGGAAGTATCATTCAAAAAACCAAGACAATGAGTGTAGATCTCTTACAAGCAGTGCGGTTTCAAAGCTCCTGCCATAAAGGTTTTATAGCGGCAACCCGCATGAACAAGACCGTTTTTTCAAATTCGTCCCACTCTCCCATAACGATCCTAATTCTTTCGGATATGCGACTTTTCTATTTAAAACCGGTTCATATGGCGCAAAATACATCGCTCTATGCCGAATATAAACTCTCAATCATTCGTGACGTATTTTCGGTCAGCTTTAAATGTTCCTCATCCGTCAAATTTCCCGCGACACATTCCCTAAATCTTAATAATTGTTTCCTGTAAGTTGAGATGGGATCGCTTTCACCCTCAAAAGAAATCGGGTCGGATCCATTGCGGCTCAGAACCAAAGGATGGCTTGGACGTATCCCATTGGGGCTGAACCCAAAAAGCGTATTCAACTCGAGCTTACCTGAATCTCCGTAGACGCCAATGAATGTTTTGTCGGATTGAACGTTGGCATTCCAATCCACTTCGAATTCCAATTTAATTTTTTTATTCAACTTCATTTCAAAATAAATACCCGTTTCTACGTCAAAGTCAACGTCCGGAAAAATACCCTTGTTGGAATACCAAGTGTCCAAATTATTTTCTTTGGCGTATTTTAATTCTCTATTCTCAATCTCGTATTCCCGCACGGTAAAAAAAAAGTTCAAGATGCTTAAAAGATGGCTTCCAATGTCGATTAAGGCCCCACCGCCAGAATACTTCTTCGTAGTGAACCAGGATCTCCCACCGGGGATCCCGTTTTTTCTGATCCATTGCATTCGAACCAGTTTTATGTTTCCTATCAAAGGCAAGCTGTCCTTGAGCTTAAGGACTTCTTTTCGATACAGATTGTTGTATCCGACTAACAAGACCGTTTTTTTTTGGCGGGACAGGTCAAAAAGCTCGGCATCCTGCGTCAAGGAGGTGGACAGGGGTTTTTCACACAAAACCGGAATCCCGATGCCGATTATTTTCTTTGTGTATTCGTAATGAAAAGCATTCGGGCAACTCACGACAACACATTCCGGCTCAAAGGCCAGGAATTCGTCCCACGATCCGCAAAACCGCACGGCCATTTCCTCAAAAACAGAATGGGTTTTCCCAATCGCCTGGTCATAAACACAATGCAATTCGAACGCATCATTTTCTTTAAGCGCCTTCAAATAACCCAGCTTAAAAATGTTTCCGCCCCCGACAACACCCAGCTTCAAGGGCTTTGCCGTCATTTCAGCTTCCTTAAGGATTTTATTTTTTGTGGATTCCCGCGCAAATACTTCCGTATTTTTTCAATGGCTTCCGGGATATTCCGGAACAATTTTTCCTCCAACAGAAAATAATGCGGGATGGACACGACGCTGGCAAATGATTCCTCGGCATTTCCAAAACTTTCATTTTTGTAGTCCGGCATAACCCTTATTTCATCATCTCGGAATCGAGGCCGGAACAGCCGATCCTTGAAAACCGGCAACTGGTTCAAGGGTGGATAAATGGTGGAACAATGGATTCCTTCCGCGAGCAGCAACTTCAAAAAAACCCCCAAAGGCAAGCCGGCAAAATGCTCTTTCAAATACTTGAAAATAAACATGTAATTGGAATGGCTGGACACTCTTTTGTCGACGACCATCAGTTTTATCCCCGAAAGGCCCGCCATCATCTTTCTCAATAACGCGGCATTACGTGTCCGGACATCCAATTGTTTTTTAAACCGGGAAAGTTGGGATAACAAAACGGCCCCTTGGAACTCGGTCATTCTTGCGTTTGTCCCAACGCTTACATGCTGATAGGTTTTAAACTTATCCGTTCTGCCGCAATTTGACAAATAAACACATTTTTCGTAAAAATCCTTCCGGTCAGTTAAAATCATGCCCCCTTCCCCCGCCGTCATCAATTTGGCATTTTGAAAGGAAAAAACACCCCCGGCACCAAAATGCCCAACCTTATTTTTTTCCCAGGCCGCCCCCTGCGCATGGGCGCAGTCTTCGATAATTTTTAAACGGTGCTTCCGAGCCAACTTGAGAATCTCGCCCATATTTGAAGAATGGCCCGCAAAATGCACGGGTATAATGGCTTTCGTTCGGCTGTTTATTTTTGACTCTAAATCTTCAATATCAACGCAAAGGGATTCAGGATCGACATCAGTAAAAACGGGGATCGCGTTGACATTGATCACCGCCATTGCGGTTGAATAAAACGACATAACCGGCAACAAGATTTCGTCATTTCTGCCGATTCCGGCCGCCAGTAGAGCAATCTCGAGCCCCAAAGTACCGTTGGCCACTGAAATTCCATACTCAGAATCGTGGAAATTCGAGAATTCCCTTTCAAATTCCCTTAATTCAGTCCCCTCGTTTCGCCACCAAATCTTTGAGTGCAGCGTTTTTACCAATGAAAGTTCTTCATGCTTTGAAAAAACCGGCCACAAAGGCCCATTGTTTTTCCTCAAAGGCTTACCGCCAAAAAATGCCAACTCATTGGTTTTTTTCATGGTATTCCCGCTTCAAAATGATTCAACAAACCTCAACTTATAAAAAACATGTCCATAAACGAGCAATTCGCACCATAAAGGCATCCATTCCAATTTGTCCGGTTACGTAAACCACAGTCTAAATAATTTCAACTCCGAACTCTACCCGGTTTTTTATTTCACGGGAGTAAAAGGCCATCCAATCTTTGAATGCTTTACCGACGGGATACAGCCTGTTTCCCTCGGGACCCATCGCTTGGCCCGTTAATAATGGCCGGCAAAAACGCTAAACGAATTCTCGGCTTCCGGCCTTTAAAACCGCAATTGAAGTGACTTTGTCCTTGTTAAAGCGGCACTTACCCTCAATGTTTTTCAATAAGCCGGGGGGCCGGCTTGCGTTCGGAATCCGGACAGAAAACGGGATTATTTTTTCGACGGGGGATTGTTGGATTATTTCCAAATCCTGAAAATCGAGCCATTTCTCAGTGATTGGATATTGGCATTTATAAACGCTTTCCTTCATACAGAAAATCTTAAGAACCTCTTTTTTTTTGCCACTATCGGCCATTTTTTTTATTTTGCTTCTTTCCAACCGGGAACAAACGACGTCAAAAATACTATCGGCCATATCCAAACTAATGGGACTCTCGATATCAATTCCGACGGACAGAAAACGTATTTTCCGCCCAAGAGCAACACAACATTCTTTTTGATTATGAGAAATGCTTCCAACGACTTCGGCAGGCCATAAAGGCGCGCCTTTGGCATCCATACCAACCGGGTTTTCACCAAATTGAAGCAGCCGCATGGCGATGTGGGCAAGGCTCCTTCCGGCACGAAATTCCATCCGGCGCACGCCACCCATTCGTCTATAAATATCTTTCTCTAAGCCCAACAGGTCTTTTTGAAAATCATCAATGAACCCGGAACAGACAACCAAATCGGGCGTTGAAAACTCCTTTAATATTTCATGCATTTGAAAAATCTTTGCGATAATTCTAAACGACGTGCTTCTCCAAGCCGATCAGAGCCCTTTCGGAGCCCATTAAAACCAACATAGATGGCATTCCGCATTTCCTTATCCAGAGACCCTATTCTCGGTATTGGCCCGGCCACAAATACAAATTAAAATTTCCAAGAGGTAACATCCTTGATGAAAGCAGGAAGCCCGTGCCAAGCACCGGTTGGGATTTCCACGCCTCACAGAACGGGTCAGCAGCCAGGCCTTTTAATTTTTTTACCCTTGGACGCATTGAAACCGAAGGCAGTCCATATTTCTCTAAGTAATTGGATTGAAATCTGTCCGGGAGCATATTTGTGTCCGATATTTTCCATATAACCATAGGTCACGTAGGATCCCAAATGCGGGAACATGAACCGTGTATAAGTCCCGATTTCTCCCATCGCCATAATACTAATCGGGGGTTTAATCCCCTTCCTACCGAGGTATCCGGATAATGCAAAAAAAAGTTCCAAGGTATCTTCGAATTTTTTTGCCATGTACGCCAGCTTCAGCATGTCGGCATTGCATCCCAACATTTCATCGATCTTCCCCAAAATCTCTTCCCGATTTCCTGTGCCCCTGAAATCGTGGTACGAAATTATCGAAGCTTTCTTCTCACTTTTCAGTTCCTCCAATACCACGTTCCGAATTGTCGAATTCGATTCGATGTCAACCGCCTGCACATACTTATAAATCCCCCGAAATAGTTCCAAGCGTTTCTTTTCACCGCCCTGATGCCCCCCCCAGCTTCCACCATCGGAAAGCTTTCGAATTGTCCCGATAATAGGAACGTTTATAAGTCTCACCATTTTCCTTAATTCATCTATTGGTTTTTTCTTTCCCGCAATTATTTTATCCAGCCGCACTTCCACCAAATCGGCGGCCGACCCCGCCGCTTTGGCGGACCTGACATCTTTAATGCTTACGGCAATAAGAGGTTTCCGGGCGCTTAAAAACCATTTGTTTTTTTCCATGTGTTGAATGTTCCGGTCACAGGTTTTTGAAAATTTCAATTATTGAAGCTTGGTAATCCAATCCGTGATTGCTTCAAAGACATAAGAAGGAATAGTTTTTTCAAGCTGGGGATATTCAGAGATTGAGCCTTTCCGGCTTTCCTGGAACAAATGGTTCAAGCCCGGAAAAGTTTTAACCATGTATTGCAAATTCTCTTTCCCCCTTAAAATCCCCTCAATGGCTGACACATTTTCCCTGCAAGGTAATTGCGTGTCATTTTCGCCGTGTAAAACAAGAACCGGGCAATTTAATTTAGAAAGATCTTTTTGCGGATCGTAAGAGGTAATAAAACGGACAGCCGGCGAAAGGAGCTTGTACATTCCCTGCCACATGCCAATGTTGTACAAATTGGAAACCCATTTTTTTTCGTCTTCCGTCAGCTTTCCCGTTTCCGACTTGATGATGTCTTGTATGTCCCCTTTGGCAACCTCATTATTTTTTTCAAGCTTGACCACTTTAATAATACGGGCGGCCAATTCCTGTTGAATTTTAATGAGCTTCTCACTTACTCCATCGGCCCTATGATTAAGAGCTGTTCCAAGGAGCGTATTGCTTCCGTCTCCCGTGCCCAAAGAAGCCATCAATACAACAAAACCAACGTCTCCGTCTTTCGCGGCAACCATAGTTGCAATAACGCCGCCTTCACTGTGTCCAATAATTCCAATCTTAGTCTTATCAATTTCTTTGACCGTCTTTAGATACTCCACCCCCCAGTAGGCATCCTCTGCAAAGTTTTCGGTTGTCGCCTTGTTATAGTCGCCGGCCGATTCACCCACACCGCGTTTGTCCATGCGTAAAGTGGCCACCCCGGCTCGGGACAAGAAGTCCGATAAATGCATGATCGAATAGTTTTCAGCGGTAATTTCATCGCGATTATTCGGACCTGACCCGGAAACAAGCAGCGCTACGGGGACACGATAATCAACCGCGGGATGCGAAAAAACACCGGAAAGATTTATGTTTTCTTTCCTGTTTTTTAAAAGAACCTTCTCGGAAACAACATTAAAGAGCTTTTCAGTTTTAAAGGGGGCCGGCGCATTCCTTTTATCCGCAATAAAGTTTAGTGGATTTTCCGCATCGTTCATTTCAACGCCTTTGATCCAGAACGCCTCATAGCGATTTTTTATTCGTCCCTTCTGCCCAATAAAGCATCAAAAACAGTCGACCTTCTCACCCGGATTTTAACCCTCCCGGACATTGCTATTTTTAATGATTTTTCTGAAAAGTAGTCGTCATCCATCGTGCAATAAACCGAGTAAAAAACTTTTTGATTTTCTATCCGCGGGCTGTCGGAAACATAATAAACCCGCCCCAAGACGGATGTTTCCTTGTATTTGTCCACTGAAAGGATTCGCACATAACATTTTTGTCCCGGTTTCACATCCAGAATGTCTTTTTCGTCAATATCAGCCTTAAGGAATAAGCCCTGCCTGACAATCATCCCGCATATTTCGCTCAAAGACACCTCCCGGCCAGTCTGAAGGTTGTCTTCATCAAGTTCCAGAAATTGGCCGGACACGGGCGCCAGGACAAATTCGATATCTTGGTTTGGTTTTTTCAAAGATAAGATTTTTTGGCCTTCCAATACGTTTTGTCCATCCCGCACGAATTTCTTTACCAGTGTCCCACTTTTTTCGATCCGCACCGCGACTTCCATTCGATTGGTTATATTTCCGTAGCCGCTAACGAAAAATCCGAATCTCGCAAACACCGACAACAACAGGATGGCCAGCAAAAAGAAAAACGAAATTATTACCGTAAGTTTTACGGTCCTCATGTTTTGTTTTATGTTGTATCGTTGTTCACCCATCGGAGAAATTGCCTTTTATTTCCGAAATATAAACAGGGCCCAAAATCACGCCATCGCTATTGAAATCAAATATCAGCTGGTTGACTTCGTCAACCCCCCCACCTTTTTCATCCGTTAAAATTAAATTGTTCCAGCCGGCTTTAATAGGCCGCCAGGACATTTCTTGCCATGCAAATCCCTTGGTTATCACACTGAAATGGACGCTAAAAAAACCGTTATCCTTGGTTGTCCCTCCCGGAACATAGATGGAAACCCCGACGCCGCGGAGTTTTTTGCCTGTGTATTGCTCGTCCAAAACACAGGAACAAACGCGCTGGCAATATCCCGAATATCCCGTTAAGTCAACCTCCAATTCACCCGTCTCACCGTATTTACTGGTAATTCCAACTTTTCCGCTGAATTGACTCAAAGCGTTCTCCTTTTGCAAGTCAAAGAGCGGCTGATATTCTCCCGTCACTTCATTCGGTGGAAAAATCTCCTCGTTTTGTACCGCAGTTTGAGCGGCCGGTAACCCGAAATACTGGATGTGCAATTTGTAATAGTAGCCCCTTCTTGCCAAAAGTTCCTTTAATGTCCCGGATTCGGCAATTTTTCCATCCTGCATGTAAAAAATTTTATCGACGTTGTTTATGGAATTCAGTCGGTGGGCGATCATAATGGTTGTCCTTCCCTCCATTATTTTCCGCGTCGCGACATTCACTTTCATTTCCGTGAAGGCATCAAGCGAAGAAGTTGCTTCATCAAGGATCAGTATATCCGGGTCTTTAATATAGGCTCTTGCGATAGCGATGAGTTGTTTTTGTCCATTGGACAGGTTAGAGCCGTCCTCCCCCGCAACCGTATTTAAGCCGGATTTAAGCTCATTAAAGTAATCATAAACGTCCATCTTTTTAAGGATATCGACAACACCTTGGTCCGTAGCAGAATTGTTACCGTTCTTGATGTTGTTCATAATGGTCTCATTGAAAATGACCGGGTTTTGCCGCACAACACTTATCTTGTTCCTCAGGTCTTTGGGGTTGATTTGAGCGATGTTGGTTTTATTAAAGGTAATCGAACCGCTGACAGGACGATAAAACCGAAGAAGAAGCTTTACAATTGTCGACTTACCGCATCCTACCGGGCCGACAATAGCCACTTTTGTCCCACACTCCATTTCAAGATCAAGGCCTCTTATGACCTCGGGCGAATTCTCACTGTACTTAAACGAAACATTCTTGAATTCAATTACGCCCGGTTTCTTTTTGAACTCAAAAAAGGTGCTCAGTTTTTCATCTTCTTCGTTCATCGAATTCAAATATTCCAAAACACGTCCCGCAGATATTAATTGCCATGTCGCCGTTTGATAAATTCCGTTGAGAGCGTAAAGAGGGCCGAGAATCCGGTATAAATAAGCTTGGACGGCAATAAAGTCCCCCACCGTCATCGTTCCAACAATGACGTGGTATCCGCCCACCAGAGTTATGATCCATCCCCAAACGGCAATCACACTTTGGTCGAATAAATTAATAAAGTAATAAAACAGGTTCCCTTTTATATCCACTCGAATCTTCGCGCTCAGTTTTTTTAAATGCCGGCGTGATTCGCTCTTCTGGAGGTTGTTGGCTTTTATTTCCTCGATTCCCGAAACATTTTCCTTAAGGAAACTGTTGAGTGCGGCATCCAGTTCCTGGTTGGATTTGTAAAAATTAGCGGTTTTTTTAAAGACGGTCAGGCCAACGATTAAAATGATCGGCAACATGGAAAGCGTGATTAGGCAAAGCTTCCAGTCAATCGAAAATGCCACAATGGAAAAAAACAATAACTCCAGCAAGGTTTGAAGGAGTCGGCTGATGTTAACAGAGACCATTTCCTGAACTTTGACGATGTCATTCGTCAACCTCCAAAGATGGTCCCCGATTGATAGTTTTGAATAGTTTTCCAGATGCAGGTTTTCGAACTTATTGAATAAAAACTTTCTCAGATCGAACTGGATCTTTTGGGCAACATGGAGATCAACGAAATCCTTTAGATAAGAAAGGAGTGTCCGGAGCAGTTCAAAAAGACAACCGATTCCAACGACGATTAACAACAGCGACATATTTTTCGATGGAAAAACCTCGTCGAAAACAAACCTCAGAAAAAGGGGACTGAAAATGCCTAAAATGGAAATCGCCAAGACATTTAAAAGGTTCAAAAAAACATACATTTTATACGGCATCATGAATCTAAGAAAATATTTGATTTTATCCATTATTCACCACGGTCGATTCTTGAGACCGGCCTCAAGTTAAAAAGATTTGTGCAGTGTAAAAGTCGTTGTGACAACCGTTGTTTGACGGCCATTTGCCAAAAATACCAGCCAGCTGATTCCATTGGCTTCATTAGATCATACACAGACAACAAAAATCATTGATCGTATTCATCCATCAAACTATTCAACCCCTTATAAAGTGATGCATAAAGGCTAAATATGTTTTGATTCAAACTGTATAAATCTTCGTTCAATCCCAATTTTTCTTCATAAAGCTTGTCCTCATATTCGATGACCTCTTCGATGGTGACTTTCCCCATTTTAAATCCCTGTATGAAGTCGGAAAGTCCTTTTTCCAAAGACGATATATTTTTATGGCGCGTCTCTATTGAAAATTTAACTGTATCGATATCCTCTTTTTGGTTTTCCGTAATTACCCTGTTGTCCTGGGAAATCAGGTTGTAGGTTATTATCTTTTTTGCGTTCTCAGCTTCCTTTGCCCCTATTTTTTCGTCCAGGCCGTTTCCGAACAGGTAGTATTTAAAATTCACAAAAAACAGGATCCCATTTTCCAAGTCACTTCCGTAAAGCCCTTTAAAAAAACCATTTTGGCCGTAGTTGTCATTGAGGTCAAAATTAAAGGAAACATTTTCCAAATTCATGAAGGTGGAATCGAATTCACTCAAACCCGAAAAATATTTCATGCCATATTGGATGTCCCATCCCCTGTTGGACTCCTCAATTATATTTAAGTTTAAACGATTCGATTTAACTTTATTCTTGATGATCTCCTCATCCAAAGATTCGGCACGCTTAACTTCATCGCCGATCCCGATATTTTCAAGCGACAGGTTTTGATAGGATGGCAAAAATATTTCTTTTGGATCTATCTTTTCATTCACCAGAACCGACAAGTCGTTTGTTTCTTTCTGGTTCTTTTGGGAAGAACTATAAATCTTGAAATTCACCCAATTGATCTGGGTGTTAAGCAGCAACATTTGCGTCGAGATGAGTTCGGTTGATCCGAACCTGGATTCCGCGATTCTTTGCAGTTCTTGCAGCTTTCTTTTTTCTTCGTTCAAAAGTTCATCGTCGGTTTTCAACAAAAACATCCGTAAAAAAATCAGTCGAACTTTTCCTACGATTATTTCTTGAAGGTGGTCCTTGAGCAGGAGCTTGTTTTTGATGGCCAGCTTGTTGCTCTCGATCATACTGGACCGCAAGTCGCTAAAAAGCGTTTTCTGGTAAGTTACGCCATAGGTCGTTTGGTTAAAACTGTAGTCCGGAAAATTCCTTTGATACAAGTCATCAATGTAAACAATGCCAAAATGCTCAGGATCCCTCTGTGCATTGAGTTGAAAAAACACTTTGTCCGAAAAGGTTGAATTCGTTAATGTCCCCTGCTCCTCCAATTCCGTGATTTCCGATTTCAATTTTTGTACTTGGGCATTATTATCGGAGGCTCGGTTCACGGCCTCATCGAGCGTTAGACCAGACAGGACGGAACTGGAAAAGAAAATTAAACAGGCGAAAAAAAAGACTTTCAATTGATGTCCTTTCAAATATTGAAAATGATAAGAAATATAAAAGGCAAATTCAACCAATAAGGCCCGGTCAAATTCGCCCAAAAAATTCTCTCAAACAAAAGTTGCCTCCGAAGTAAATTATTTTTCATCACGGAAACTTTTGGAGTCGAAGCACGAATAAGAACGTGTTGACGATTGCACAATCGGTCTCGGCCGGCGCAAGTGCACGGTGCATGGCAGGAATGAAACTGTATCCCAAGCCGTTAAATCTTTTCAATGGTAGAATTCGTCATCCAATTCAGCGGCCTTTAACGTGACATGAACGAACGAAATTAACAGGTGAATTGAAGAATATGAAAAAAAAGCTGGTTATATTCGACCTTGATGGGGTTCTCGTCGATACGTTTGAATTGCAAAAATATGCATTCAAAAACACATACTCCGCCTTGTGCAGCCCTGATTACGAATCGTCCTTTGCTGAATTCGTCCAGTATTCGGGGATCCCATTGGCCGAGATATTTCAGAAAATGAAATTACCCATCGGGTTCATGGATATGTATGTCAGCTGTTCCAAAAGCAACCTTCATCTTGTTAGTCTTTACAAGAACTCCGGGGATTTGTTGATCCAGCTGAAGAATCAAATGCGCATTCTGGCGATCATCAGCGGAAAAGAAGAAAACAGGATCCATGCCATCCTTCAAAAATTTGAAATCGGCTCATTTTTCGAAGACGTAATCGGGGGCGATTCGACCCTCAAGGGAAAGCCAAATCCGGGGCCCGTGTTGCACCTTTTGAAAAAAAACAACCTTGAAAAAAAGGACGCCATTTTCGTGGGCGATTCTTGGGTTGACGTGCTTTGCGCAAAAAACGCGGGAATTGAATCAATAGGTGTGTCTTGGGGGGAAAACACCTCCACTTTAAAGGGGGAATACAGTCCCGATTTTTTTATTTCGAACTGGGAAGAAATATCCAAGTACATATAAAAACCGTTACCGGTATCCGGAATAAAATCAAAAAATCGGTTGGAGGATTGTGTTGAATTATTTTCGGGCCCTTTTTTACCCCACAATTCTCCAAATGCAATAAGGCAGCAGGACAGGAAAAAGCGATGATTTTGGCGATAGACATGGGTGGAACAACATTACGGTTGGGCCTTTTTTCGAAAAACAGGTTGGTGAAATTCGTTTCCTATGACTGGTCTCCTTCCGACAACAACGGCGGCCCTGAAGTCCATTTCATGAAAAACCGCATAAAAGAGTTCATAAAGAACCTCCCGGCACTCAACATTACTGGAGTTGGAATTGTTACCGGGGCGTCACTAAAGAACGGCGTTATAAGGAATTGGCCAAACAGGCCGCACTGGAGCGGGGTCTCCCTTTTTTCGATTCTAAAAAAAGATTTCAAATGTCCGATCCTTGTTGAAGATGATGCGAAAGCGGCGGCCGCATTGGAGGCAAAAGAGGGATGCCTCCGGTTTCATAAGAATTCCATGTACATAACGGTCGGGACTGGAATAGGCGCCGGAATCATAATCGGGGGGGAAATTTACCGCGGTGCCACAAATCTCGCAGGAGAGTTGGGGCACTTCAAACTTTTCAGGACCAGAAAGAAATGTTCCTGCGGCTTCGCGGGTTGTCTGCAAGCTCACAGTTCCGGCAGGACGATCTTAAAAAGACTGGCAAAAAAAAACCACGAGTGGGACCGGCCTCTCAGCGTGACCCAACGCCGCGTTTTGAAGGAATGCGCCTTCATCCTGGGGGAAACTTTGGCTGACATATCCAATTTTTTGGATTTAAGCGCCATAGCGGTTGGCGGTGGCGCCCTCAGCTGGGGCGCTCCATGGTGGAAAAGTTTGGAAATTTCATTCTCCAAAAGTCTTGAATACCACCTGTCGCGGAAAACAGTCCTTTTGAGGGCCACTTATTGGAAAAATGCAAGTTTGCGGGGTGCGGCTTCCCTGTTTTCCAACCGTCGGAAGTAAATAAGGTTTTTTGAGTCTTATAAAATCCCAGATAACTCTTGGTTTGATTGCGGCGGAGCGGGGAAAAAATCCCCGGATTCCTTTTGGAATCCGGGGTCATGTTGGTAGCCCCCGGGGTTAAACCTCTCACAGGGGAAAATCCCCCTGTGTACCCCGCCCGTCAACGACCTGAAAACTACCGTTTTCAGACTTTCCCACTTCCCCGTGGAGCTTCTCAAAAATAAAAAACCCATATTTCACCGGGAAATATGGGTTCATTTTGGTAGCCCCACGGGGAATCGAACCCCGATTAAATGGCTGAGAACCATCCGTCCTAACCGTTAGACGATGGGGCCGCTACCTTTGGAAGGACGCCAATTTTAATGAATAAGCGTCTGGTTGGAAAGAGGTTATTTTGAAAAGGGTTCGAAGATATCGTTGATCTTAACGACCGTGCCAAATTCCGAAAGGGATTTTTCCAAATCCGCCGGCCCGCAGACCACCAGCACCCAGTTCTTCTGGTTGAGGATGGTTTTGGCCGCGGCGGCGGCCTGATCCCTGGTAACGCCCCTCACCTTATTACGGTAATTCTCCAGGTAGTCTGCCGGGTAGTCATGGAAATCCAACGAAGCCTTGTAAGGCGCCAGGGTGTAAGGCGATTCGAAGTTATAGGCGAATTCCTCCACCATGGATTGCTGGGCTTCAGCCAGTTCCTTGTCGGTCGGACCATCCTTGGAATAGTCCGTCATGACCCGGGACATCGTATCCAGATATTCCTTCAACGAATCCGGCCTTGTACCGCCGATCACCTCGAAAATTCCCCTGACATTGTAAGGAATGGACACACTGTCTACGAAATAAGCCAACCCCCGGTTGGAACGGATTTCCCGCATGAGCCGGGACGTAAACCCCGACCCGCCCAGGATGTAATTGGCCACATCCAGGGGTACCTGGTTGGGATCATGGCGCTTGATTCCCAAGACCCCCCAACGAACAAAAACCTGGCTCACGTCCTTGGGAAAGAAATAAATAGTGGGGCCAAGAGGCTCCGCATCCTGGCGGCCGGCCTGTGCCACGGGGTTTCTCCAATCCCCGAATAGTTTCTCCAATTGGGCCGACACCTTATCCTCATCGAAATTACCCGTCACCACCAGTACCGAACCGTCAGGTCCGTAGTTCTTGGCGTAGAACTGGTCTACATCCTCGCGGGTAATGCCGGCCACGCTCTTGGGGCTGGACCAACGGCCATAGGGGCTGTGTCCCATCAGGCTGCGGTAGAAAATCACGCGGGTCAGGTTGTCCGGCGTGTCCTCCAGCCGGTCGAGGGAATCGATGGATTCGGACTTGGCCGTCTCAAAGCGCTTGGGGTCGAATTGGGGTCTTCGCACCATGTCGGCAAAAAGGTCCAAGACCTCGGGCAAGTCCCCCGCCAGACATTTGAAACTTGCCGAAAAATTCTCGACATCCGCTCCGGCGTCCATGGAAGCGGCGCGGTTCTCCAGGGCTGCGTCAAAGGCCTCGGGCGAAAGCTTCCCCGCCCCGCCATCCCGGAGGGAGGAGTCCATCAAAGCCACCAAGCCTTCTTTACCTTCCGGATCCGTCACATAGCCTCCGGGCATGAGCAGTTCCACCGAAACCAGGGGCAGATTGTCATTTTTCAGGAACAACACCTTCATGCCGCAAGAAAGGGTCTTTCTGTCAAAAGCCGGAACCTGGATCTCCAACGGTTTCGTCGCGGGAACCATAGGTTCCTTGGCCCAAACCAGCGAACCACCAAGGGCGCACAGCACAAAGAACAGGTTGTGAATATTTCTTTTCATTTGGACTGCCTTTCAAGGGTCGCGACAGTCCGGTTTTCCGTGACCAGGTATTTGGAAGCCACATCCTGGATGTCCTTCGAAGTGATCGAACGGACCATATCGAGATACTTCACCATGTAGCGCCAATCCCCGTGGACAGCCTGGTTATAGGCCAGGTCCTGCGCCAAGCCGGAAGTCGAGGTTTTTTCCCAAAGGAAGGAGGATTCGGCCGCCCGGCGGGCCCGGTCCAGTTCCCCGGATGTCACGCCGTTCTTTTGGATAGCCTGGATTTCGTCCTCGATGGCCGCAACCACCCCATCGTAGGTTTGCTTGGCAGCCGGAGTGAATTGCATCACAAAAAGATTGGGGTCCAGATCCCCTGGATAGCCGGTATTGGCCGATATAGAAGTGACGATTTTATCTTTGTAAATCAGGTCCCTCACCAACCGTGAAGTGTTGCCGGAAGTCAGGATGGTGGAGAGCACGTCCAAAACCACCGATTCCTTGTGGGGAAAATTCGGCACATGCCAAGCCATCATGGCCAGGGGGTCGGCGTCAAAGAGGGCCGCCGTAGTCTTGGCGCCCTTTTGCGGAGGTTCCTGGGTCCAGTCCTGTTTCAAGGGCGGCATCTTCGGGTTGGGCACCGTGCCCAAAGTCCTTTCCAGGACAGGCAGGATTTCGGAAGCCTTGATGCCCCCGACCACCGCCAGCACCCCCCGGTCGGGCCGGTAAGTCTGGTGGTAGAAGTCCATAGCGTCGGTGCGCATCAATTTCATGATGTCGGTCATCCATCCGATAGTGGGATCCTTATAGGGACTCCCCTGGAAAGCCGTGGCTTCCAAGGCCTCTTCCAGCGCCCCCTCGGGGCTGGATTCGGTTCGCCATCGCCGTTCCTGGGCCACCACATTGCGCTCGGAGTAAAATTCCCGGAAAACCGGATGGGTCAACCGGTCCTTCTCGATAGTGGCGTAAAGCAGAACTTTGTTGGCCGGCAGGGTAATGTGGTAGTTGGTGACGTCCTGGCTGGTCCAGGCGTTCAGGCTCTGGCCGCCGTTCTTGGTATAAATAGCGGAAAGTTCGTCCTTCACCACCAGCTTGTGGTGTTCGTCCTCAAGATCCTTCATTTCCTTGGCCAGTTCCTTCAGCCGGTCCATTGAAGGCGCCAGTTTAGCCTTCTCTTCGTTAACCTCGGCGGCCACTTTGTCCTGGGCCTCCAGGATGGGTTTTTCCTTTTTATAATCCAGGGTACCGATGGTCTCCGTGCCCTTGAACATCATGTGCTCCAGCATATGGGGAAGGCCCGTCTTGCCCTTAGGGGCGTCCTGGGCTCCCACCGGCATCATGAAGGAGAAGGAAACCACCGGCACGCCCGGGCGTTCCACCACCAGGACCCGCAGACCATTCTTGAGGACTTTTTCAACGACGGGAAGGTTGAAATCGGAGGAGGATGGTTGATCCTGGCCCCAAAGGGCGGGAACCAAGAACAAGGCAAAAACGGCAACGAAAATTTTAACTGGGAATTTCATTTCCAGGTGAACCGCTTTTCATACGGGATTCGAAACGGAGGAATTATATAACAGCCGCACCCAAAAGCCAGCCCCGCCTTAACCCGCAAATGTCCCGAAAAAAATCCCATTCCCCTGACATTCTACGTCCACCCCTGCTATATTTTGGAAGCCAGTGGCGGCGTCACTGGCACTTCGATTGAAATTCCAGCTTTCAAGGAGAGGTCATGAGGGGTAAATACTTCCGGTTCGTCGGACTGGCGGTTTTTTGCTTGGAATTGGCTTCGGGGGCTGCTACCGCCTGGGCCGGGGACGACAAACTCCAAGTCCAGATCGGCGCCTTTGGAAATATGGATTACCAGTTGGTGGGAAACAGCGCCTCCTTCCCCGCCCAAAACGGATTCGCACTCGGTGACGCAGCCCTGGTGGCGAAAGGCCAATATGGAGACCACCTGAGGATCCTCGCCGAAAGCCTGATTGAATTCGGCGTACCGGACCCCCACTTGGGATTAGACCGCTTCCTTGCCACCTACGTCTTCAACGACCAACTGCGCCTGAGCGCGGGCCGGGACCACCTGGCCACCGGTTACTGGAACCGCACCTATAATTATGCGGCGATCAATCTCCCTACCATCGAGCGGCCCTTCTTCCTGAAATTCGAGGACGACGGAGGCGTGGTTCCCTCGCATGTAGTGGGTTTGACCGCCGAGGGGCTTTTCAATCTGGGGACCTCTTCCCTGAAGTACGAGGCTAATTTCGGCAATAGCGAAAAAATCCTCCTCACCGGCGACGGGTCGGGCAATGTGACGGGGGCCGAGTTCAGCAATAGCGCCCCCGGTGATCCTTCCAGCGAGAAGACAGCCGCGGCGCGGCTGGTCTTCAAACCCTGGGCCGACGGCGGCCTGGCCTTGGGCCTGGCCTCCGCCTGGAACCGTTACGATACGGTGGCTGAAACCCCCAACCTGGCGGCCCCCGCCCTGTTTTCCGGCCTGGGGCAGCTGCTCCTGGAGGGAGAGATCGTCTATTCGGACGACAACTTCGATTTAGTCGGGGAGTTTTACGGATTCGACGACCAGATCGGGGGCATGCCCACCCAGGGCGCTTCCAACAACTACGCTTATTACGTCCAAGCGGACATCCAGGCGGCGGAGGGGTTTTGGCCCTATCTCCGGCTGGAAAACTTGAGCGTTAACGGGTCCGATCCCTATTTCCAGGCCTTGGTCGCGCAAAATGAAACCCTCTACCTGGCAGGCTTCCGTTACGACATCGTGCCGAAGGTCACCTGCCTCAAGCTGGAATGCCGGGTGAGCCAGGTGAGCGACAACCCCTACACGACCGAAGTGGATTCCCAGTGGGCCTTCGGGTTCTAAAATTTTTTAAACCGCGGGTTTGGAAGTTACTTCTGAACTTCATTGAGGGTGATGCTGGCTTGGGTGGTCGTCCCCTTTTCGATGGTCACTTCTTTCTCCACCGGCTTCCAGTAGTCGTGCCAAGCCACCAGCCGGTAGGTACCGGCCGGGATTCCCTCGATTTTAAACTTATCACCCGGCGAAACCGTCACGAAGAAGGGGTTCTCCAGCACGAGGATGTCGCTTTTCATGCTGGCGTGGATTTCGCAGTAAACATTCACCGGAACCTCGGCCTTTAGCATCTTCACGTAGGCTTTCTGCCCTTTTCCCCGGCGCCCCAGGTCGAAAGCGTTCATATGCGAGTTGGAAAAGACGTTATGGTAGACGGGGTCGTGGTTCGTGAAATCCACCATCGTGCCTTTCAAGACGGGCAGGACCCGGTGGGTGAATTGGAGGAATTTCTGGTCCAACTGGACGTGTTGTTTGGGGGGAGGGTAGTTTCCCGGGACATTTTCGAGGTAAACCACCACTTCCTCCGGCAGGACGTGGCGGGTCGCAGACGAATCATCCTCGTCGTAGAAAAGCCCGTTTCCGGAATTGGCCGCGGAAACCTTGGGCCGCGGCGGGGCGGTAACGGTCAGGGTCCCTGTCAGGGCGCCCGTGGGGGCGATTCCGCTGCCGCTGGAAAGGGCTGGAACGGCTCCGGCCAAAAGAAACAGGGCAAAAAGATGGACGGGCCCCTTCATGTCACACACCTGGGGTCAGGCTGGTGACTTCGTAAACCTTCACCGGCTCGGAAAACCCCTTGAGGGCGATGGGTTCCAACTGCCGGACTTCCACCAGCCCTTTGAGCTTGCGGTACATGCCCTCCGAAATCAGCACCTGCCCCGGCGCGGCCTTGGCGCAGAGGCGGGAGGCCAGGTTGACCTCTTCCCCGATGACTGTGTAGTCCGTGCGCTTGTCCGACCCCAGGTTGCCCGAAACCACCACCCCGCTGTTGAGGCCGATGCCCATGGTCAGCGGCGTCTGGTTCTTGTCGATGCGGGTCTTGTTGTACTGGCCCAGGGCCTTTTGCATCTCCAGGGCGGCCTTCACACCCCTCAGTTCCTTGTCCTCGAAGGGCACCGGCGCTCCCCAGACCGCCATGATGGCGTCCCCGATAAACTTGTCCAGGGTGCCCTCATACTGGATAACCACGTCCACCATGAGGGTGAAATACTCGTTCAGGTCGGCGACGATCTTTTCCGGGGCCATATTCTCGCTGAAAGAGGTGAACCCCCGGATATCGGTGAACATGACCACGCATTCGCGGCGTTCCCCCTTGAGGGACATCCCTTCCCCGGCCGAAAGCACCTTTTTGGCCACTTCGGGCGAGATGTACTTGCCCAGCACGTTGGTGACCCTTTCCTTTTCCCGCAGGCCCTGGATCATCTCATTGAAAGACTGGGCCAATACCCCCAATTCGTCGTGGGTTTCCACCGGCACCTGGGCGTTCAGGTTGCCCTTGCCGACTTCCTGCACCCCCTGCAACAGGCTGTTGAGGGGGTCGGAAATGCGGCGTGCGATGAAAAAGGCCATTCCAAAGGCGAAGAGGACGCCGAGGATCCCGATGATGACGAGGGTTTGTTGCAGGTTGTTCTGCAGGGCCTTGGCCTTGTCCACCGACCGCAGGATGGCGTAATTCCCGATCACCGCATTCTGGGTGTCCGTGAAGGGGGCGAATCGCACCAGGTAGTTTTCGCCGTTGAGCTCGACATTCGTCGAAGGCGAGGTGGTTTTTTCCTTCCACATTTCCGCCGAGGGGATGTCGGGGGCCAGGCCCTGGGCCACGAGCTGGTAATTGGGTTCAGGCCAGGTGGAGGCGGCCACGTCCTTGCCGATGAAAAAGGCAACCTCGCTGTCGGTGAGCTTCTTGATGTTCTCGGCCAGGGGTTTGTCCAGGGCCACGCCCAGGACGATCACGCCCAGGTTTTGCCCGTGGCTGAGGATGGGATAGGTCACCGTCTGGTAGACCGTGACTTGGGCCTTGCCACTGGAGGCGTCCCGGTAAAGGAATCCCCCTTGGCTGGGCTGGCCTTTCAGTGCGGCCCGCACATTGGGCCAGCTGTCGGCCATGACCGCTTCGGTGCTGTTCATTTTGGCCGGGTCCGGTTCCCGTCCGGCCCTCAAGGCCACGATCTCCTCGGGGGGATGGTGGGAGTCGAACAACACCCGTCCCGTCTTGTCCGTCACCACGAAAAGGGGCGGCGCCTTCACCGAGGAACTCAGGTCCAGGCACAACTCGCTGACCGTGTCCGCCATGGTGGAAAACTTGGGCTTGCGCACGTCCAGGGCGGCGGTCAGGCGGGGCAGGCCCGCCATGAGCACGGCCTTATCCCGCAGGCTGCTCGTTTCCTGGCTCACGAAGCTGCTGAAGATGGAGAAGGTGCGGTCCAGGTCCGCATTGAGGGCCTTGGAACTTTCGGCCTGCAGGCGCACGTTGAGGATCAGGAGGATGGAGACGGTCAGGACCACCACCAGCAGGGTGACAGCCGCCAACAACTTGTCCCGAAGGCGGAAACGGGGCCGGAGGGGGGTGCTCATTCCTGGACCTTATCCAGGGTCACATCTGCCTCGGTGGTCTTGCCCTTCTTGATGGTCACTTTCTGTTCCACCGGCTCCCAATAGTCGTGCCAGGCCACCAGGGTATAGGTGCCCGGCGGTATCCCGCCGATCCGGAAGGTCTGTCCCGGCCCGGCCTTGGTGAAGAAGGGGTTGTCCAGCACCAGGATGAAGGCCTTCATGGCGGCATGCACCTCACAATAAACCTTCACCGGCACCTCGGACTGGGTCATCTTGACCGAGACGGTTTCGCCTTTTTTCTTGCGGCCCAGGTCGAACTTGTTCAATTGGGAGTTGGTGAAAACGTTGTGGTAAACCGGGTCGTTATTGGTGAAATCCACCGTGGTTCCCTTGAGCACCGGCAGGACGCGGGTGGTGAACTGCAGGAACTTCTGGTCCAATTGGACGTGCTTTTTGGGGGCCTCGTACTTTCCCGGCACCTTTTTCAGGTAAATGACGACTTCTTCCGGAAGGGTCGGGGGCGCGGCAGTCGGGGAGTTTTGGGAGTTGCCGTATTCATCCGTTGACGCATTGGCGGACGCGGCGGCTTTCCGTGCCGGGGCGGTGACCGTGAGCTTTCCCATCAGGGTCCCACCTTTGGATTTGGCAAGGACGGCGGACGGAAGAACCAGGGTGAAAAGACCGGCAGACAGCAGGCTAAAGGCGGCTTGGCGTTGAACCCTCATCGAAACCCCCGGTTTGGGATAAGACGCATCATTATATAAGGAATGGGGGGCTTTTAAAGTTACAGTTACACCGTTTTTGCATTGGGCAAAGCCCTGTTAAATTCAGGCCTGAGGCTAAGCCGAACTGTTTCAGGAGGGCTTGCTGAGCCGCTGGATCCGCTCTTTCACCTCGCCGGAAAACCGGTCGATGAAGGATTGGGTGTATTCGAAGGGGTCCCGCAAGTCGTCTTGGATCAAGGGAGTCAGGTCCATCCCCCAGGAAAGGGCCTTGTTCTTGTCCACCTCGTGGCTCTCGAAATACGTTGCGTTGGCCAGCCGTCGGCCCCGGGTCGCCAAGTCGTAGCGCTTTCCCCCGCAGATTTGGGAATCGAAAACCCCCATCAGTGCATCGGCCAAATTCTCGTGGCCGTCCACGGGCATGACCACCTTGTCCTTGTCGCAAAGCCAGTCCAGGCTTCGCCAGACCTCGCAGCCGATCACCTGTTGGGGGCGCTCCCCCTTGGGCATGCGGCGGATGGCGGCGATGACCCTTAAGGCCACCGCGACGTGGGTATCGTGTTTGTCCTGGAAATTGTGGGTATAGACCACCCGGGGATTGCAGAAAGAGAGGATATTGTCGAGGTCGGCGGCCACCCCGCTGTCAGCGGGAACCTTCACCGCCTTGCTGGGATGGTGGAGGAGGAACTGGGCCGCGTATTCGCCGATGGCCGCGGCCTTTTTCTGCTCCACCTTGCGCACTTCCATCATTTGCTCGTCGGTGTAATCCTTGTACTTGCCATCCCGGGCGCTGCCGCTGCCGTTGGTGACGGTGACGCCCGTGAACCATTGGTGGTTGGGATGCCCGAAGCATTCCAGGATGCCGTGATAAGCCATGAACTCCAGGTCGTCCTGGTGGGCGCAAATGCCCAGGTGGGTCGTGCGCTTCAAAGCCTCCGGAAGCGGTTTGCCATCCGGCACGTAAATTTCAGCGCCCGGAGCTTTCAGTTGGATCAATGGATTCATCAAGACACCTTAAATGCAGAATGAACAATTTAGAATGATGGGAATTTCCGCTTCGCGGAAATCACCTGTATTATTCATTTTTAATTATTCATTGTAAATTTCATTTCTGGATTACCGGAAGACTGGCGGCCGCGATCGCTTGTCCCACCCGGCGACTGGCTTCGTCGGGTAAATGAACTTGAATCTTCCTGGCCAGTTCCGGGGCCTCGGCTCTTAGCACTTCCGCGGTTTTTTGAAGAATGATATTCCCTCCCTCGCCCGATGTCACGCGGCCCAGGATGAGGACCCGTTTGAGATCATAAAATTCCGAATACTGCATCAAGGCGTAACCCAGGTAGACCCCGATGCTTTCAAATATGGGGATGGGCCTCGTATCACCGGATTTGAGCAGGTTTTGGACGAGCTTGAGTTTATCGCCCGGGGAAAGTTTTGAATCCAGCTCAATCCCCGCTTTCGGCGCCAGACGGATGACGGCTTCCTGGGAGAAATACTGGACTCCCGTACCCTTGTCCCCCGACCATTCCACATCAACTGGGGCTTCATCGGAATAGTCCACTGGCGCGAAAGCAAGTTCGTTGAGCCAGCCTGTGATGTGACCTTTCGAATCCACATAGCCGACCGCCTGGCTCGTACCCATGGCAATGCCCAGGACCGGCTGGTCGTTCAGGCTCATGGCCCCGGCCAGGGCCGTCACGTCGCCATCGTTGGCCACTTCAATGGGAACATTTCCCCATTTTTTAGCGATATCGGGGTAAATGTCTCTGATTCGCTTTTCGAAGAGGTCCACCGGAACTTTGCGGAAAAGCGAGGCGACCCGGGTCTTGTTATCGATGAAGACGCCCGCCGAGGAGACGCCAATAGCGTCGATACGCGGCAGGTGCTCGGCCGCCCGCCTGATGGAATCGTCGATACCGTCGAAGTGGTATTGGGGGTCGGCAGTGGTTTTGGGCTCCCATACGACCTCGCAGGAGAAGGCCTCTTTGCCGTCGATAACTGCCGCCACCTTCCGGTCACTGCCGCCCGCGTCAAAACCAATCCGGCAGCCGTCCAAGTGCCGCCC
>JAJPJW010000109.1 GCA_021324075.1 Pseudomonadota bacterium | reverse complement strand
GTGTCCACCAAAACCAAATCCATGTTTTTGTATTTGGCCAGGATGTTCGATATATCCTCGGCCGAATCCGCCACTTCCACCGGAATTCCCATGATCCGGCCATAGGTCTTCAACTGCTCCGTGGCGGCGATCCGATAAGTATCGGCGGTCACCATGGCCACTTTTCGCCTTTCCATCAAGCTGTAGCGAGCCGCCAACTTGGCGAGGGTTGTGGTCTTCCCAACGCCGGTAGGGCCGACGAAGGCGACAACCTTCTGGAAATTAACCGGTGCGGCCGGGGGAGCAATTTTAACCGCGTTGGCGACAAAACGTTTCAACCACGCGGAAAGTTCTTCGTTCTTATCGGGGTCGATTTTTTCCGCAATCATCCCTTTGATGATCCGCTGGATCAGAAAATCCTCGACTTCCTGTCGGACCATTTTTTTCTTAACCTTGTTGAAACCCTCGGACAGCAAAACAGAGTTATCGGTCGAATGGATATCCTTAAGCACCGTCGCCAAGCTGGACGTTTTCATTTCATTAAGTTCACGCTGAAGGGCTTTGACCTTCGCCCTCGCCGGATCCAAGGAGCCCAAAGGAGGCGGCGGGGTCATCGTCGCTGTAGCGGCCATTTTGGCGGAAGGCGCTTCAGCTCGTTCCGTTTGAGTCGGAGCCGGTACCGAAGGAGCCTTTCTCTTGGTCACATCATCCAGCAGGTTCAAATCAACTCCCGCCGTAATTTCAGCCATGGGGCGGCCGAAGAGACCCAAAACCCCGCCCTTTCGGAAGGTCTTCGTGTATAAAATGACGGCTTCAGGCCCCAAATCCTTCTTAACCTTCATTAAAGCTTCTTGGATCGTTGGCGCTTCGTAGCGTTTAATTCTCATTCTCCAGCCTCGATCACGCCGGCGGATTGGATTTCCGTCCTCGGCAAAAGTTCGCTAAACGAAATCACGGTCAAGTGGGGGATGAACCGTTCCACTAACTTCTTGAAATAGGGGCGGACGTTCGGCGAGCAAAGAACCAGCGGCTGGCGGTTGGCCCCGGCCATTTTTTCGATCCCCTGGGACAAACTGCGGAACATTTGTTGCAACAGTTTGGGATCGACGGAGGAAACGTTGCCGCTTTCGGCGGCCTGGACCGAATCCATGATTTTTTTCTCGAAACGGGGGTCAAGCGTAAGGGCGTAAACTTTGCCGTCCGGCGCTTGGTGCAGTTTGGTGATCGAACGCGCCAATCCCCTCCGGGCGTATTCCGTTAAAAGCTGGACATCCTTCGTTTCCCGAATATGGTCGGCTACCGCCTCCAAAATGCTCTCCATATCCCGGATGGGAACGTGTTCTTTCAGGAGATTTTGGAGGACCTTTTGAAGGTCTCCCACTGGCAATTGGGAAGGAACCAATTCATCCACGACCGCCGGCGATTCCTTCTTGACCGTGTCCAACAATTTTGCAACGCTTTGGCGGGTCAAGAACTCATGGGCATGGTTCCGGATGACTTCCGTCAAATGGGTGGAAATGACCGTCGAAACATCAACTACGGAATAACCGGCCTGTTCGGCAATCCCTCTTTCCTCATCGGTAATCCAATAGGCGGTCAGGTTGAAGGTTGGTTCCTTGGTTTCAATTCCCCGAAGAACGGGCAGATTGGGTCCAGTGGACATGGCTAGAAGGTGCCCTGGCATAATCTTCCATTTTGCGACCTCAACGCCCTTGATCTTAATGACATACTCGGAAGGTTGGAGCTGCATATTGTCCCGAATACGGATAGGTGGAACCACCAAACCCAAGTCGCTTGCCATTTGGCGGCGAATGCCGGTGATGCGCTCCAAAAGGTCGCCACCCTGAGCCTCGTCCACCAGGGGAATGAGGCTATAGCCGATCTCGACTTCCAAATGATCGACTTGCAGAAGCGAGGAGACGTTTTCAGGCTCCTTCTTTTTCTCAACACCGGGCTGGGCTTTGGATTGTTCCTCGGTTTCCTCTTCTTTTAAGGTGCGTTGCACGAAATAAGCCAACCCGCCCACCAAGGCGGAAACAATCAGGAAAGCCCAAGGCAATCCCGGAATCAATCCCGCAATAAAAAGAACCGCCGAAGACAACCAGAGGGCCCGAGGCTGGGCCATAATTTGGCGTACCAAATCCGTTCCCAAGTTACTGTCGGAAGCGGCACGGGTTACCACCACGCCGGTGGCAAAAGAAAGCAAGAGGGCCGGAATTTGAGTCGCCAAACCATCGCCAATCGTCAGAAGGGTGTAGCGCTGAAGAACTTCTCCAAGGCTCATTTCACCCTTCAACATCCCAACAGCAAACCCACCGATGATGTTCACCGCAACGATGATAATGGCCGCAATGGCGTCCCCGCGCACGAATTTGCTGGCGCCGTCCATGGCTCCGTAAAAATCGGCCTCCTTTTCAATATCCTTACGGCGTTTGCGGGCTTGGTCATCGGTGATCAATCCCGAGTTAAGGTCGGCGTCAATGGCCATCTGTTTGCCGGGCATAGCGTCCAAGGTAAACCGGGCCGCCACTTCGGCTACACGCTGGGCACCGCTGGTGATGACCACGAATTGGACGATGATGAGGATAAGGAAGATTACGAATCCAACGTAATAATTGCCTCCGGCCACGAAATATCCTACAGCCTCAATCACTTTGCCCGCCGCCGCGGTACCCGTGTTGCCGTTAAGCAAAATCAGCCGGGTAGCGGAGATGTTCAAGGACAACCTAAAAATAGTCGTAATAAGGAGCAATGTGGGAAAAACGGAAAAATGAAGCGGTTCCAACGTATACATGGTGACCATGGCAACCACCAGGGCCATGGCAAGGTTGAGGGAAATAAGGACATCCAAACCCAAAGGTCCCGGGCCGACAAACATCATCAAGACGCAAAGAATGACTATAAGCGGGACCAACAAGTCAAAGTTCTTTTGAATGACGTTCTGGGTTGTGGCTTCAGCCATAAATTCCTCAAAGGGGTTCCGCTTACGCTTCCAGGCGAACCCGTATTGTATCCCTATTTCTGGTTTTGTTCACCCCACTTGCCCTTGGAAAGTGGGGACTTTTCAATTCTTCCCTGGTTTTCAACCATTCATTCAGGAAAAGGCGGCCGAAACCCCTTTGCCCTTCTGGTTCATCCGGTAAACGAAAGCCAAAACCTCCGCAACCGCCTCAAAGAGATCGGCTGGGATGGGCGCACCCACGGGACACTGCCTCAAAAGTGCCCTTGCCAGGGGCGGATTTTCGATGACGGGAATCTGATGCCTCTTTGCCATCTCCTTGATCCGTTCCGCTATCACCCGTTCCCCTTTGGCCAGGACGACCGGAGCCTGCATCCCTTGCTTGTATTCCAGGGCTACCGCCACGTGGGTGGGGTTCGTAATGACAACATCCGCCCGCGGAATGGCCTCAAACATCCGGCGCCGGGCCATCTCCCGTTGAATCTGGCGGATTCGCGCCTTGATCATCGGATCGCCTTCACTTTGCTTGAGCTCATCCCGGATTTCCTGCTTGGTCATCTTAAGGCTTTGTTCGTATTCCCACTTTTGGTAGAGGTAATCCAAAAGGGCCAAAACAACCAGGGCGAAAAAAATCCAATAAAGAATTTTCAAAGTCAGGGCCCCGACGAACTTCAGCGGTTCCACACCCTGCATGTCCATCGTTGGCACCAAGTTCGGAAGGGCGGCTTTGACGCCCGCATAAGCGATCCATCCGATCACCAGCAGCTTTATCAGGGATTTCAGGAATTCAATGGCGGACCGCCGGGAGAATATTTTCTGAAAACCACTGATGGGATTGATGTTGTTGAATTTCGGCGTAAGGGTTTTTGCGGTAAACAAGACTCCGACCTGGAGGTAATTGATCAGAAGGCCCACCAACAAAACCGATGCAAGGACGGGCGCCAAAATCTTTCCTACCTGCCACATATAGAAAACGGTCATAGTGGCGACATTCTCCATACCAAAATCCATATTCATGTTCTGGAAGGTGAAAACCGCCATCTGGTTGACCGAATCCACCATATAGGGCCCGGCATAGCGGATGGCCGTGACGGCCGCCAGAAGGACCAGCGCCGAATTGACTTCCACCGAACGGGCAACTTGGCCCTTTTCACGGGCTTCTTGTCGCCGTCGAGGCGTCGCTGTTTCACTACGTGCTGGATCCGCCATTATCTCCTCGTATCCCGGCTACTAAAAAAAAACCACTTCATCGCATCGCCTGAAGAAGCAGCGCCAAATCCCTGTACATTCCCTTGAACAAGCCTTCCAGAATGAAGGTAAAAAAGCTCATCGAAACCGCGGTAATCAAAAAACCCACAGCAAGGTTGAGGGGCATTCCCACGATAAAAACATTCATTTGGGGTACCGTCCGGGCGACCACCCCCAGGGCCATATTGGTGATGAAAAGGGCCCCGATCACGGGCGCTCCGACCCGGAAAGCGATGAAAAAAACCTGCGAAAAAAGATTCATCATTTCCGTTCCCAAGGCCGTCGAAAAATGGGCCTGGCCTAAAGGGACGAGAGTGAAACTGTCGACCACGCCTCTCAAAAGGACATGGTGCCCATTCACCGCCAAGAACACCAGGGTCGCCACCATGAAATAATACTGCCCCATTGCGGAAACCTGTGTGCTTGTCATGGGGTCGATGATATTGACCATCCCCAAGCCCATCTGGATATCAATGATTTGACCGGCCAATTGGATGCCCGTAAAAATAAGTGTCGCGCCCAACCCAATGGAAAAACCAATTAAAAGCTCCCTGACGACAGCGATTCCCAGGGGAAGGCCGTCGGAGGGCAAGGCAAGGGTCCTAAAATCCACTACCGGGAAAACAAGGAAAGCCACTAGGAGAATCCAGGAAGCCTTGACTGTAACAGGAATATTGCGACTGGAAAAAACCGGAGCCGTCAGGAATATCCCTGCCGCCCGCATGAGGACCAAAACAAAGGCCACTACGTCTTTCGGGCTGAAGTCAAAGGGATTGGTTGGCACGGACGCCTCACTTGACGTAATTCGGTAAATTGATCCATAGATTTGAAGTGAAATTCAAAAGTACCAGGATCATCCATTTCCCGAAAACAAGGATGGCGATAAAAATCGCGATGATTTTCGGGATAAAGGTGAGGGTCATTTCTTGGATCTGGGTCACTGCCTGGAAAATGGACACTGCCACACCGACCAAAAGGCCTAGGCCCAAAATCGGGCCTGAAACGAGGAGGGTCACCCATAGGGCGCGACTGGCCAAATCGGCGATGAATTCGACGGACATGACTTTCTCGCCTCCGGGTTAAAAGCTTAGCGCGATCGACCGGACAATCAGGTTCCAGCCATCTACCATGATGAAAAGTAGAATCTTAAAAGGAAGCGAAATAAGGACTGGCGGGAGCATCAGCATGCCCATGGACATCAGTACGGAAGCTACAACCATATCAATAATGAGAAAGGGTATAAAAATGATGAAACCCATCTCGAAGGATTTCTTCAGCTCCCCGATAACAAAAGCGGGAATGAGAACCCAGGTTGAAATATCCGCAGGCGTCCGGGGACGGGTGGAATGCGAAAGGGCGACAAAGAGGGCCAGGTCCTTTTCCCGGACTTGCTTGAACATGAACTGGCGCATGGGTTCCTCGGCCTTTTGGAAGGCTTCCGCAGTGCCCATTTTCCCGGCTAAGTAGGGGGTCAAGGCCTCCTTATCGATCCTTTCAAAGGTAGGTTGCATAGTAAAAAAGGTTAGGAAAAGTGCAAGCCCTATCAAAACCTGGTTGGGGGGGACCTGTTGGGTTCCTAAACCCTGGCGTAAAAAAGCGAGGATGATCACAATGCGGGTAAAGGAGGTCGTCATGATCAAAATGGCGGGGGCAAGGGAAAGAACCGTCAGCACGAGGATGATTTGGAGGCTCATAGCCACGTCTTGGGGATTCTTCGCCTGGTCCACCCCGATATGGATGGCCGGAAATGGAATATCGGCGGCCATGGAACCCATCCCAGGCGCAAGGAAAAAAGCCGAACCCAAGCCCATGACCCAAGCTAATTTTCTTTTCATTTATCCCCATCCATAGGTTCGGAGGTGCCCTTCTTTTTCATATTTTTCAATTTGGCCACATAGCCGCCTACGGCCTTGCTGCTCTCCTCAAAAATGCGCTTCGTTTCCGCCTGCTGGTCTGCCGCATCGTGCCGTTGCACCACCCGGTTGAAGATTTTGGGGAATCCCTGCTGGGCGGTACCTCTCAGCGCTTCCACTTCCTCCGGTTCCCGGATAACATCCAGGCACGTCATCTCGTCTCCCCCAACGCCCACAACTAAAATTCTCTTTCCAACTTCCACCAAGTGGATGGTTTTCCGGGGCGAAAGATAGGTGGACGCCAAAACTCGAATAACCTTCCCTTCCTCCGCCCATTGGTTCCATCCCTTTTTTTCCCAGACCCATTTGAGTCCCCAAATAGTCAGCACGATGAGCCCAAGGGTGACGGCCAGTGCAAAAATCAGGCGGGCCAAAGTGGAAAAAAGCCCCGGGGAAGGATTAGGAGATTCTTCGGGAAGGGCCATCGGTTGGCGGACGGAGCTTACCCCCGCGGAGGCCACCGGTGTCTGATCGAAAAGAGGGCTATTGGAATCAAGGGCCACGGCCCTCGGGGTCCAAATCAAAAAAAAACAAACCCCGAGTATCGAACGGAGAAGGGTAAAAAAAATGCTGGGATTCCGCTTCGGCACGGAAAGGATTTGGGGCATAGGCCTTTCGCCGTCCTCCAAACCCGGTTTAAGCCTGAACCGCGTTAAGCCGTTCCTCGGGATTGATGATCTCAGTGATGCGGACGCCAAAATTCTCGTCGATCACGACCACTTCCCCCTTGGCGATCAATTTCTCATTGACCAAAATGTCCACGGCTTCACCGGCCAGCTTGTCCAATTCAACGACCGAACCCGGCGCCAAGGCCAAGATTTCCTTGACTAGCTTGGTCGTGCGTCCCAGCTCTACCGTGAGCTTCAAGGGCACATCTAAAAGCAGGCCGATGTTCCCCCCGGTCGGACGAGTCGACCCCGAAAATTCGTTTTCTAATTGTTCCACTTGAGCACCTCCTGCCCGCGTTTGGGTGTTTATGGTTGAAACACCGGATTGATAAGTGCCGGTGGAAGGATTGGGGCTTGCGCCCGCACCCGCCGCCGGTTTTCCCCCGCCGGAAGACATTCTTGTCGCCACCGGATTGGAAAGGCATAAAAATACTTCGCCGGATAAAAGATCTTGCACAAAGACATTAAAGGCAAAAACAACGATAGCACCGCCCAACTGGGAAAGGACTTGGGCTCCTTCCGAGGGTTCGTGGGCCACCGTCTCGCCGACTTCCCAAAGGGCTTTGGAACCGGCCATTTTTTTCGCACCCCGAGTGAAAACCTCTGCCATTTGGTGGACTACCTCGCCAAAGGCCGAGAGATGGAGTTCCGTCATCTTTTCCGGCGCGCTGGTCCCATCCTGGCCAATCAGAAGGTCGGCTATAACGGAGGCTTCTTTTTCCTTTGTCAGGATGAAGGCGGCGCCATCCAGCCCGCCCGATCCCTTCAGGAAAGAAAACAAAAAAGAAGAATCCAAAGCCGTCGAGAAGGAAGGCGCATCCGTCTCGGAAACCTGGGCGAAGCTCAAGGCCACATCGCGGCCCAACAGCCCCGTCAGTGCCTGGGCCAATTCCCCCGCCGCTTCCAGCCCGAAACTTTCAAGTTTTTGCGTGTCAGCCATTTGAAGCCCTCTTAAACCTTGTCTTCCGGCGAATAAACCTTCGTGACTTGAAGCGCCTTCTTTTTGGAAGAAACTCCGGGGCGCCCCTTCAACTTAACCAACCCTTCGATCAACACTTCAATCTCGTGGTGCGGGCTCGTATTTAAACGGATCACGTCGCCCGCCTTCAACCGGAGCATTTCCTGAACCGTGATTTGGGCCGCGCCGACCCGAACCACTATCGGCATCATAGCTTCGCGCATCACCTTCGTTAGGCTCTCCACCGTTTCTGCCGTGGACTCCTTCTTTCCAACTGTAAACCACTTTTGGGCGGAAAGATCACCGATAATCGGTTCCAGCACAACGTAAGGAATGCACATCGACATTTTGCCCGTCACCTCGTTGATCTTAACCTCGAATTCGATGACAGCGGCAATTTCATTGGGAGCGACGACCTGCACGAACTGGGCCGTGGTTTCATACCCGGTCAACTTCGGCTGGAAATGACCCACCTTCAGCCAGGCTTCCTGCAGTGTTTCCAGTCCCCGGTTTACGATTTTTTCAATGACCGATTGCTCGATGAGGGTCAATTCCCTCGGGGCTGTCGGAGCCTTTCCCGGACCGCCGAGAATACGGTCGATCAGTGTCAGAACCAACTCGGGGTTCATTTCCAAAAGAAAAGAACCATCCAAGGGCTCCATTTTCAACACGAAAATACAGTCGGGCCGCGGAAGCGACATCGTATATTCGCGAAAAGGCAGTTGGGAGACGGACACAACCTTGATATCCGCCACCGTGCGCAAATAAGCCGCAACCGAAGCCGTAAAACCGCGGGAAAAAATCTCATGCAACATTTCCAAGGTCCGCATATGGTCCTTGGAAAAACGATTGGGTCGGTTGAAATCATAGGTCTTAATTTTCCGACCCTGCTCGTCCACCGTAATACCGGCTTCAGGAGCCGCGGACACAGTAGAGGAGACCTCGGGAGTACTTGCTCCCGCCATCCCCACGTCCAGTTCGGAAAGTAGCGCGCTTACCTCGCCATCGGATAACAAGTCATCCATTTGTCTCCCCCCTTTCCCTGCCGGGCCAATCCGGTTTTATTGGACCGCGAATTGGGTCAAAAATACGTTAGTGATAGCCCCGAACTTCAGGGTTTCGTTGATCTTTAACTGCAGTTCCCTGCGGAACTGTTCTTTCCCTTCGGAGGTGGATAATTCCGCCGCCTTGCGGTCGTTCAAAAGGCTATTGACCATATCCTTGAACTGCGCATCCCGCAACTTGATTTCCTTGTCCAATTCAGGATTGACGTTGCTATATTCCAATTGGACTTCAGCGCGAACATAGCGGGAAGCCTCTTCATCGGCCAGGTTCACCGTAAAAATCCCCAGGTTATAGATCTTCCCAGGCTCCGGTTTCTGCTCGATGACCTTTGCTTCCTTCTTGTTGTCAGCCATGGAACCCACCTTGGTCAAGACCAAGGCACCCAGACCGATCAACCCAATCAGGGTCAACGCGCTGATGGCCAACAGAATTGTCAACAACCCCCTTGAGCCCCTCTCACCTTGATCTGCCATTTTCATCCCTCCTTTAAATTTATTAATTCAAATTCATGATGACAATGTCGACTCGACGATTGAGCCGACGGTTTGCCTCACTAATGTTCGGAACCAAAGGCTGATATTCCGCATAACCCGCCGCTGAAAAACGGCTCGGGTCCAGGCCCTTTTCCCCCACCAAGTACTTCACAACGGCGGTCGCGCGAAGGGCCGAAAGCTCCCAATTACTGGGTAGCTTGCCCGTATTAACGGATAAATCATCCGTATGGCCTTCCACGGCTATCTTTTTCTCGGCATCGCGCTTCAATAAAGGCGCAATTTTATCCAGCACTTCCCGCATTTCGGACTTGATATGGTAATCGCCCAGGTCAAAGAGAACCTTATCGGTTAAAAGACTGATCACTAACCCGCGGGCCTCCTTACGTATGAAAACCTTGTTGGCCCCAAGCTGCTGGCGCAAAGCGCCACGGTATTTTCCTACTTCTTCACCCATTACAACAGGTCTGGGTTTAACCGGTCCGCCGATAGGACCACCTTCCCGAGGCTCGTTGGGAATGATCTTATAGGTTTCACCCGCATTGGAACTCTGGGCAGGCAGGATGGCCGTATTGCCCTGGATGGGACCGAAAACCGCCTTGATCGCAGCCTTGATTTCCGCCACAGTGATCTTACTTGCGGAAGCCGACACCGCATAAAGGATGACAAAAGTGGCCAGCAAAAGCGTGATCAAGTCGGCATAGGTCAAAAGCCAGCGCATCATACCGCCGGATTCCATTTCCAATCCCGCTTCATGACCACCTTTTTTGCGTTTAGGCATTTTAAGTCTCCAACCTTATTCTCCCTCGGCGAGGGGGCAATATGAAGTTTACTCTTCCTTCTCCCCACCCTCTTGTGCTTTGGCCGCTTCCATATCCATCTTCATCCTCGGCGGAAGGAAGGCTTTCAACTTTTCCTCGACAATACGGGGGTTGTCACCTGCGGAGATGGCCAAAATCCCCTCCAGCATCACCTCCCGCAAGAGCACTTCCTGCTGGCTGTTTTGCTTCAGCTTGAAGGAAATGGGCAGGAAGATCAGATTGGCAAAGGAAATCCCAAAAAATGTTGCGATGAAGGCCGTGGCAATAGATGCCACCAATGCGTTGGCGTCTGAATTTCCACCACCAAATTCCGAAAGTGCGTGAACAAGTCCAATGACAGTGCCGATGATACCCAGGGTCGGGGCAAAACCGCCGAAGGTTCCAAAAACGCTCTCCCCGACTTTATGGCGCGATTCCAGAAAAGCGATGTCGGTCTCCATGATATTGCGGATCATTTCGATATCCGTTCCGTCAACCACCAGTTGAAGGCCTTTCTTGAGGAAAGGATCCTGGATGGCTTCCGCTTCCTCTTCCAAGCCCAACAAACCTTCCCGGCGGGCCTTGGTGGCGAATCCCACCAGTTGGGTGACGATGGCCGCCGGATCCAATTCCTGCCTGCGGAAGGCTTTTTTCGTGATAGGCCAAACTTCCTTGATGGTGTCAAAAGGGAAGCTCATCATGGTGGCGCCGGCAGTTCCAAAAAAGATGATGATGAAGGCCGGACCCGAGGCTTTAATGAAGCTAAGGACGTCCAGGCCATCCAACCAAGCCCCCCCAAGAACTCCCAGCCAACCGACTGCAAGACCGATGACTGTTGCTAAATCCACAATATCACCTCCCTAAATTTTCATGGACATCCGCTAATTGAAGGGCCCTTGCCCTCCGGACAAAAGCAATGGATGAAATTTCATCCAAGAAACGTTGTTCTTCTCCCAAGACTTCCTGGGCATGGGCACGAAGTTGTTTTTCTCTCAAATTTTCCAAAAGTTGCCTCTCCCGGGAGGCCTTCACAACTACCTGCCTCCTGCGTTCCACCTCTTTGATCCATTCCAGTTCGCGACGGCGGTATCCCTTCTCCCGCCTCAAAAGCCAATCCTTGTATTGGCAGTAAGTCATCACATCATCCGAATTGAAAGTGCCGGCCTTCTCAAAATCGCCGTAACGTCGCAAAAAAGCCTTTTCTTCCTCGGCATGTTCCTTGAGGAGATCCTCAATTTTTAAAAGTTCTCCCTTGGCCTGGGCCAATTCACGGATTCGAAGTTCTTCGACCTGCTTTCGCAGGTTTAGAACTTGTCCCAACCGGAACCGAAACCGCTTCGCCATGGTTCTCCTTAAGCCAAAAAGCCCTTCATTTTTAAAAGCGTATCAGGCCAGGGGGCGGTTTCCTCTCGTTCTTGCCGCAAGAAACCCTGCACCGCATCCAACCGCCGCAAAGCCTCATCCACCTTGGGGTTGCTGCCTTTCACATAAGCACCGATCGAGATCAAGTCTTCCGCGTTTTTATAGGTTGCCAACACCGAACGCATGCGGGCGGCCGCATCCAACTGCTCTTTACTCACGATATCCCGCATCACGCGGGAAACACTTTCCAATACGTCAATGGCGGGATAATGGTTTTGGGAAGCCATCTCCCTAGATAAAACCACATGCCCGTCTAAAATCGCACGGCAGGCATCCGCAATTGGTTCATTCATGTCATCCGCTTCCACCAGGATAGTGTAAAGTCCCGTAATACTTCCCTGGTGGGAGGTCGTCCCCGCCCTTTCCAGTAACTTAGGCAAGAGGGCGAAAACCGAAGGCGTATAACCCTTGGTGGTCGGCGGTTCCCCGATGGCTAACCCCACTTCCCGCTGGGCCATGGCAAAGCGGGTGATGGAATCCATCATCAACATCACCCGTTTGCCCTGGTCCCGGAAATACTCGGCCACTGCCGTCGCCACTAGAGCGGCCTGGATTCGGATAAGCGAAGGTTGGTCGGAAGTCGCCACGATCACAACGCTGCGCTTCAACCCCTTCTCCCCCAAATCCCGCTCTAAAAAGTCCCGCACTTCCCTTCCACGCTCACCGACCAGCGCAATCACATTGATATCCGCTTCCGTGTTACGGGCAATCATGCCAAGCAAGGTGCTCTTGCCCACGCCCGATCCGGCGAAAATTCCCAGTCTTTGCCCTTCACCCAGGGTCAAAAGGGCGTCAATAGCCCGAACTCCTGTGGCAACCGGCATTTCAATCCGCCTTCTTTCCATGGCCGGCGGAGGCTCCCGGTGGATTGGATAGCTTTCCCGGGTGGGTCCCAAGGACCCCTTTCCATCCAGGGGCTTGCCCATGGCGTCGATAACACGCCCCAACAGGACATCCCCTACGGCCACCTTGAAGGGTTGACCGGTACGAACCACTTCACTGCCGGGGCCCAAACCCCGCATTTCACCCAAAGGCATCAATAAGACGCGGTGTTGCCGAAACCCCACCACTTCGGCCAAAACGGGTTCACCCGTGCCATCTGACGCCGTAATCCAACAAGCTTCCCCGACCGAAGCTGCAGGTCCGGAGGATTCAATGACCAACCCCACGACCTGTTCCACCCGACCGTTCACGCGGGTAATCTCGGTGTCTTTCAACCTTTTCTTTAAATCGTCAATCGGCGGAAGGATGTCGTTCAAAACTGGATTCATGATTCCTCCCACCACAACCCTTCATTTGAGGGACAAACCCTCACTTAGGGATTCCTTCATTTGGTTGACTACAGTCGAGAGCTTCGCATCCACCGAACCCGCTTCGGTTTCCAAAAGGCACCCGCCCCGCTCGATCCGGGCATCAGGCACGATTTCCAGTTCACCCGCACCCACCGATAGTTGCAACTGTTCTTTCTGGGCATCAACTTCCTCAACGTCTTCCGGGTTCAAATGCAACTTCAGATGGACCTGGTCTTGGGCCTTTTTTATGGCTTCTTGCGCAAAATCCAGGACCATTTGGTGGTGACGTTTGGCCTCTTTTTGGAGGCAGCGATGCAGGGCTTCTCCCACTAACTCCACCAAAATCGGTTGCAGTTCCCCCAGGAGCTTTTTTCGTTCTTCAACCGTCTCCTTGGCTATCCCGTCCCATTTCTTGATAGCCTCTGAATAAGATTGCCGCCCTTCTTCTCGGCCCTTTTCCAAGCCTTCCTGAAGGCCCTTTTCAACCCCCAGCTTGCGGCCTTCTTCACCGGCCGTTTCCTTCAAGCTTTGGACTTCCTTTTCGGCTTCTTCCTTCGCCTTAGCGATCAGGTCATTGGCTTCCCAGCGGGCTTGTTCGACAATTTCAAAGGCGTTTTTTCGCGCGGCCTGTTCAATGTTTTTGGCCTTCTCCTCCGCTTCTGCTTTCGCCTTTGCCTCGAGCTCTTCTACCGTGGGTTCGGGAGGCTTCACTTCTTCCGGAACCTCGGTTCCTTCCGGATTTTCAGGAAGGAAAAAGGGCTGGATCTCGTCCGTATCCAGCGTAGGCCGGGGCTCGGTGATCCTCCTTTGGATCTCTTCCGCCAACCTTTTTTTAATCTCGTCCTGCCACGGGGCATTGTCTACCAGATAACCTTGCGGCGAATACTGGTAATCCCGGTTCGACAAGACCTCACGGCTCATTAAATCATGACCTCTTCTTCACCGCCGCGGGCCACGACGATTTCACCCATTTCCTCAAGCTGCCGTACGACGTTGATGATCTTCTGCTGGGCTTCTTCCGCGTGCTTCAGACGGACCGGACCCATGACTTCCATATCTTCCTGGATCATAGCCTTCGCGCGGCTGGACATATTCTTCAGAAGGTGTTCCTTGACTTCTTCCTTCGCGCCCTTCAAGGCCAATGCCAAATCCTTGGCATCCACTTCCCTTAAAATCTGCTGTATGGTGCGGTTGTCCAGGGCCACCAGGTCGTCGAAGACAAACATGAGGCGCTTGACTTCCTCGGCCAACTCGGGGTTGACCTCTTCCAGTTTCTCCATGATGGCCTTTTCCGTAGAACGGTCGGCCCGGTTGAGGACCTCGGCCAAAGACCGGACACCGCCAGCGGCCGTGAATTCCTGGGTGAAGATGGAGGAAATACGGCGCTCCAGAACCCTTTCGATTTCCATGACCACGTCGGGTGCAGCGCGGTCCAAAATGGCGATGCGGGTCGCCACATCGACCTGGATATCCGTCGGCAAAGCACCCAGGATGGTGGCCGCGTGGTCCGGCGTCAAGTGGGCCAGGATGAGGGCGATGGTCTGGGGATGTTCGGATTGGATAAAGTTCAACAATTGCTGGGGATCGGTACGTTTGATGTAGTCGAAAGGCGTCATCTGCAGGGAACCCTGCAGGCGATTGATGATCTCCATGGCCTTGTTGGCGCCTAGGGCCTTTTCCAGGATCTCGTGGGCGTACTCCACGCCACCCTGGGAGATATACTCCTGCGCCGCGGCGATGTTGAGCACTTCTTGCATCACCGCGTCTTTTTCGTCGGGGGTGATCTTCCTTAAATTGGCAATCTGAAGGGTGACCTGTTCGACGGTCTCCTCTTTCAGGTGCTGGTAGATCTTGGACGCCAGGTCCGGCCCCAGGGAAATAAGGAGGGCCGCGGCTTTCTGTTCACCCGTTAACGCAGCTTTCTTTTTGCCTTCCGCCATGAAACTTACTCCTCAGAGAGCCATTTCTTTATGATTTGAGCGATATTCTCGGGATTCTTGTTCGCCATATCGAAGACTTCCTTACGCACCGCTTCGCGCTTCTTGGCTTCCCGAGCCGCTTCAGCCCGCGCCAAGTCCTCCGCCGTCACGTCGGTCGTGATGATGTCTTCCACCTGCGGCATCATGACCGGCTCTTCTGGAGCTTCCTCGAGCGTTTCAACGTATTGTTTTTCCTTCTTCGGCTTTAAAAGGGACCGGAGGAAGAGCAAGACCCCGAAGGCTAACAAGACCAGGACTCCCATCCAAAGGATGGTTTTGTTCATATCCCACTGTTCCATTTTGGCCTCCTGCTTTAAAGTCGCCAAAGCCCGGGTGTTATCAAAGGGCATGTTTTCCACGTCCACCTGATCACCTCGGTTTAAATCCAATCCTGCCGCCGCCGTCACCACAGCCTTAATGGCCTCGACTTGCTGGGGCTGGAGATTGTCGACAAACACGCCCACCGAAACCCTCTTCGGCGTGCCAGGAGCCACTACCGCATGCTTCACCGTGCGGTTGATTTCATAGTTCGTCATGGTTTTTTCTTTGGAATATTGGGCATTGTTCCCGGCCACCGCTTGGTAACCCGGTATGTTCGAGTCCGTTCCAGGAACGCCACCCACCACCGAGGCCGGAAATCCGCCGTCCCCGACATATTGCTCCCTTTCGGTCTGTTGGGATCGGGCGATTCCTTGCCCGTCCACCACAGGCTCGAAGATTTCCGAATCGCTTTCCGTCTTATCGAAATTCAGTTCGGCGGAAACTTTCACCGAGAAATGGCTGTTGCCTTCCAATACCTTGCTCAACATGGCCGTGATCTTGGTTTCCAAGTCCTTCTCATAACTCTGCTGGACCTCCATTTGATGGAGGGCCAGTTTGGCCTGTTGGGTCAGGGTGCTGGCATCGGGATTATCCGGGTTGTTTTCTTGTTGTTCTTCCTGGATGAAAGCGGAGAGGATATTCCCCTTGCTGTCGATCACATTAACGTTTTCGGGTTTCAATCCTTCCACGCTGGCCGAGACCAAATGGACGATACCGCGGACTTGTTCTTTTTTAAGCGAGGCGTCCGGCCTCAAGTCCAAAACAACGGAAGCCGTCGTCGGCTTTTCCTTTTCAGTGAAAAGCTCCGGTTCAGGCATGACGATCGAAACTCGCGCCGTTTGGATCTCTTGCAGGCTTCCGATCGTGCGCTGGAGCTCCCCTTCTAAGGCCCTCTTATAGTTCACTTTCTGGGTGAAATCGGTGGAACCCCACTTGGGTTGGTCAAAGATTTCGTAGCCAACCCCGGTGCCCCGGGGAAGACCCAGGCCCGCCAGGGACAAACGGGTGTCATAAACCTTATCTGTAGGAACCAAAACCATAATGAGGTTGTCCCGGCCCCGAACTTGATAGGGAATGTTTTCCTTCTTGAGTTCGGTCGTGACCTCCGCCGCGTCCCTTTCCTCCAGTCGCGAATAAAGAACTTCGTATTTGGATTGGGATGAGGTGATGATGAAAACCATCAGGCCCAGGAAAAGGGCCGCAGGAATGGCAATCAGCAGTATTTTCTGGGTCCGGGTGAAACGGCCCCAAACTTCCTTGAATTGCTGGATCAATTGTTGAAAAAAGTTGTTCACTCTTTCCTCGGATGTAACGGGATCAAAGCCCTACCCTAACGCCCACAATTCCTAAATCTGCATTTGAATGACGGACTGATAAGCTTCCAGAACCTTGTTTCTAATTTGAATGGCGTATTGCAAAGTCATATTGGCCTTTTCCATGGCAATGATGACATCGTGCAGGTTGTCTTCGCCGCCGGTGGCAAGGTTTTGAATGGCATCATTGGCGCCAATCTGACTGGAATTCAGGTCCCCTACTGCCTTTTTCAGGAGGTCCTTGAAGCTGGACAGCGATACTTCCGCCGCGTTTTGAGCGACATCCACCGAAATCGGTTGAATCGGAACAATGGGCCCTTGCGTCAGGGAAACAGGCATTTGAATGGGTTGAATTTGCATCTGTCTGCCTTCAATCGTTTTTTGAAAAAAAGCCTAAATTATTTCCCAATCGTAAGCGCCTGCAAAGCCATGGACTTGGTGGCATTGAAAGCCGTGATGTTCGCTTCGTAAGCCCGGGTGGCGGATATCATATCCACCATTTCATTCACGGTGTTGACATTGGGATAAGCCACATAACCTTCAGCGTTAGCATCCGGATGTCCCGGGTCATAAACCATCTTGGGGGGGCTTGGGTCCTTTTCAATCCCCACTGCCCTTACCCCGACCGGCAGCCCTTCCGGGGTCATCATGGCCTGTAGGGGGGCAAAAGCGGGTGTGGGATCGAACCGGGGGGCAAAAACGACACGCTGGCGAACGTAGGGCCCGCCCTCCATTGTCCGGGTGGTATTGGCATTGGCGATGTTGTTAGAAATCACGTCCATGCGCAGCCGTTCCGCCGTTAAGGCGGAAGCCGAAATTGCAAAAGGTGCAAATACGCCTGAAAGAGCCCCCATGGATTATTGCCTTCCTTCCGAAATGGAATGCTTCAGCAGGGCCATGTAACGGCCTGTCACATCCGCAAGGCTGTTATAAAGAAGGTTGTTCTCCGCCAAGACACCCGACTCCATCTCAAGATCCACATTGTTGCCGTCATTCCTTCCGATGGTTTCCGTAATGGTGCGGACATCCGGCTTGAAATCATTCAATGAAACCGTTTGGGGAAGGGGAAGATGCATTGGATGTGTTCGCCAAAGTGGAGAAGGGGGGTTGACTTCCAAGGCGCTTTTCAGCTTGTCTTGGAAGGAAACAACCGAGCGTTTGAAGTTGGGCGTGTCAATATTGGCTAAGTTGTTGGCAACCGCTTCATGCTGGACCGCCAGGGCATCCAGGCTCTTCTGTAAGACCATCAAGGGATCAATAGGGGCGACTGGATTGACCACGAGTTCTCCTCAAAATGGCGGCATTTATCCCAAGCGAAAGCAAAATAGGCGAATGATTTTTTCACAAATGAAACTTGGATGCGACGTTGAAGAAACTAGGGCTCGGATTTCCGTCAGCGGCGAAAAATTAGTGTCATTATGACAAAGCTTTTTTCACTGTCAAGGACTAACCAAGTCAAAACCCTTCATTTCCCAATCGTTTTCAGACCCCCCTCATTCGGATTTTGAAACCGGTTAGTGTCGGTGGTTTGTCATTGCCAACTTAGGCTTATCGTTTTTTTCACGGGCAAGCAACATCTTGATTCCCCGCAGGTTGATCCCCTGGCCGGAAAACCCGGCGATTTTTTTACAAAGTAAAAGGTCTTTTTCGCTATAGATTCGGGTGCGGTTGCCGCCGATGCGGGAGATCTTTAGTAATCCCAGGCGTTCCCAATTGCGGAGGGTTTGCTCATGGACTCCAAGACGAGTCGCCATTTCCTTGATCGTTAAAATCATGCGGCGCCCTTTAAAGAGGTTGACAATACCGTGCTAAACGCAGTGATAGCGGTATTGTTAAGAAGGCGCTGAGGGTTTAAAAGGAATAAATGATTTGCGGGAGGTTGAAGGTGATTTTTTTCAAAACCACCACATTTTTTTGTGGCCTAAAACCGGACCCCACAATATATTGCGTCCATAGCAAAGTCCAGGGGATTTATTGGGATTTTTGTGGTCCCCCGCCGGATGAAAACCGGTTGACTCGGTTCCTTCCGGCTTTTTTTGCCTCGTAAAGGGCTTGGTCAGCGGATTGAATTAAACCTTTCTGTTCGCGGGAGTCAAAGGGATAGGAAGCAACACCTATTGAAACCGTTACCCGGTAGGGTGTTTTACCGTCGTTTTCAAACAAATAGCTTTCGACGTTTTTTCTTATTCTCTCGGCCAACTCCTTACCCGCATTCCCGTCCGATTCAGGAAGGATGACGGCGAATTCCTCTCCCCCGTACCGCGCCACCGTGTCCACCTTTCGAACGGTACCCTGGATCACTTCCGAAACGACTCGCAAAACCTTGTCGCCTTCTTGGTGGCCATAGCTGTCGTTGAATTTTTTAAAATGGTCCACATCCAAAAGAGCCAAACTCAGGTCCTTATTGTATCTTTCTGCTTTTACGATTTCTTCAGCCAGTCTCTCCTGAAAATAACGGTGGTTAAAAGCGCCCGTCAGACCGTCCCGAATGGCCATTTCTTGGATTTGTAAAACATTGATGGTATTTTTCAAAGCCATTGCGGTTTGGTTTGCAAGGGTGGTTAAAACGTCCTGGTCATAAGCTTGATAGGCGTCGGACTTTTGGCTGTTCAAGCGGATGACCCCAAGAATGTCTTCCCCGGCCAATAAAGGAACCATTAAGAAAGATTGGGTCGAGCCCAACATTCCCTCACGTTTGGAAAAAGATATGAGGCTCTTTTCTTTCTGACCCCTTGTATAGCGGATCGGCCTTTTATTTTCTGAAATCCAAGACGCCAGTTCATCCTCCAAGTAAGTGGGTTGCTCCGCCTTAACGTGTCCCCACCAAGCCCGCACACGGAGTCGCCGTCCATCCCCCTCTGGCAAAGCCACATAAGCTGAATTACAAGGGGATATTTCCCTTGCGGTGTTCAAGGCTGTTTTCAAAATTTGATCCAAATCAAGTAATGTGGAAAAGGAATTGGAAACTTCATAAAGGGCGTGAAGATTACGGGTCTTAGTCCTGGAAAAATGAAGGATCCTGGTATTTTGGATCGTATCCCCCAACATCTCCGAAAATTGTTCGGCCAGCGCCAGTTCCCTTTCCTGGAAGTAGTCCGGCTTGCCATGGTCGAGCACCAAAACCCCCACCAACTCTTTTTCCTCACCTGTCACTTCTTCAGATGCATTCGGTTTCAAAAGAATCGGTTGAGCCAAAAAGGACCCCACAAGATTGGGTTTTAAGTAATAAGGAAGGGCCTTGGCGCTTTCGGGAGCGATATCATTTAATAACACACGGCGTCCTTCTTTAGCAGCCAACCCAATCAGGGTTTCCCCGGGTAGGAGCGTTATATCGGAGGCAATGTCCTTGGAAAAACTGGAGGAAGCCCTTAATCGAAGGACTTTTTTTTCTTCAACAGAGGTCAAAAGGAAAAAAACGGCGGTGTTGAGGGAAAGTGATTTCTGGAAAAGGGCCAACTGGCAGGCCAAGACCTCTTCCAACTCCATAACTGTTCCGACACGCGCAGAAAGGCGGCCTTCTTCCATTAAAAGCCGGTCTTTGGGAACGTTGAATGAGGAAGGCTCAGCCTCGGAAGCCAGCTGGTCCGCGTCGTTTTTGAGCGATTCCAACCGGGAATTAAGCTGTTCCTTTTCCCGGCGGGTTTTGACAACCCGGGCCAGAAAAGCCGCCGAAACCAAATAGGCTGCCCAGCGCAGATAAAGGGTCAATCCTTGGGGGGCATCTTCCTTCCGCAGGTAAAAGGCCTCCAGACCGCTGAAAAGGATTGCGACGAGGTAGCCATACTTGGCTTCCCCTTCCCAAGCCGCAGTCCCCATTAGAAGGAAAAGGCTGAAAATAAGGGGGGATTGTTCGCCCCCCGTACTTTGGGCCAACAAGTTAAGCCCGACTACCGTCCCTAAAAGAAACAGGAGACGCTGGGGTTTGGAAAAAACGTGAAGGCGGTTGAGCAGGAAAAGCCAGGCGAAGGCGGCGACGGAGGAGGTTACCAACCAGTAGGAAGGGACATCCGACAACTGGCGGATGCAAACCCCGCTTCCAGCCAAAAGCAGTCCCGCGGCAATCCCGCCGAGGGCGAGCCACTTGACCAATTGACCTTCAGACGGTTTGGGTGAAGGGCTCACCAACGCCAAATGAATTTAGAGCCGGCCCTGGCGGCGCAGCAAAGCCCGCATCTTTTTGCGGTGCTTCTTGCGCTTATGGGTCTTCATCTTTTGACGGTGGCGTTTTTTACCGCTGGGCATCCAAAAGCCTCCAGGAAATGAATTGGCCGGTGATGACGGCCTCAAACCAGCACCAGTTTAACAGGAAACAGGCTTCCCGCAATCCTTCATTGTTTGATTTTGACGCATTTGGCGGTGGCCTCGGCCACCACCGTGCCGTCTTCCAGTTCAGCCTGGGCGGCGGTCAAAAAAATGTTGCGTTTGGTTTCCAAATGCCAGGCCGACAACAGGACCTTGCGGTTCACGGGGCAGGGAGCTTTGAGCCGCACCTGGTATTCCGCCGTAACGGCTTTCTCGCCTTTCAACCAGTAGAGGTTGACCATCAACTCGTCCAAAAGGGTCCCCAGTATCCCGCCGTGCACCACATCGGCAAAACCCTGATACTCCTTCGGAACAAGAGTTTCGGATAAAAGCTTTTCGCCCTCATAGCGGAACTGCATTTTGAACCCAAGGGGGTTCTTCTCACCGCAGCAGAGGCAATACCGGTCGTCGGCGAAGGGACTTTCGCTCGGCGCATCCCCGCTCATGAAACAACCTTGCTATTGGCCAAGGCCTTTTTAAGGGACTTTGTATAAGGGGGCCTGCAAGTGCCCGTTTCCAAAACAATGGCCGTAATCAGTTCTCCGGGGGTCACGTCAAAAGCAGGGTTGTAAACGGGGTAATCTTCTTTTGCAATGGGATAGCCTTGTGGATGGGTCACTTCACGTGGATTCCGCTGTTCGATGACGATCTCCTTGCCTGTCCGCTTGGTGAGATCCAGCGTCGTAGTAGGCGCCGAAACATAAAAGGGGATGCCATGGGCCTTGGCCATGACGGCCAGGGCATAGGTCCCGATCTTATTAGCCGTATCCCCGTTGGCCACAATCCGGTCGGCCCCCACAATAATGGCATCCACTTTGCCCTGTTTCATCAAGGAAGCGGACATATTGTCCGTAATCAGGTGAAATGGTATCCGGGCATGGGCCACTTCATAGGCCGTAAGCCGGGCTCCTTGTAAATAGGGGCGGGTTTCATCAACCCAAACATGAAGCTTTCGGTTTTTCTTGGCGGCCGTCGTAATGGCAGAAAGGGCTGTCCCATCCCCACCGGTCGCCAAGGCGCCGGTATTACAGTGGGTTAACACGTTCCGGCAACCCGCCAGCAACCGGGCCCCATATTTGCCCAAAAGGCCGCAAAGGGCCTCATCCTCTTTGTGGATTTCAACCGCTTCCCTTTCCAGCCAATAGGCTTGGTCAGATGAGGAGGCGCCTTTCATTTTTTTCAACTGCCGTTGCATGCGGTCCAGGGCCCAAAAGAGGTTGACCGCGGTGGGCCGGGTCTTTCTCAAGCGGGCGATGGCTTTTTCGATCTCCTTTTTAAAGCCCGCAGGCGACTTGGATTTGGAGCGAAAGGCGGCTAAAGCAACGCCATAGGCCGCCGTAATGCCGATGGCGGGGGCTCCCCGAACCGTCATGTCCTCGATGGCGCGCGCCACCTTTTCCACCGTATCGCACTTCACCCAGGTTTCCCGAAAGGGTAACAAGCGCTGTTCCAAAAGATAAAGGGCGTCCTTTTTCCAGCGAATAGGCCTTAAAGCGGTGGCCATGGCTATTGGCTCTCCAGTTGACTGGCTACTTCCCTCATTAAAACCGTCAATTTTGGTTCGGCTTCCTGGGCGTGTTTGATGATCTTTTGGATATCAGCCGGCTCCAACGTGTCGGCCACGCATTTATCCGTCACCACCGAAATACCAAGCACTTTCAACCCGGAGTGGACGGCCACGATAACCTCGGGCACCGTCGACATGCCCACCACGTCCGCAAAATTGGCCAGCCAGCGGTATTCGGCACGGGTTTCAAGGTTCGGCCCGGTCACCGCCACGTAAACGCCCTTCCGAACGGAGATCCGTTTTTCCCAGGCGATCTTCTCGGCCAGTTGAATAAGCTCCTTGGAATAAGGTTCGATCATATCCGGCCAGCGGGGGCCCAAACGGTCGTCATTCTTGCCGATCAAAGGATTGTCACCCATCAGATTCACATGGTCTTCAATGATCATCAAGTCACCAGGGTTGTAGGCGCGGTTCATTCCCCCGCAAGCGTTGGAAACCAAAAGATACTTAATGCCCAACGCCTTCATCACACGGACCGGGAAAGTCACTTGTTGGAGGCTATAGCCTTCATATCGGTGGAACCGGCCCTTCATGGCCACCACCGGGGTATTGCCCAGCTTTCCAAAAACCAGTTCCCCGGCGTGGGATTCCACCGTGGAGAGTGGAAAATGGGGGATCCTGCCGTAAGGGATGACCTTGGGTTCCTTGATCTCTTGGGCCAAAGCGCCCAAACCAGTCCCAAGGATAATACCGACCTTGGGGGTGGCGGAGAAGTTCTTCCTGATTTCGCTTACGGACTCCTGGATTTGGTCAAACAGTTCGGCCATTTTCATTCCCCTTTACAATCGAATTGAGAATTTCCAGCACATCACCGGACTTCATTCCCTGGATCTTTACTTGCTTATAACGCGAATGGTGCCCCGTTACCAACGTCAAGGAACTCTTGGGCCTTTTCAAACTCTTGGACAGGAACCACAAAACCGCTTCATTGGCCACTCCCTCGAACGGCGGGGCCTGTAACTTGAGTTTCACGACCCCTTGCTCAACGCTTACGATATGGTTTCGGGAGGATTTGGGAATCACTTTCAGCGAAAGCAAGCATCCATCTTCGCTATCAATCGTCGCCCTTTCCAATCCGGGTCAACTCCTCATGGAATAACTGAGGATCACCAGCCAGGGAACCCCGCAAAAGCCGACGGCTAAAAGGAAAATAGCCGTTAGAAGCCCACGGGCGTTGAAGGAATCCAGTCGAAAAGAAAAGAAACGGTCACTCCACTTAAGGAGTGGAAAGGATATCTCGAATAGGCCTTTTCGCACCGGGTTAAGCCAAGCTCCCGGAAGAGTGTGAACCAGCCATTCCAACACGAGTAAAAAAGCGCCCAGCCCGCAAATGAGTGTCAGAAGGTAAGCCAAATTGGAGATCAAATAAGCCATCCGTGCCCCTAACTCGACATCTGGCGGAGTTCCGCGCCTCGTTGGGCGGCGGCCTCAATGGCCGCATGAATCGTTTCTTTAAATCCCTTTTCCCCCATCTTGGCAAGGGCCGCCTGGGTAGTTCCGCCCGGTGAGGTCACCTGAATGCGCAATTCCTCCGGGGTTCTTCCGGCCTCAAGGACCATCCGAGCCGCCCCAAAAACCGTTTGGGCCACCAAAAGATGGGCCACCTCGGAAGAGAGCCCCCCTTTGACACCAGCCTCGGTCATGGCTTCAACCATATGAAAGATATAGGCGGGACCGCTTCCCGATACGGCCGTCACCATATCCATCTGGTCTTCCGTCACTTGGATAGCACGGCCAACGGCAGAAAAGAGGTCCAGCACTAATTTAATATGTGACCTTTTAGCCCTTTTTCCACCGGCGACCGCCGCCATTCCGGCGCCTAACAACGCGGGTGTATTGGGCATAACCCGGACAACAGGGCAGCCTTGGGGCAACCCCTTTTCAATTTGTTCAGTGGAAACCCCTGCCGCTATGGAAACAACCAAGGCTCTTTTGGGAAATTCACTGCCCTTTTGGCTGAGAAGTTCTCTTATTTGTTGGGGCTTCACCGCCAGGAGAATAAGGCCGGCACCCTTCAGGGCTTTCTCCGCATCCGTGGCGGCCTTGACTTTCAATTGGGAGGCCATTTTTTTAAGCTTGGCAGCGTCCAAGTCCAACGCCGTGATCAAGGAGGGGGGAACCATCTTCGAGGCAATCCATCCCTTCACCAGGGCGCTCCCCATGGCTCCAATGCCAAACACGACCGTTTTTTTCCGGACTTTCATGGGTTTCCTTTCGCTCGCGAAACCAGCTTATTGTAATTCCCGCAAATGATTTACAAAACCTTATTATTACCGGGCGCCAAAGAGAGCCGTACCCACCCGGACGAGGGTCGAACCTTCCTCGATGGCTGTTTCAAAATCCGAACTCATGCCCATGGAAAGGTTAGAGAAAGCCGGACCCGCCCAATTTTTAACACGGATTTTATCAAACAATCCCTTCAACTTCTTAAAAGCTTCCCTTTGTTTAGATGCCTCCTCCGTCAAAGGTCCCACCGTCATCAGGCCCGTTAATCTTAAGTGAGGCAACCCATTGATCTTTTCCGCAATGGCCATTGTTTCCTCAGGCTTCACTCCGCTTTTACTGGCTTCACCCGATGTATTCACTTCCAAAAGAATGTCCTGACCCCTTTGTCCGACCCTGTCCGATAAGGCTTCTGCTAAGTGCTGGGAATCCACCGAGTGGACCAGGATGAATTTTCCGACGATTTTATTGATCTTGTTGGTTTGAAGCTGGCCGATAAGGTGCCAGCGAATATCGGAAGGCAGGTCGCTGATTTTACCCAAAGCTTCTTGGACCCGGTTTTCGCCAAAATCCCTTAACCCGGCCTCGTAGGCTTGCCGGATGGTTTCAACCGGGAAGGTTTTCGTCACGGCCAAAAGGGTGATTTCTTCTGGTTGGCGCTTGGCCCGGACCGCCGCTTCAGCCATCCGGACTTTAACTTGATGGAGCCTCTGAGAGAAGTCCATGGGCTTGAACCATCCTAAAGAAGGCGGCTGGCGTTGAAAAGCGCGGAAACGGGTGGCTTACTTTGAACCCGTTGGGGAAGGGACCGGCTTGGGACGGGAAATCAGGTCCCATTCCACCAAAATCGGGCTGGCTACGAAGATGGAAGAATAAGTCCCGACCACCACGCCCAAAAGCAAGGTGAAGGCGAAATCCTTGAGCGTATCCCCGCCCATGATGCAAAGGGGCAACAGGGTCAGGAAAACCGTACCGCTGGTATTAATGGTCCGGCTCAGGGTTTCATTCACACTCAGGTTCACGAGTTGAAGAAAGGTCTGGTCTTTCACCAGGAATTTCATGTTTTCGCGGATACGGTCGAAAGTGACCACCGTGTCGTTCAGGGAATAACCGGCCAAAGTGAGGAGGGCCGTCACCTGGAGAAGATTGAACTCCCGGTGGGTTAAAACCACGATACCCAGGATCACTAAAACGTCATGGATGGTGGTAATGACCGCCGCCACGCCAAACTCGAACCTTTTGAACCTCCACACGATATAAATAAGGATTCCCAACATGGAGAGGAAAAAGGCCTTGAAGGCGTCGTTGCGCAGTTTTTCGGAAACGGCCGGCCCCACTTCGTCGCTTCCTTGCAGCGTAAAATGGGCGTCGGAAAAGGTTTTGTTGAACACCCCCACGACTTCATCCCCCAGGCTGCCCACCGCATTTTTTTGGTCGTATTTTAGCTTGATGATAAAGCTGGAACCCTTGGTAGTCTCATCCGAAACTTCCTGGATTTGGGCGTCAGGATAGCCTTCGCCTTTCAAGGTTTGGCGGACTTGGTCGATTTGAACGCTCTTTTCCGAGGAAAGCCGCAAAAGGGCTCCTGCCCCGAAATCCGTACCCAAGTTGGCCTTTCCCTGCCACAAGAGCACGCAGGCATAGACCCCCGCCAGGCAGCCAAGTGTGGAAAGGGCCAGGAAAAACCGGCGCGGGGCCATGAAGTTGATTTTAGGCTCATTAAACCACTGGAACATAATTGCCTTTCAAAGCGACATGGGTCAGATGCTCAGACCCTGGTATTCCTTCCGCGCGTCGAAGATCATCTTGGTGATGACGACGGCCGTGAACAAGCTCAAGGCCACACCCAAGCTCAAGTTCACCGCAAAGCCCTTGACCGGGCCCGTGCCGAATTGGAACAGGAAAGCCGCCGAGATAAGGGTGGTGACGTGGGTGTCGATAATGGCCTCCAAGGCCCGTTTGTATCCCGAATCAATGGCCGCCCGGACGGTCTTCCCCGCCCGCATTTCTTCCCGGATCCGCTCGAAAATCAGGACGTTCGAGTCCACCGACAGGCCGAGCGTGAGGATAATACCCGCGATACCCGGAAGGGTGATGGTGACCTTGAGGGCCGCCAGAAGGCCCATCAAATAAATCATGTTCATTAAAAGACCCGCGTTGGCAATCCACCCGGACCAACGGTAGTAAAGGCCCATGAATAAGAGTACCAGGACAAGGCCGTAAAGGGCGGCCATGGTCCCCCTCTTGACCGAATCAGCCCCCAAAGTGGGGCCGACCACAAACTGGCTGGTGACCTTCAAGGGAGCCGGCAGGGCCCCCGCCCTCAAGATGAGGGCCAAATCCGCGGCGTCTTGGTCCGTAAAGCTGCCGGTAATTTGTCCCGACCCTCCCGGAATACGGGTTTGGATTCTCGGCGCCGAATAAACCCGATCGTCCAAAACGATGGCCAATAACCGACCAACATTGTCCCCGGTAATGATGCCAAATTGCTTGCCGCCTTCAGGGTTGAATTTGAACGAAATATAGGGACGGCCAACCGGGTCCGTTTCCACATGGGCGTCGGTGAGGCTTTCACCCGTTAAGAGGATTTTTTCACACAAATAACCGCTGTCTTCCTTGCCGGCCAGATAAGTAATACCGGAAGGCAGTTTGGCATTGTCCACCTTGCCGTCTTTTCCCAGGTAGTCCGAAATGCGGTAGCGGTCCGAAACCAGGCGGAATTGGAGCTGGGCGGTGGAAAGGAGTATGTCCCGGGCCCTTTTAATATCGGTTAGGCCGGGGAGCTGGATCACGATGCCCGAAACCCCTTCCCGTTCCAGGACCGGTTCGGTGACACCCAGGCCGTCCACCCGGTTCCTGAGGATTTCCAGGGCCCGGTCGGCTGAATCGGAGATTTCCTGGGGGGTCTTACCGGCCATCTTGTCCTGGTCGACTTCCATGTTCATCTGCAATCCGCCCTGGATATCCAGGCCCAGTTTGAGGGAGGTAATCTTTTTTTCTTTGTGGGTTTTCAGCCACTCGTCCTGTTCATCCTTGGTGATGTTCAGGAAAACGGCATAGAAAGCGGCGCCGGCCATGATGATGACAGTGAGAGCCATCCACTTTTGGAAAGACACTGAAGACCTTTCAAAGAGAGGGGTTGCCCGGTTCACTAGGGAGGCTCCATGCCTGCCAAGGAACGAGGGTCACGAAAACCGGGGCAGTATAAGGAAACCGGCGAAAAACTGTCAACGAATTCTTGCCCCAACGGGCTTTTTGAGGCGGGAAGAACCTTGGAAATCCGGTTTAAAAATTATCTCAGGAATGGGAAAGGGAGGCGGCCAGAACCTGGTCGATCTGTTGCTTGAGGTCTTCCTCCGAGACGAGGCCGACCCAATTTTTAACTACTTTGCCTTTTTGCATGATGAAGGAGGCCGGGATGGCCTGGATTTGGTAGTTCCTGGAAAGGTTCGGATTTTGGTCGACGTCAATCCTCACGACCTTCAACCGTCCCTTATATTCCTCAGCCACCTTGTCCACGATGGGTCCGTACATACGGCAGGGACCGCACCAGGTGGCCCAAAAATCGACCAATACGGGTTTGTCGGATTCGACCACTTCCTTTTGGAAGGAGCCTTCCGTCACGGCCGGAACGTCGGGGTTGGAAGATTCCGCAGAATTGCTATTGGCTTTGGAACAGGCGCCAACCGAAAAGCAAATGGTTAGAAAGATTGCTAAAAAGCCCCCAAATAATATTTTATTCACGGAATTCCTCTTTCATGCAGGCGGCGACAACATCTCCCACCGGCGGCTTCAGGCTGACACGGGGCCCTTGCCGGTATGTACGGCAGAGCCCGGGAATTAGTTTCCTATAACTTCTTGGATTTCACTGACTAATTTGGCCTTGGGATGGGCGCCAATCAGTTGTTTCACCATGTTGCCGTTCTTGAAGAACAACAGGGTGGGAATGCTGCGGATATGAAAATCCATGGAAACCTGTTGGTTTTCATCCACATTCACTTTGGCCACCTTGATCTTGCCGTCGTATTCCTTGGCCAATTCGTCCAAAACCGGAGCCACCATGCGGCAGGGGCCGCACCATTCGGCCCAAAAGTCCACCAAAACCGGGACATTGGAATCCAGCACATCTTTCTTGAAATTTGCGTCGGTCGTATGAAGAGCAGTACCCATGTCATCCTCCAAAAGAACTATTTCGAATTCCAGCTACCCTCATTGACGTATTCAAAATGCAGGCAAAACCCAACAAAGGAAATGAGGGTGACACAGTTCTCAATGCGGGCGCGGGCCCATTTATTGAAGAACAGTGTAAGTCTAGGTAGCGTACTCCTGGGTGTCAAGGTTCGTCACAAGGGCTATTTCCCTCTTGGTTCCGGGATGAGCCGCAACGACTCATCTCAATATTGCTCACGGTTTCTTGACCTGCTCCACATTCCACAAGGCCCCACGCACCCTGGCGGTCAAGCTGGAAGGGGTCCCCTCCACAAATACGGCGCGCCGTCCGAAGCGTTCCACATAGGCTTCGGCATCGGAATTCTTCAAGGACATCCAATGGATGGTGTCGTCGGACCGGAGGAAACTGTCGACAGCGTATTTCGTGTTTAGGAATTCCCGGTAATTCCTGAAAAACTGGTCGGCCGATGATTCGCTGTCGAAGATCACATAACCGAGGGCCAGGAGCCGGTGGGAGGTTTTTTCCTCATAAACTTGCACGCGGTCCCCCCGCCATCCCTTGACCGCGTTTCGGGCATCCTCTTCCGGCAAGTATTGGCTCAAAAGGGTTAAGAGGCCGTATTCCCCCATGGTGTCATCCCAAACTCCGTCATAACCCTCCAATACCGTTTTTGAAAGGTCTTCCACCCGGACCCGGACGGGGTTCTGCCGCCTGGGGAAAAAGCTTTCGGGATGCATCAGTTGATGGGTGGAAGTGGGGGGATCGCGGAAAAGATAGGCCATTCCCGGCCACCCGTAGGCCCTTACATATTTCTGGAGAAAGGCCGCGCCGTAAACATAGGGGAAACTAATGACTTCGTTAAGGGCCGCCTTTTTCCCCACGGCCCTTTTCCCCTCCACTTGCAGCAGGTTGGAGAGCCTTACCCAATCGGCGATGTTCACCAAGCGGGTGAAATCCGTATTCCTGTCTTCCAGGGAATAATTTAACGAAATGGCAACCGCCTCCCCTTCCATCACGCCGGCGCGGGCGAACTGCTCGTCCAGGGAAAGCTTCGAGCCCCTGTCCAAATAGGCCTGCAGTCCGAAATATTGGTCCTGGAGGGCGTGGGTCAGTTCATGGGCCAGTGTTTCCTCCTGGTTCCCGCTCTGGATCCAGTCGGCGATATAGAGGGTCTTGGTTTTGGGATCGTAGAGCCCCTGTACAACTTTCATGAAGGAATCCAGGTAGTTTTGAATCAGGTCGCTCCCCCTGGGCAAAAAGCCAAAAAAGACGTAGGCCGTTTCAATGTCCTTCTTTTTGGGGGGAGGATATTGTTCTTCCAAAAGGCGTTGGTAGTAAGCCCGGAAGAAGGCCTGGTTTTCAAACTTCTTGGCCACCGGCTCCTTGATCGGTTCGCCCCGAAGACGGGACACTTCCTGGAAGATGGAATCGGCTTCATCGAAAATATCGGTCTGGTTTTTTTCGGCCGCCAGTTGGTCCGGATCACCGGAAAGCGCCCTTAAGGGCGTGGCCGTGGGGCCCCCAAACCACAGAACCGCCGTTAGAACAGCGACACGGAAACTAAAACGGAACCGGAAGCCCCTTTTCCTCGAACCTTTTGGGGGACCGGAGGGGCGGTGGTTCAAATGACCGTCACGGCGGGGCGCCGGATCAGGCGGTATCCCGCCTCGATGAGTTCAACGCTTTTCAACCCTTCCTCGCCCGAAACCCAGGGGGTTTTGCCGTGTTGGATACAGTCAATGAAATGTTCATAAAGGGTGGGTGAAAAACTGTCTTTATCCAAGTCGGGATTCATGCGGCCTTCCTGGCTCCTCAATTCCATCGTGATGGGGTCGCCCTTGACCAAATTGATGGAAAGGGTCCCCTTGGACCCATAAAAATAGTAGCGGTTGTGGTAGCTCGTATCGGCCCAACCCACGGTCGCCGAACCCACCGACCCACTTTTGGTCCGTAAGAGGCAGGAACAATGGATTTCGTTTTTGGTTGCCAAACTTCCATGCTGGATGGCGCCTGTCTTTCCGCTCGTCGCCACCGCCCCGGCCATGGTCAGGGGCTCTCCGAGTAGAAAGGCCAGGGTGTCAAAAACATGAGGGCCGAGGTCCATTAAAGCCCCTCCGCCGGACCTGGATTTGTCGAAAAACCAATCGGCCTTGGGGCTCCACGCTTGCGGCCCCCGGTGGGTCAAATGTCCCCGGAAAGCCAGGACCTCCCCGATGGCCTTCTTTCGCAGCAGTTTTTCAGCGGTCCGTACCGCCGGATCAAATCGCATATTGTGGTGCACCATCAGGATGCGCTTGGCTTTTTTGGCAGCCTTGATCAAATCCAGGGCGCCGGCGCGGTCCATGGCCATGGGTTTTTCCAAAAGAACGTGCTTCCCTTCCCGTAGGGCCTTCAAGGCAATGGGCACATGGGTGAAATTAGGGGTGCAAATGGAAACCGCATCCACGTCCTCCGATTCCAGGAGTTTTTGATAATCCTTATATATATGAGGGATCAAGTACTGGGTGGCTACTTCCTTGGCATGGGCTTCCCGTAAGGAATGGACAGCGGTCAATTGGCACCCTGCCGCCTTGGCATAGCCCGGTAAATGGGCTTTTAGGGCAATCTGGCCTAAACCGATCACCCCGATCCGCACGGGCCGGTTTCGGAAGGAAGGGAAATTTTTCATGGACCCATTATATCGGAAGGGTGGGCTTTAGGCCTGGAAAGCGTTCAATTTTATCGGGATTAAATCAGTCTCAACGAAGGACTAGCATCCGGAAAACCTTACGGACCGTTTGTTGGCCGTTCTTGACTTCAACTCTCAAATAGTAAAGGCCGCTGGAAACATCGGCACCGTTCTTGTCTTTCAAATTCCACTCAATGCCATTGGGACCCAGGCTCCCGGAAGCTACCTTCCGGAAAGCAATGGTAAAGACGTCCCAATCAACCGTTGAACCGCCGGGGACCTGCACCGGAAGGACAATAGGCGCCCCATAGGAGGGGTTTGGAAAAGGTAATTGAAAGACAATCTGCGAAAAATTGGACGCAACCGTCACAGTCGCCGTAACTGTGGAGGTGGCCGAGGCCACCGGTGTTCCCGTGGGGGAAAGGGTTGCAGTGGGGGAAGCCGTCCAAGTGGATGAAAAGGTCGGGGTCCGGCTGGGGGTTAAGATGGCCGATGGGGTAGAGGTCTTGGTGGCGGTCAGGGTGGGGCTGGCTGACGGGGTATCCGTCGGAACCGGGGTTAAGGTACCCGTAGGCGTGATTGTGAAAGTCGTGGTTTTCGTCGGGGTTCCCGAAGGAGTGGCGCTGGGCGTTAAGGAAGCCGTAGGGGTCGGGGTGGAAGTAAAGCTGGCTGTCGGCGTGAAGGTTGCGGAGGATGTAGCGGTCGAAGAAGCCGTCCTAGTCGGGGAAAAGGTCGGGGTAAGGCTGGCCGTTGAAGTCGGTGAAAAACTGGCCGTCTGGGTAGGACTATTGGTCGTTGTTGCGCTGGGAGTACTGGTCGGAACCGGCGTCAATGTGCCCGTGCTGGTGAGGGTGGCGGTCGGGCTTCTCGTGGGGGTAAAGCTGGGGGTTCCTGTAGCCGAAAGGGTGGCTGTCAAGCTGGGCGTGAAACTGGGTGATGCCGTGGGTGTTTGGGAAGGGGTGGCCGTTGCCGTCAAAGTCGGCGTCAAACTGGCGGTGGGTGTTGGCGTCAGGGTCGCCGTCCGGGAACTCGTGGCACTGGGGGTGAAGGTGAACGGCAAGGTCGGAGTGGCCGTGGGGGACCCGGTCGGGGTGAGGGTCGCCCCCTTGGGGGTATTGGTGGGCGTAACCGTCCAAGGGATAGTTGCCGTTGGGGTGGGGGGGGTTACTAATCGAATCACCTGGATGGCGTTGACCTGTGAAGTATCAGCTGTCGAACTGAACACAATGTCCAACTGGCCGGTGGTTACCACCACAGTGACCGGAACATCGTAAGCCTTATGTTCCGCCCCCGCGGCGGTATAAACGTCCAGGCTCGATACGACGGGGGTTCCCGCGGCAGTAACGCTGAAAACCCGGCCGCCCGCGTGGGAATCCGGATCGTAGTTTTCACAGAATTTAAAAAGGATCTGGTAATAACCGTTGGGAACCGTGAAATGGTAGGTGGGGTTCCCCCACCTCTCGGTCTGGTAGAGGGTTTGTTGGTTGAAGGACGTCCCGGTAATGGTGGAGGTATAAGTGGAAGTGCTCCCCTTGTTCGTGGCGTCATAGCCCCAGCTCCCCGCGGTGAACTGCTGGTCCGCGGCCCAGGTGGCCGGTTGGCTGTCCACGAATTGGGGCCCCCCGCAATTGACCCGGATCGTCTGGGGCGCATAGGACGACAGGGTAGGCGTGGGTGTGGGGGCGCTATAGAGGTTGTAATCCAGGAAATTGTCCGAAAGCATCAGAAGGGACATGACGGTCCAGGATTCGTCATAGTAATACCCGCCCTGGAGGAGTTTGGTGCCCACCAGGTCCGTGTAGGTGTCGTCGATATATTGCTGGTAATTATGGCTGACCATGGCGCCGCAGCCGGCCGGCCCCACGAAGGCTGCCGATTGGCTGACCGGGCTGGGGCTGTTGGGGAGCACCGGCGACTGGGGGTCGGGGTTGCCGTTCAGGAAATAGCCGTCCACGATGGAAACCGCCCCGATGGCGGAAAAGAAATTGCTGGTCTTGGTGGCGTAGGTTTGGGCCGAACTGTTGCCGAACCAAAGGTAGTCCTGCACGATGCGGAAGGGCGTGCGGCAGGCGTCGTACTGGTAATCCCAGGGGGCGCTGTTGGTATTGGTGGAAACGCCTGCACTGGTGCACCAAGCCGAATCAAGCCCGTTTGAGGCGTTGCCGTAACCCTGGGATAGGTTGCCATTCAGCACCGAATAGCAATTGGCGACGATGGTCAGCCAGCCTGCCGTTTCAGAGGCCGGTGCCGCGGCGGAAAATTCCCGGTAATAGGCCGGCGCGAAATAAGAAGGATTGATGGGGGTAAACCCGTCCCCGCCGTCGGCGATCATTCCATTGGCGCTCATATAAGCATAAAGCCGGTTGATCTGCGAGACTGCCAGGCTTTGGTAGCTGGTTCCCAGGCTCCCGCTTCCGCCCCACTGTTTGGCCGCCATCAGCAGGCCCCAGGCCATGTCCTCGTCCCCATCGGTGGCCGCCCCCGTGCCGTCGGTGGCGCCGCTGGCGTCGATATACCAGTTCATCAGCCCATTCCCATCCAGGTGGAGCTGTTCGTATTTCCACAGGTTGTCGAAGAGGTTCTGGTCGTTCATGTAAACGGCGATGACCATGCCGTAACCGATTCCCTCCGAAACCGTGGAATTGTGGTTCAAGCCAGGCTCGTCCGGACGCTGCACGCGCAGAAACCCTCCCGCTCCAGTGGAGGTCACGCAGTCCGCGTACCACTTGTTATAGGCCGCCAGGACGTCGGCATTGTTGTAGAGGGAGGAATGGAAGCCAAAGGGGTTGTCCCGGTTTTGGGGAAAGGAGAAATTGCCGGTGGTTCCGTTGACACTTTGGGCCCAAGCCCCGGTTCCACTTAAAAGAGCCAGGAGGAAAATCCTTAGGACGGATCCTTTCGACCCAAATTTTCTCATCGGATTACCAAAATTTTAAGGGTTCTATGGACTGTGCCCGAATCCGCTGCAACCTCCAACCTTAAGTAATAAAGCCCGGAGGCTACAGGTTTGCCGGCAAGGTCCGTCAAACCCCATTGGAATGTTCCCCCATTCGTGAAAATGGAGCTTCCGTGGGCGACTTTTCGGAAGGCGGTCGTAAACACGTCCCAATTCACGGTTACCGTTCCGGACCCCTGAATGGGGACGTTTACGGATTCCCCACCCAAAACGGGGTTGGGATAGGGCGGGCCGATCAAAACCGGCGCGGAACCCGCCGGTGAAGTCACGGTTGGCGTGGCGGTAAAGACCGGTGTCAAGGAAGGGCTGGAGGTGGCCGTCATGGTAAAAGTCGCCGTGGGGCTGGGCGTCGGGGTCATTGTTTGGGTGGCAGTCGAGGTCGTTGTAGGGCTGAAAGTAAGAGTGGCCGTCAAACTAGCCGTTGGGCTGAAGGTGGGAGTCCCCGTAAGGCTCGCGGTCGGCGAGGCCGTAGGGCTGAAGGAAGGAGTTTCCGTCGGCGTCAGGGTAAGAGTGGAAGTAACGGTGGAACTGGGCGTCAAAGTAGCCGTGGCCGTTGGCGTTGCGGTCGGAACAGGGGTCAGGGTGCCCGTACTGGTTGGGGTGGATGAAACGGTCTTCGTGGGGGTAGCGGAGGGGGTTCCTGAGGGTGTCAAGGAAGCCGTTGGACTGGGGGTAAAACTGGGGCTGGAGGTCGCCGAGGCCGTTGGGGTCCGGCTGGGCGTCTCCGTCGGAGAGAAGGTCGCTGAAGGCGTTGGGCTGTTGGAAGGGGTGGAACTGGGCGTTCCACTCGCTGTCGTGGTCGGCGTTTGGGAAACAGTGGGCGTGAGGGTGGCGGTTGGGCTGTTCGGAACTGTTGGAGTGGCCGTGCGGCTGGGGCTGGAAGTGGGGCTGTAGGTCGCCGTCAAGGTCGGGGAGGCGGTGGGGGTCAAGCTGGTTGTGGGACTGGGGGTTGAGGTGGCTGTGAACGGGTTGGTCGGCGTAGCCGTAGGCGTACAGGCCGTATTATTGAGGATGTCGATCCCCGTGATTTCCGCGTTATCCACCGTGGCCGTGCCGACAATGTCAATCAACCCCGTGGCAACCGGGACCACGAAGGTCTGGGGATAGGCATAGTACTGCCCCACCTTGGCATAAATATCCAAGTTGGAAATCACCGTATTGCCGTTGACGGCCACACTGAAAATCCTGGAATTGGCCGAGGTCCAATGCTGCTCCACGAACCGCAGGATCAGTTCGTAATTGCCGTTGGGGACGGTGAATTTGTACTCCAGGGGGGTTCCATACCGCTCGGTCTGGTAAAGCCCGGGAGAGGTCGTCCCGTTGATGGTGTTGGTGATGGAGGTCGCTGCCGTGCCGCTCACATAACCCCAGCTTCCAGTGGCATAAGCCTGGTCGGCCACCCAGGTGATGCCGCCCGAGACATATTGGCCTCCGGCGCAATTGACCCGAAGCACGGGGGAGGCGCAGGCGCTGGGCTGGAGGGGTGTGGCGGTGGAGGTCGGCGTGGGGCTACAGGTGAGGGCCCCGCAAGGGGCGGGGGCAATGTCAAAGGCGTGTTTCACGGCCCAGATGCAGTTAGCCCTCATATAGTAAGGCGCCCTCATATTGGTAAGGCCCGTCTGCCAGGCTTCAGGGGTCCGGAACCACCACTGGCCCAGGTTCCAAACGCTGTTGTAGATGCTGTAGCCCGCGTCGGTGGCCTGGGTGGTCATGCCTTGCTGCACCATGCCCGCCACGGCCCCCCAGCCCACCCCGGTCCAGGCTTCCTGGCTTTGGGGCCAGGTGGTGTCGATGGCCCCGGCCGCTGTCATGACGTTGACCACGCCGTGGGCGCCCGAATCGAACTTGGCCCAGTTGTTGTCGTGGATCTTCTGCCAGGCGCTGTTGGCATTTGCGTCGGAAATGATGCCGGGCAGGCCCAAAGCCTTGGCGTACCATTCCCCGGATAATTGGTCGCTCATGATGCGGTTTTGGGCGGTGTCGGTGGCGCCGTTGTCGATGTTGTAGTAGGTGCCGTTCCATAGGTTGGCGAAACCCGCTTGGCCCGTCGTCAGCCAGGACTGGTAGGTGTTGGCCAGGGTGCTGTTCCCTTCCGCCGTGGCCATGGACTGGGCCGCTTCACAGGCCGCCAGGAACAAGCTGCCGCAATAAGCCGTGTCCCCGTAAAGCCCCATGTCGTCGTAGGTCTGGTCGATGCCGTTGGAGGCCGGCAGGCCGTTGGCATCGCATTGGCTGTGCACCTTCGTCATCGCCGTCTGGACTGCGGGCCAGCAATAGTTGAGAAAGGTGGTGTCGGTTTTGCCGCCCAGCTCCCAGGCCCGGTAAACCATCAGGACCAGCTTGGAATTGAGGTCCTTCCAGGTCGTGGAATCCCGGTAGGTATAGTCGTTCCAGGCCGTAAACACGTCGTTCGTGCTGCCGATATCGTGGGCGCAGGTGCCGATGGCCGCCGGCATGGGCACCCCCATGGAACCGGTGGTCACGCTGTCGCAGAACTGCTTGACCTCCTGCTTGTCGACGTTGGGCCAGAGCAGGGCCAGGGGCCAGGAACCGTAAAATCGGACATCCGAGGTGCCGTAAAAGGGGTAGACATAGCTCTCCAGGCTGCTGAAAAGGTCGGGGCCCGGATCGTAGGAAGTGGAGCCATATTGTCCTGCTTCCCAGAGCGTTCCACCGGTGAAGTAATAGTAAAGCTCGTTGAAAAGCATCTGCTTGAGCCAGTCCGGGTAGGAACCAGTCAGGATGCTGGCCTGCCAGCTGTCCAGTGAGGCTTCCCAGGTGGAATAGTTGGAAAGGGCGTCGAAAGCGATGGTGGCTGAATTCAAACCCGACCGGCCGTAAGTCCTGGTGTATTCCCTGTACCAAAGGGCTCCCGTTCCCGGCTGGGCCAGGGGGATGTCCCAGGCCAGGATGATGGGGATTTTCACCGATTGGCCTGGCGCCAGGCTGACCTTGAAGGCCACGCCGCCAATGTTGTTCGCACCTGCCGTATTGGCCAGGAGTCCGGCCGTGTTGAAGGCGGTTTGGAGCGCGGCCACCGATGCAGCGGACTCGTAAGTCACCGAAACCCCCGCCCCACCCTGGGCGGCCAGGGTGAACTGGCCCTGGTTCGCGGCGGTGGCACTGCTGCCGGAACGGTTGAGGATAAGGCCCACGTCGTTGCCGGAAGTCGTAACCGAGGCGCTGTTTCCCCCGAAAGTATTATCGAAGGTCAGCATCACTGCGAAATCACAGGAGACAGCCTGGCTGTTGGTCACATCCCATTCGTAAACACCTTCCGGGTATGTGGAATGGGTGTAGTCGTTCGGAAGGATCGGGGAAAACTGGGTGACCTTGGTATCAAGAGGAAAAGTCGATCCGTAATAGTCCACCCAGGCCTTGGGAAAAAGTGAATAGTAGGTCGCCTCTCCCGATCCCAGGGTAGCGGCATTGAGCATCTTCATGACGGCCGCCTGCCCCGAAAGCTTCTGGTACATATAGAAATGGCAGTTTGTATCCGTGGTCTGGGTGCTGCTGGCGATATTGAGCCGATCGAGGTAAAAATTCCCAGCGAAAGTCCAAGAGAGGGTCCCTGCGCCGAAGCCGCCGATAGGCGCGCCGTCAATATAACCGCCGGCATTAATGTCCCGGCTCCAGGCCTGGGATGGGATATTAGTCGCGGCGTCGACGGGTATATGGCACAAACAAAAGGCCAAAAACAGGAACGCCCAAAATTGATTTAAGGGTGAAAAAACGGTTTTTGGCGCAGTTTGATGAAAAGTCATTCAAAACCTAAAGGTTGAGATAGAAACAAACTGCGATGAAATTACACGCTTTCTCATGAGAAAGCGGCAATCGGCCAAATTAAAATCTTCAACCCGCATTACGACATTAGAATCGGGCAAGCCCTGCTATTTTGAAATGAATTCGAAGATAAATGTATCACAGTTCGAATCGGCATTGGAATTTAGCCGGGAATCAAGATTTGGTTTTAGATTTGCCAAGAAGTTGCAGGAAAAGTTTCACGTGTGACTTTTATCGGCACGTGAACCGAATTATTTTTTAATGTCTGTCATCCATTAAGAAAGGAAATTTTCGAACTTATTTCGGAAATTAAGAAGCGGATTTTTTTTGGAACAACTCGACTTCGTGGAAAGCCCACTCTTCCAGTGGCATGTCCTCGTCGATACAGACACGGTATCGCTGGTGCTTGGAATCCACAAAGACCACCATTCCGACTGTCTGGATTGTTTTGTGAACCAACATGTCGCGGAGTTGAAAGGGCGTGTTAAGCATGGCGGCATTATAGGGAAAGAAGGAATAAGTCCAAGCAAATTTGAACTGCCAATTTTAATCGCCGATTGCACGGACCACTCACCGCCAGTTCCCATCAGGATGGCGTGGGCGCACAAGCTGTTTTACCTCAGCTTGCCGATTTCCAGGATTGCCATATCAGGACGCCAAAAAAAACGAAACCTTTTCCACTAACAACACCTGTTGATAAATCCCGACACTACCTCTCCCCAAAACCCCATACCGCCCGCTAGAGGACTTCCCCAGAAATAGCAAAAAAGTTGGGGCCGTTTAACCCGGAACAATCCGCTCAAGACATTAAACATTTTTGTTTTTGTTTAAGAAAGGGCTTTCATGGATTCACGCGCATGGACTCGAATCCAGATGATCCAACAGTAGCAGATGGTATAATTTTTAAGGGCGCCATCCGAATCCGTATTAAAATTTCAAAAGGGGTTTAAAACGATTTCTTTTTCCATCATAAAAAATAAAGCCCGTAAAAATCGGTTTAAACTCGTTCTTGGATTTTGGGCCTTAACCCTTGGTTTGGCTTTTGCCCAGCAAAACGTCACCTCCATCACAAACCTGGCTATCTCCCCGTCCAATCCATCCCCTGGTCAAACCGTCAACATTGCGTGGACCTACACTATTCCCAACGCCTCCGGCACCAACCCGGATGCGATCGTCGTCGTCAGCAATACCAATACCCTCCAAGCCGCCGGCACCGCCAATCAATGGGTCGTTTTAGGGGATGGTTGCGCTCCGGAAACAGGTAACGTAAACGGGGGCTGTTATGTCGGGCCTGCCAGCTCAGGAAGCAATAACTACAGCACCAACATTACGATTCCCCCAGGACTTACTCCCGGTTTTACTTATTACGTCATTGTGGGCATGAGGGGAAGCGGTGGCGCCTATATGAACCCAACAGTGAACGTGGACTATCAGGCAGCCATCTCCTTCACCGTTCCCCTTCCGGCACCTTATATCACCTTGAATAAGGTGGCCCAGGGATCTACCGCCGATCCCGGTGGAGAGGTGCTTTTTGTCATTAACTACAATGCGTCCAATGTCCATAACGTCCAAATTACCGATGCCGTCCCGTCCCAATTCACCATCTCCCAGGTTTATAACGGCGGAATAGCTTCCGGACAAAACATCACCTGGAACCTGGGCAATATCGCATCTCCCCAGGTGGGCTTCGTTTCATTCCTGGCCACCCTAAGCCCCACGGCAACCGCAGGACAGGTATTCAGCAATTCGGCCAGCGCCACGAGCACCGAGGTCAATACCACCTCGAACGCCGCGGAAGTCGGGGTTTCAGTCCCCGAACTGGTGATTACCAAGAGCGCCCCGGCCAGTGTGGCGGCGGGCTCCCCCGTTACTTATGTGATGGATTACACCAACACCGGCTTGCAATTGGAGGAGTTTGAGAATTTTGACAACGGGATTATCCCCCCCTCCTGGTCCTCCACCGGCTGCGCCTGGAGCGCCACTCCGGGTTACCTGGAGGAAACCCAGTCCTGCTCGACCTGCACCACCTACCCTTACCTCCAGGACAGTTCCATGACGCCCATCCTTTACGGCGTTTATATCGTGGACATGATGGTCGATTCAAACGACTGCAATAATTTCGACGCAGTCTTTAACTTTAACATCACCGTCAACGCGGGGGTGACGACCGTTTACCAGGTCCGCCTATCGGGGCAAAAAGGCAGCAACAGCTCCTCGAGTAACGTCATCGCCTACGACATTGGCGGGGGCAATGTAGCCTTCAACTCGCCCCCGAACATGGGCAATGTCCAGGAAGGGACGCCCGCGAACCCCGTTTGGTACACGGTGAAGGTCCAGGTTTGCTCGGGCCAGGTTTTGATGAAGGCCTGGCCAAAAGGCAGCCTGGAACCCGGCGCTTGGGACATCAATTACACCGGCCCGAACGTACCCACCCTAGCGGGCTGGGCGGGCTTCCAGGCCAACCGCGGGCCGGTGGAATTCGACAACTTGATGATCTTCAACACGGGCGGGGTGGCATCCCCCGTGATCACCGACAATGTCCCGGGCAACGTGACCTACCAGAATGCGGGCAACGGGGGCAGTCTGTCGGGAGGAACCATTACATGGAATGTGGGTTCCACCTGCGGCTCTTCCGATGCGGTCAGTTGGTGGGGCCTGGCGGGCGCCTGTGGAAACCCGATCACCAATGCGGCCGTCATCAACTCCAGCTCCATCGCTGCGCCGGTCACGTCCAATGCCGTGACGACCTTTATTTCCGGTTGCGCCACCAATACCCCGACGAACACGCCCACGGCCACCCCACAGGTCACCGCCACCAACACGGCCACGGCCACACCCTCCCTGACGCCGACGATCACCCCCACTTCCACTCCGACCGGCACCCCTACCAACTCCACGACGGCTACGCCCACCGCCACTATTACGAATACCGCCACCATCACACCGACGGCCACTATCACGGCCACGCCGACGGCCACGATCCCCGACATCGACGTTTTCGATGTGGACCATAACATCCTCGATCCCGCCAACGACACGGTTTCCATCCATGTGGCCTACAGCAAATATCCGGGGGACTACAGCCTGAAGATCTTCAATTCCGCGGGCGAACACATCAAAACCCTGTCGGAAAAAACCATGACCGGCATTTTGGATGAATCCTACCAGTGGGACGGGAAGAACAAATACGGGGATGTTTGCGCCAGCGGGGTCTACATTTTCTACCTGACCGAACCTTTCAGCAGGAAAACAAAACGCATCCTGCTGATCCATTAAGACGTCGTTCCAAAACCCTCCAGGTCCCCCGAATCACCCGGGGACTGATGGGGCCCCCATGAAGCCCCTTCAAAACCGGAGCCTTCCCCGGCGCTCCACCAGGACACCCTGCAGCACAAAATCCTTTTTAGGATGGTCCGATTCGCTGAGGGCTTTATAGGTTTCCTTTGCCACGACGATGCCGACGCCTTTTTGCCGCCACTTGACCAGTTTCGGCTCCGCTTTTAACAGCTCGTCCAAAAGGCTGTAAGCTTCTTTTTTCGACAGTTCCACGCCGGCCTCCCGAAGATAGGATCATGCCCAGGGATAAACGGGGTTACTTGCCGCCTTCCATGACGGAAAGGGCCAGATTGGTGCGCCGCAGGCGGTTGGAAATGGAGCTCAGGAGCGTGCGGAAAATGCCGTAGGCGGCTTGTGGATTTTCTTGGAGGAAATTCTCGAAATCCGACCCGCGGATGATGTGGATATCGCAGTCTTCCAGCGCCTTTACCGAAGCGGAATAGGGCGCCCCGTCAAAAACGCTCATTTCCCCGAACACCGAACCCCGTTGGAGCTTGGCCAGCTGCTGGCCCCTGCCCTTTGCCTTTGGCCCGCTCTTCCAAACCTCTGCCTTGCCGTTGATGAGGATATGGAGGTTTCCCCCGTGCATCCCTTCCCGAATAACGAGGTCGCCCTTCTTGAAGTTCTGCACCAAACCCAGCCGGAAAATCTGGTTGATGACCTTGTTGTCCAGGCCCTCAAACAGGTTCACCTCTTTCAGGAAATTGGATCGGGTCGACTCTTTTCGGATGACCATGAGGCCTCCCCCGGCGTGGATTATCGGTCCAAAACAGGACCACCATAAGAATGGCTTGTCTGGAATTTTAACTCAAGAGTTTCAAAGCGACAAAGCTTTCTCCAGCGCCTCCTCAGGCACTCCCCGGCTCTTCATGATCACATGCAGTTTATGCCGGAGGATCGGCATCCTTTTCGCCAAATCCCGCATCTCTTTTGAAGAAATGACAAGTGTGGTCACTTCGGTCAGGGCTTGGGCGTTTGCGTTTCGTTTGTCCGCATATCCCATCGCCACGTTTTCCCCGAAAAAGTCACCGGCTTTGAGTTCGGTGGAAAAAGTGACCTTCCCGTTCTCGTTCTTGCGGAAAATTTCCACCCTTCCGGTGGAAATGATGTAGAAGTCCTCCGTCTTGCTTCCCTGCCGGACAATCATTTCTTCCTTGGCAAAGGTCTGGCTTTTGGCCAAAAGCGAAATTTCGTGTTTCGCCGTGGGATCCAGGTCCCGGAAGAGGGCCACGGAAGAAATGAGGGGACGCCTCTTCCAAAGGCTGGAAAAACTTTCCTTGAGGTCGTTCTTCTCCACGAATTCCAGGAACAAATCCCCTGCCAGTTTGAAGAGGATGACGGGGGTGCGGGCCACCACCGTGGCGTTGGTCTTGGAGCGGTTGATGATCGACATTTCACCGAAGAAATCCCCGCTTTCCAAGGTCGCCAAAAGCGGTTCCTTCTTGTTCTCCGGGTCCAGGACTTCCAGGGTCCCCGAAAGGATGAAGTAAAAGGAATCGCCTTCCTGGCCCTTTCGCACAATCTCGTACTTGTTGGGCAGTTCCATGACTTCGCCCAGGGAAAACAGGATGTTGATCCAACTGGGATCCTTCACCTCGAAAAGCTTCAAGGTTTGGAGCACCCCGGTGTAAACCGATTGGGGGAACTGCCGCTCTTTTAGGAAAGTCTTCCCCCATCCGGGCCGCGCCACCTGGTATTTGGACGCGTCGACCTTTGACGGGTTCACGTGGTAAAAAAGGAACTCGGTTTTGGGGTTCTTGGCGATGGTGGCGTCCCAATCGGAAGGTTCGCCGTGGATCAGGCCGCCTCCGGCATCGATCATGGCCAGTCGTTCGTCCCCCCGGACCAGGTTTTTCATGCGGTCGAAATGCTCCTGGCTGACGGCTCCCGCCTTCACCAGCTGTTCCATTCCCTTGAAGTGATCCAGGTCGCTGGAATGGAGGAGGGTGCAAGGCTCCCCCTTTTCGTCGGGCACGGTGACCCGAAAACCGATCGTTGGAATGGAATGCACCGTGTAAAAGAATTCCCAAGCCGCCCCGAACATCCGGTAGTTTTTCCCCGGGATGATTTCAATGAATTTCATCATGGATTTCACCACATCCACGGGCTCATCGATGATGTGGGCCACCTTCAAAACCGTGCACTCGTAAATTTCCCGCGTCGTGATGATCGTAAAGGCGTGCTCGGAAAGCATCAATTCGCTTAAGGCGCAATGGTCGTCGTGGACATGGGTCTGGATAATGCCCGCGAGCCGGTCTTTGGCCACGCCCACTTGCTTGAGGTATTTGCTGATACCGGCGGGGGAATCGACCAAAAGCCCGTTTCCGTTCACCCACAGCAGCATGCCCGTGGTGGGGCCGTCCGGGTCGAAGCCCGTATAGGATCCCAGGACCTTCAAGCGGAGGGCTTCGGGTTTTTCCACCTCGCCCGTGAGATCCACCAGCGGGGGCAGTTGTTCCCCCTCAAAATTCAGGTTGAGGGAATGGATTTCACCCTTGGCCGAGACTTCGTAGCGGTTCCCCCCCATTCGCCGGATCAGGTAATCCTTGGAATCGGAAAAGATCGGCACCCACACTTCCCCTTCCTCATCAGGCAGATGGACGAATTCGAACAAATCCTCGATGGGTTGGACCTGGCCGTTTTTACGGATTGCCATGCCTTCGGCCATGTCGGCCAGGGAGTCAATCCGTGTCTTGCCCAATCCCCACTTCTTCATTTCGACCCGGCTGGGTCCTAAAAGGGTGATTCGAAGGATATCGTAAAGTTTCTCGCACATCTTGCGCGTTCCCAAAACGCGGAACTTCTTTCCCAACTGGTAGCCTTGGTCGATAAACAAAAACCAGTAGCCCAGGAACTCGAAGGCCATTTGGGAAACGCCGTTTTTATGGGAAAGGTCGGGCAAAATCCCGACGTGGGGGATTTTCTTCTTTTGTTTCAGGAGGGCTTTGAGGATTTCGGGCGGGCTTCCCAACAAAGCGCTGTTGGTAGGGCCTTCCAGGTGGTAACAGCCTGGGGCTACGGAACTGATGTGCATGGGAACTCCTTCGCTTGGCCTTACTCTGCCGCCGATCAAACCGCCGCGGATTTCAGGGAGCCATTGGGTTCCGCCTGCTTAAAGAGGGCTTACTGCTTTCAGCCGTTTAAGCAAAACGGATAAGGGTTGTGACACTAATATAAAAGAAAGGCCGGGGTCGGTCAACAATTCAGGCCATTTTAGGGGCAGTTTAGCGAAAAAGCCGGAATGAGGCCATTTTCCAACTCAAATCCAATCCACGCGGCCCGGATGAAACCAACATCTAACAGGCAAAACCCGGGTCAACGCAGCAGGAGGAGCTTGGCGGTTGATCGCTGGGTATCGTCGACCGTGACCACGACGTAATACAGGCCACTGGCTAGCGGATTACCCCAATCATCCTGCATGAGAATGCGAATGGGACCATAGGGCAAGGAGGTATAGGTCTTCTCCTGTACCTTCCGGAAGGCCGTCGTGAATATCTGGATCTTTACGTCCGCCGTACCGCTATAAGTCGGCGGCAGGACGCTGACCGGTCCGCCCGTGGAGGGATTGGGGAAGATGATCGGGGTCGTGATGGGTTTGGGTGTCGCCGTCCGGGTGGGCGTCGCCGTGGCCTGGGAAACCGTTTTGGTGGCCCCCGAAACCGGCAATCCGGTGAACTGGGCCGGTTGTCCGTTGCTCCCGCTGGCACCGGTCACGCTGAAGCTGTAGATACCGCTCGCGCCGGGCCCAAAATCAGCCGTAACCGTGTAGGTCGCTGTGGAGAAAGCCGGAAGCATTCCATTGAAATTAAAGACGGCCGTGGTGCCCGTGAAAGCCATCGTGGTCACCGGAATCCCGTTTGCGGAGAGGGTCACGCTGGTGATGCCGGCGGGGTTCCCGCTCCCCGAGACGGAGAGGATCAACTGGGTGAGGGCAATGTTGCTGTTGCTGGGGTTCGTCAACAGGATCTGCTGGACAGGGACATTGGAATCCCCCGCGAGTTGGCTTGAATTCCCCGGCGGATTGGGCCCTTGGAAAACTGCCACCATTACCGCAGTGGGTGTCGAAGTCGGCGTAATCGTAAAGGTGGGGGTGGAAGTCGCCGTAAGGGTGGGCGTCAAAGTGGCTTGGGCCACGACGATGGCCGCTCCCGCCACCGGCAGGGGGCTGAAGAGCACCGGTTGGCCATTGTTGCCGCCGACCCCCGTTACGCTGAAGTTATAGGTCCCGACGGCGTTGGCGCCAAAATTGGCCGAAACCGTATAGGTTACGCTGGAAGAACCCGGCAGGGTCCCGCTGAGGTTGAAGACCGCCGTAGTGCCGGTGAAAGTCGCGGTACCGGCAGGCAACCCGCCGGCGTAAAGGGTCACGCTGGTGATGTTCATGGGATTGCCCGTGCCCGCGACCGTCAAGGTCACCGCCGACATGTTCACGAGGGAAGAACTGGGGTTGGTCAGCACCACCTGCTGGACCGGCACATTGGAAGCCCCCGAGAGCTGGTTCGAACCGGGGGGCGGGTTGGTGCCCAGGGAGGCCGTCACCGTCAGGACCGTGGGAGTCGAGGAGGCCGTCGAACTGGGCGTAGCCGTATTCGTCAAGCTATTGGTGGGAGTTGCCGTCGTGGTGGAGGTGGTCGTCCGGGTCGTGGTGGAACTGGCCGTGGCTGTGGCGGTCAAGGTCATGGTCCGACTGGGAGTCAGGCTTGGCGTAGCCGTCGTAGAACTCGTTGGGGTGGAGGAAGGCGTCAGGGTGGCCGTACCGGTCGGAGTTCCCGTATTCACCAGGGTGTCGGTCGGGGTCGAAGACACGGTGAAGGACGGGGTGGTCGTGGTAGTGGAAGTGGCGGTAAAAGTGCTTGTCCGAGTGGGTGTAAAGGTCGGCGTCAAAGTCGACGTACCCGTCGGGGTCCCCGTATTCACGAGGGTATTCGTGGGGGTGCCGGTTACGGTGGCCGTGGTGGTGTCCGTCGCCGTGCGGGTGGCGGTGGAGGTCGCGCTGTTCGTGGGGGTGGGGGTGGCTGTGTAAGTCGCTGTCTTTGTGGCGGTCAAGGTCGGGGTGCCGGTCGGCGTCAACGTCGGCGTGTCCGTGGAGGTCGGAAGGGTCCCCGTGGCCGACGGGGTAGCTGTCGCGGTATTCGTAGCGGTGTCTGTTATGGTCGCTGTAGCGGTCCGGGTCGGGGTGTTGGTGGGGCTATTGCTCGCCGTCGGCGTCGAAGTGCCGGTGGGCGTATTGGGCAGTGTATTGGTGGTGGTGGCGGTGGCCGTCAATGTGGCGGTACGCGTAGGGGTGGAAGTCGGGGTGCTGGACAAGGTATTCGTGGTGGATGCGGTGGCGGTTTTAGTGACGGTCGAAGTGGGAGTTCCCGTATTGGCCAGCGTATCGGTGGGCGTCGCCGTTGGCGAGGAGGTGGCGGTCCGGGTGGGGCTGTTGGTGGCCGTGGGGGTCGCGCTTGAAGTGAGGGTGGGGGTGCCCGTATTGGTCGGGGTGAAGGTCGGGGTCCCCGTGTTGACGAGGGTATTGGTCGAAGTGGG
>JAJPJW010000061.1 GCA_021324075.1 Pseudomonadota bacterium | reverse complement strand
TTGAATTCTGTGGTGTATTTCTTCTTGCTTCGACGTTCCATATCCAACACCCCCGATTCGTGTATTCTACACTCATCTCAGGTGTCCATTTTTTCGGGGGAACTCCAGGCCTGCATTTTTCACTTTAGCTGAAATAAAAAGACAACCTTAGGCTGGCTCCTCTTTGAAACTGGTGCAACTCAAGCTTGGGCTTCGGCTTGCGGTCTGAGCCAAGGTTTTGGGTTTTTGAATCGTAGTTCTCCCGCAGAAGTCCTTTAAAAAAGGCCGGATTTGGCCCCCCGAGGCCCTTTTCAAGTCCATTCAAAGTCCCAAAATTTGAACTAAATCCACCCTTTGCCGTCTAGAGGTTAGATCAGCTCGCGCAAAGGGGTAAGACCATGAAGATTCAACCGTTGGTTGGGATCCTTTCGGCCCTGTTTTTGGGAACCCTGTTCACCTCTTGCGCCACTAAATACGACGTCCCCTCCGCTCCGATCCCTGTTCTCGCGACCGCCACCAGCACTACCCAAGCGGTCACGACCGTCAACGCTACGCCGACTCATACCCCGGTTTCAGGCACTGCCACCTACACTCCCCAAGTGACCGTAACCGTCATTGCTACGCCCACCAATACCCTGCCTCCAGGCTCCACCACCTGGTCCTATAACTTGACGGGGTCGGTCGGTTTATCCTGTCCCGCCATCGGGAGCGATGGAACGGTTTATATCGGGTCCATGGACCACAGCCTTTACGCCGTCAGCCGCTCTGGAAGCTTGAAATGGTCCTACGCAACGGGGGGGTATCTTTATCAGTCGCCCGCCATTGGAAGCGATGGGACCATTTATGTGGGGTCTTATGACGACAATCTATACGCCATCAACCCCAATGGAACCGTGAGGTGGTCCTACTTGACGGGCGGTTCCCTTGATTCCGGTCCCGCCGTTGGAAGCGATGGGACGATTTATGTGGGGTCCCAGGACTCCAAACTTTACGCCGTCAACCCCAACGGAAGCTTAAAGTGGGCTTACCTGGCGGGCGGTTATGTCAATTCATCCCCCGCGATCGGGAGCGATGGGACGATTTACGCGGGATCCGCCGATGGCAAAGTTTTCGCCCTCAACCCCGATGGAAGCCTGAAATGGGCCTACGCCATGGGCGGCACAGTCGAAAATTCGTCCCCTGCGATTGGAAGCGACGGGACGATTTATATCGGGAATACCAACCATAATTTTTATGCCGTCAGCTCCACCGGAACCTTGAAGTGGTCCTACCCCGTGGGTTGCCAGATTTGGGCGTCCGCCGTGATCGGAAGCGACGGAACCGTCTATGTGGGGGTGGAGGACGGCGGCCTTTACGCCTTGAACCCCGCCGGGAGCTTGAAGTGGAATTACCCCACGGGCAGTCCCATCTACTCCTCCGCCGCGATCGCACAGGATGGGACCATTTATGTCGGGTCGAACCGGCTCTACGCCCTCAACCCGGATGAAAGCGTGAAGTGGACCTCCAACCTGGGTGGTGCCGGCGTAGGGCCAGCCCCTGCGGTCGGAAGCGACGGGACGGTTTATGTTGGCAGCGGCGCAAGCCTTTACGCCGCCGCGGGCTCGAGCCCCTTGGCTTCTTCCGCCTGGCCCAAGTTCCACCACGACCTTTTGAACAGCGGATTGCAATAAGCGCCCCGGTGCACAAAGGGGCCAGGCCTACAGATTACATTTTAAGTCGATTACAAAATGTAAAGTGATGGCCAGGCCCCTTTTGCTTTTTAATTAGCAACTAAATACAATCGACGAAACCTCTCCCTAAGCCCTCCTAAACGCCGAGCCTGCCGGCAGGTGCCCCGATGTTCCTCGAGAGAATACAATGTGCTAAAATCCCAAGGTATTTCAAATGCCGTTGATAAAGGCCGTATTTTGAAACGCCTATTTGACCTTTTTTATAGAGGGAAAAAGATTTTCCCGGCTGGCTTGCTCCTTTTTTGGGGTTGTTTGCTCGGGGCAGGCGCGGTGACCGGGCCTGTCTGGGCTAATGGCAGTCTTGGACAGGATTTTTGGGTCGGCTTTCCCAAGGATCAACCGCCTGACATGGCCCAAACCCTCCTTTTATTGATCACCAGCAGTGCCAGCACGACCGCCACCATCACCGATCCTTCGGTTGGGTCGCCGCAAGCCGTTCCGGTGGTGCCCGGCACCACCACCAGCGTTGTGATTCAAAACGCCGCCCAAGACATGGTTTACAACACGGTCAACCACCTGGGCATCCATGTGACCGCTCCGAACGACATCAGCGTTTACGGGGTCGACTGGAGCACGTATTTGACGGAAGGCTACCTGGGCATTCCCACCGACAGCCTGGGCTACTATTACATGGTCATGTCCTTCCCGACGGATATTGGGGATGCCTACCCCAGCCAATTCATGGTGGTGGCCACCCATGACGGGACCAATGTTACGATCACACCCGCCTGCACCGGCATTTCACGGCCCGCTGGGGTGGCCTATACCCTTACCCTGAACCAGGGGGATACATACCAATTCGGCGCTACGGGTTATTCGGCCCCGAACTATCCCGACTCGACCGGTTCGGTGGTTCAATCCACCTATCCTGTGGCGGTATTCAGCGGATCGGCTTGCGCGGATGTACCGATCAACTACTATTCCTGCAATCCGCTTTTAGAGGAACTTTGGCCGGTAGCCGATTGGGGAGTCTCTTTCGCCACCATGCCCTTCGCCCAACGGCTCCATGGGGATACCATGCGTTTCCTGGCTTCGGCCGACAGCACCGCCGTAAGCCTCAACGGGGCCCAGGTGGCGACCCTCAACCAGGGACAGGTTTACCAGCAAACCGTGACGGGCCCCTCCTTTATAACGGCCAATAATCCCATCTATGTCGCCCAATACTCCAACGGGTCCCAATTCGACGGGCAGCAGAATTTCGATCCCTTCATGGTTTCCATCCCGCCCATCAGCGAGTACGCGACCAACTATTCGGTCGGGATCATGGCGCCCAGCTGCGGGTTTTATAATTACGAGACGATCATCGCCCCGACGTCAATGGTGAGCTGGGTCACGATGGACGGGATTTATATTTCCCCGGGGTGGGCTCCCCTGGGCACGAGCGGTTATGCGGGCACGAACGTGGCCGTCTCGGCCGCCGACCATGTGGTCGCCTGTACCGCGCCCATCGGCGTCATTGCCTATGGATATCCCTATACCCCCACCTCGGGGGGTGGGTCTGACGATGACGGCTACGGCTATCCCGCGGGCCTGCTGGCAAGTTACGTGACGCCGTTGAGCACGCCCACGCCGACCTCCACCCCCACACTGACACCGAGCCCGTCGCCCACCCGTTCGACGACCCCAACCCCCACCTCGTCGCCGACGCCTTTCCCAACCCTGAGCCCCACCGACACCGCCACCTGTACCCCTAGTTCCACCTTCACCTCAACGCCTGTTCCCTACACCCCAACCCAGTCACCCACCGACACCCCGCCCCCTACCGCCACCTTTACGGCGACGGCCACCCCCACCCCGACAGCCACTTCCATTCCCACCGGAATCCCGACCTGTGTCACGAACCTATGGCCCGATCCTTTTGTCCCGCTGCGTGCCTTCAACCACACCTTAAAAATAAGCTGTCTTCCCACGGGGTCGCAGGTTACTTTTTACAGCCTGTCCGGGGAGTTGGTGGACCAGGTGAATGAAGCGGGTTCGATGGCCCAATGGGACGGGAAAAACACAGAGGGTACCCCCGCGTCACCGGGGATTTATTACTACGTCATCCAGAACGGCGCCGCCATCCTGGGCCGGGGCAGGTTTTTGCTGGCGCGTTGAGGGATAGGAAAGAATAAAGAAGACATCCGGACCCCTTTCTCCGAGCCTGCAGTCCATAAAAAGGCCATTTTCAACGGCCTGTTTCTTTTGATAAAACCACCCCACTTGTCGATTTCAACCATCCCCGCTCGTCGCTTATTCAAAGGGACAGTTTGGCTGTCCGAGTTTAAAATTTGACAAAGGAGAAACGCGATGAAAGTCATGGTACTGGTCAAGGCGAACAAAGATACGGAAGCGGGAGTCCTCCCCAGCGAGAAGATGCTTGCGGAAATGGGAAAATTCAACGAAGAACTGGTGAAGGCCGGAATGATGTTGGCGGCCGAGGGGCTTCAATCCAGCAAGAAGGGTAAACGCGTCCGGTTTGAGGGAAAAAACAAGACCGTGATCGACGGGCCCTTCAGCGAGACGAAGGAATTGATTGCGGGTTTCTGGATCTGGAAGGTGAAGTCCATGGAAGAGGCCGTTGAATGGCTTAAGCGCGCCCCTTTCGAGGGAGCGGAGGTCGAGATACGCCGGTTTTTTGAGCCGGAGGACTTCGCCCCGAGCGATCCTTCGGGCAAATTGCGCGAAGAGGAGATGAGACTGCGCAAGACCATCGAAGAGAACAACAGGTAGGAACAAAAAGGCCAGGCGAACATCAATCATTTCAACCCGATATGAAAAGAGCCAACCCCTCAAGGTTGGCTCTTTTGGTTTATTCCTGAAAAACCACGGTTTCACGGCCGTTCAAATTCTTGATTTCACTCCCCATATAAGCTAACTTCCCACCATCCTTTTTGGGGGGAACCATGAAAAAGCTCAAATGCCTGTCGGTCTTATTGTGCCTGGGTTTCGGCGTCCTGGCCCTTACCGGCTGTCCCAACAACAGCAACAGCCCATCGGCGCCGGTCACCGTGATCGTGGTTGAGACCCCCACCTATCCGCCCTGCGTGATGAACGGCTTCACCTGCACGCCCTCGGTCACCCCGACCCCTTCCTTGACCCCCACCCTCACTCCCACGCTTACCATAACTCCCACGATCACTCCGACCCCGGCGAATTGGGTCATCACCAGTCCGGTGACCCTGGTCACCGGGCAGTACAGTTACGTTTCCGTGCACGTGCAGGCGGGGGGAATTCTCAACGTGGGCGGGGCGGTGACCCTCAACCTGAGCGGCTATCTGGCGGTGGATGCCGGCGGTACGATCATCGGCGACGGAAACGGCTACCCGATCGAACAAGGACCCGGAGCGCCCACTACCCAGGACGCCGCAGGGGGCAGCCACGGCGGGGTAGGGGGAATGGACAGTGCGGGGGCCACCCCGGGCCCGGTTTACGACAGCTCCACGGCGCCCGCTTCCATGGGCAGCGGCGGCGGCGCGGGGTACGGCCAAAGCCTCTGTAACGGGTCCGGGGGCGGGGGACTCCTGGACGTGAACGCTTCGGGCGGAACGGTGACCTTGAATGGAACCCTTTCCATGAACGGCGGAGATGTTTGCGCGGTCACGGACTATGAGGGCTACGGGGGCGGGGCCGGTGGAACGATCTATATCCAGGCCCAAACCATTACCGGGAGCGGCGTTTTAAGGGCCAATGGTGCGGCGGGGGCGAGTTACACCTATTACAACAACGGCGGCGGGGGCGGCGGCGGGATCATCGTGCTTTCCACCCATTCGTCCAACACCTTCACGGGAACCCTTTCCGTAAGCGGGGGCGCGGCAGGGAATTACGGCACCGGCGGCACCGGCGCCAGTGGAAGCGTGGGGATCACCAACACGACAACCTATTGAGATCGCCTCATTAGAGGAACAAAGGGGTCTCGCCTCTCGTTTAGAGTTTGCTTACCAACTCCCGCTGGCCCCGCCGCCACCGGAAGAACCGCCCCCGAAACCGCCGCCTCCGCCGCCCCAAGAGCCGCCGGACCCGCCTGAAGTGGCGCCCCAAATCCAGCCTTTAGCATTTCCTTTGCGGGCGGTTTTAAGGGCCTTGGGATATCGGAACCCCAGCCAAAGCCCGGCGATGAGGGCCAAGAGACCCATGACCATTAAAGCATCGGCGTTCCAACTCTCCAGGCCTTCCTCCATGATGATCGACGACAGGGGTATCCCCCCGAAAAACAGCCCCCAGACGATGAGAAAGACGACCTTGTCGCTGATGCCCATGCCGACCGCAATCAGGCCAAAGACCACGAAAAGGGAAAAGAACAGGGTTTTGAAAAGCCTGGCCGCAAATTGTCCCCGGGAAACGAGTTCGGGGTGGGCGGCCCGCCAAGTTTGGACCGAATCCGCGCCGGCCACGAAGCGGGCCAGTTGGGTGACCCCCTCCACCGTACCTTTGCCGTAATCCCCTTGCTTGAAGGCGGGGGTGAAGGAATTCCGGATGACCGAGCCGGCTAGGCCGTCGGTAATGACCCCCTCCAGGCCGTAGCCCACTTCCACCCGCATTTTCCGCTCTTGTGGACAGATAAGGACCAGCAGGCCGTTATCCTTGCCCTTTTTTCCGATGCCCCATTTCTGGAAAAGGCGGTTGGCATATTCCTCCACGGTCATTCCCTCCAGGGAATTGACCGTCACCACCGCGATCTCCGCAGTTGTCTTTTTCTCGAGGCCGGTGATGACGTCGTTCAAGCGGGTCCGGCTATCGGCATCGAGGACATTGGCGAAGTCGTTGACATAGCCATGCGGGGAAGGAAATGAGACGTCCGCCAGGCAAGCCGAAAGCGAAGCCAGGGCCATCAAGGGAATGAGGAAGAGTTTCCGGAACATGGGCCTACCATAAGCCAAAAGGACGGATTGAAAAAGCGTAAAAGGGGGGGCGAACCTATGGAAAACACTTCACCCGGTGCGGGGATACCAGCCATGGACGCTGAGGTTTCCGGCTTCATTTTTCCACCCTTCGATTTTATTGCAACCCTTCCGGCCTTCCCGCGTATTAATTCATAACGACCTATGGATAAAGGCGGATAGCCCATGGAACACCTGAATTTGATTCTTTATACGCTGGCAGGGGCCCTAGCCCTCGTTGAAATTTCCTGGCGCTGGCTGTGGCCCAGGGAAAAACGGAGCCCGCGGTGGGCCCGGTGGATGGAAACGGCGGATTCCTTTTTTGTGGCCCTGGTCATCGCCCTTGGCTTGCACGCCGTCTGGGTACAGCCCTTCAACATCCCCTCCGGATCCATGGAGAACACCCTGATGACGGGGGATTACATCCTGGTGAAAAGATACGAGTACGGTTATTCGCTCTGGAACCGCACGGCCCGTTTCCTCGAGTTTCATAAGCCCCAACGCGGCGAAGTGGTGGTTTTCGTCTACCCCAAGGACCATTCCGTCGATTTCATCAAACGCTGCGTGGGGGTGCCGGGGGACGTGATCCTTTACCGGGACAAGGTGCTTTACGTCAACGGTATCCGCCAGGAGGAGCCCTATGTGACGCATATCTTTCCCGACGTGCGGAAGGTTGGAAATCCGCTGGAGCCGGCGGGGGACCCCGGTTCGCCCACGGAATATTGGGCGAAAAGCAGCCGGGATAATTTCGGGCCGGTTACGGTGGAGGCGGGCCACTATTTCATGATGGGGGACAACCGGGACAACAGCCTGGATTCCCGCTATTGGGGGCAGCTGGATGAAAAGCTGATCAAGGGAAGGGCCTGGTTCATCTACTGGCATGCGGTGGGTTTTGTTCCCGACCTGCGCAGGATGTTCACGGCCATCCGGTGACGCAAGGGCGGCGGCCGGGGCGTCCAAAGAAGGGGCGCCGTTACGCCCCCCGGCCATCCGGGAGGGCGTTGTAAGTTGATTCAGGGGGATTCCTTGGAAGATCGGGACATCATTCTTAAGGTGCAAGCCGGGGACCGGGAGGCCTTTGCCCTTCTCGTGGAGAAATACCACCGACCCCTTTTGAATTTCATCTACCGGCTCCTGGGGAACCCCTCCCTCGTGGAAGACCTGGGGCAGGAAATATTCCTCAACGCCTACCTCTCCCTGGGACATTTCAACCTGGACCGCGGGACCCCTTTTTCCGCCTGGCTTTTCACCATCGCCCGGAACCGCGTTCTCACCGAATTGCGCAAGAAAAGGTGGTTCCTGCCTTTGGAGGATTTCCCCCACCTGCCCGCGAAGGAAACGGGCGCGGAGGAGCGCCTGGCGGCCCAGGAAAGGGAGGCGGCGCTTTGGGAATGCCTTGGGGTGCTTCCCGAACCCTACCGCAGCGCCCTTATGGGCCAGCTGGAAGGGCTCACCGGCGTGGACCAGTCCCGGTCCCAAAGGACGCCGTTGGGCACGGTCAAGGCCCGGTTATTCCGGGCGAAAAGGATGTTGAGGGACGCGTTGGAAAAGCGCTTGGGAGGTGGATGAAAATGGGGAATTTCGAACCTTCGGGGGATTTTGTCGCGGCCGTCATGAGCAGGATTGAACGGGCCGAAAGGCGGGGCGGGGGATGGGGGCGCTATCTGCGCCCTGACCTGTTGCGCCTGGCGGTCACGGCCTCGGCTTTGCTGGGATCCATCCTCGCGGCCAATCCATGCCATTAGGCCAAGGGGAAAGGGAGGGCAGGCGTACCAGCAGTAGCAACAGTTATGGGTTCTATTCGACCGGAACCTCCGGATTCTTAATGTCCGCTTCGTCCGGGGCGGCGGGTTTTCCTCCAACCATTACCAATAGCCTGATCAACAACGAACTCGGCGGCGGGGTCGCGTTTATGCCTTTCGTCCTCAACGGATGCCCCTGAGGCATTCAGCCCGGATGCCCTGCCTCCGGGGTCACCCGAAATAAAAAAGCCGACCCTTTTGGTTTATTCCTTGGAAATTGTGTTTCTGCAGCGGCCCAGCTCTTTTATTTCTTAGGGGCGCAAATATAGAATGCCCTCTAAGGGCTGTAGACTATGTGATCATTTCCTATATGGAGTTCCATATGCCTGAAAACGAGAATAGGCCTGACGATAGAAATCGAAACGATGATAGTTGGGAAAATTACCAGCGGTGGAACGCCGAATATCGAGCCGAGCATGTTGCCTTAGGAAAAGGCGGCTTCGGCCGGGTATTGTTGGGACTTTTCTGGATTATCCTGGCAGGAGCTGTTTACGCCGGCATCGCCACCTTGCTTGGGAAGGATTTTGGGGAAGCGGTTTTGGAAGCCATGGTCGGCGTGGCGGGAGCCGTCATGGCCATCGGTATTGGCTACGCCATTTACGCGGCGATCATTTCGAATTAAAAGACCGGACAACAAAAGAGCCAACCCCTGGCCGGTTCCCCTTTGGAACCGGCACAACCACCCGTTGTCCGTTTATGCGGCCAAGGGCGATAAAGATCATCGAAGCGCGGGCTTCGGATTGTGGCCTCAGCCCAGGTGAGGGGTTGGCTCTTTTGTTTTTAACGTGGTTTGGGACAGGCCCGCATTTCTTTCCCATCCTAGGGGATCAGGGCCCGAAGGTTTCGATGCGGTTATCGTAGGTATCGGTGGCCAGGATGTTGCCCAGGGAGTCCACGGCCAGGGACTGGGGCCCGCCCGAGCTGGAGAATTGGGCGTTGCCCGTGCCCAGGCTTCCGAAATTGGTCAGGTGGGTCCCGCCGCCGGTAAATACCTGGACGCGCTGATTGGCCGTATCCCCCACGTAAATATTCCCGCTGGAGTCCACCGCGATCGGTTGGGGGTTGAAGGTTACGGCCGCGGCCACCACCGTGACCGGGCTCCCGCCGGGCGGCAGGTATTTGATGACCTGCCCGCCGCTGGAAGTGACGAAGAGGTAACCCGAGGAAGCGTCCGCCGCCAGGCCCAGGGGGCGGTTGGGCGCATTGGGAAGGGGATAAACCGTGACCGGCGCCCCGGTATTGTCGAATTCCTGGATGTCGCTATTGAGGTAGTCCCCCACGAAGAGGTGCCCCGAGGCGTCCACCGCCAAGCCCGCCGGATCGCTTCCAAAATTGAAAGCCACCCCGGACTGGCCGGTCACCGAACCGGACGCCGCCCCGCTGGACAAGACATAGCGGTCCACCTTGTTTTGGCTGTAATCCGAAACGTAAAGGTAGCCGTTGGCATTGTCCACCGCGACCCCGCCTCCCTGTGTCAGCCCCGAAAGGGTGAAGAGGGCCAGGGACACCCCGGAAGAATTGTAACGGTAGAGGCTGTTGGAACCCGCCGCCACATAAAGGTTGCGGCTCGAATCCACCGCGATTCCCAAGGGGTAATAGGGAAGCACCGCGGTTGGATAATTGCTGGGGTTGTTCGATTGGAAGCCATGGGTGGCTACCGGCGTGGAAGTGATAGTCGGGGTACTGGAAACGGTGGGAGTCGGAGTGGTAGTGGCGGTTGAAGAAGGAGTGCCACTGGGGGTAAGAGTGGCGGTTTTGGTAGGCGTTCCCGTGAGGGTCGGTGAAGCTGTATTGGTGGGAGTGCCTGAAGGCGTTGCGGAGACCGCCGGGGTCGGGGTATCGGTGCTGGCGGGGGTCGTGGGGGTGGATTTCGATCCGCAGGCCGGGAAAAGGACCGCCAAGAGAAGGCAGGGCAAAGCGACCAGCACTCCTGCCCGAAGGATCTGCTTCATAGTCTTTCTCCTTTTTAAATCACGATGAATGGGCAGGGGAGGATGAAGTGAGCGGAGTATACCAAGGCCGCTTCTAAAAAGAGAGGGACCCGGATGAAATGGGGGTGGCGTTTTCCCTTAGTTTATCCTTGCCCCGTGACCGATTGAAAAATGCATCCCGCCGGCCTGGGAAAGATTAAGATGACGGGCAAGGGTCGAAGGCCGGATCCATTCCAGCTGAAACCCGGCCGGTCCTTATATCTGCCGAATTATCTGGAGTTCCCTATGAAGAAAGTCTTTCTGCTTTTGTTCCTCGGGTTGTTGCTGCTTTGGGTTACGGGGATTGTTTTAGAGAACTTTTTCAACGTCGACCTGGACAAGTATTTCAACCGGAGCTTCCCGCCAACCCAAGCCGCAGTGCCGGCCGCCGCACCCGCCGCTGAAAGTGCGCCTGCCACCGATGCCCCGCCTTCGGACTGGAAGACCTATCACAACGACGACTTTCACTTTTCCATTACCGGCCCCTACGAATGGAAGGCATCGGATTCCTCGGCGCCCACTACCTTCAAGGGTATCGTGGCGAAGGGCTTCAGCCCGGACCTGAAATTCGTCGTCCAGGTCATGGCCCATGAAATGCCGAGCGCCAACATCGACCTCAACAAGGCTGCGGACCAGCAGGTCAAGGCGCTCCAACTGATGGATAAGATCATGGTGAATCTCCAAGTGACCACCAGCCCGGTGACCGTGGCGGATACGCCGGGCCTCCTGGTTCAAGGAACCTATCAGGCCATGGGCAAGGTTGACGAGGAAATGAAGACCTTCAACATCGCCAAGGGGACCACCTTGTTGGCCGTCATGTTCCAATACCAACCCAACGATGAGAACAGGGCCACGGCGGATAAAATCGTCCATTCCTTGAGTTTTTCGAATTGACCGGGGTGAAGCCTGCCTGAAGTCTTTTGGATGGGATATCATTCTTTAAAGGAGAGTGGAAAATGCGGGGACTTCTATTTTCATCGATGGCAATTTTCTTGTGGACGACATCAGCTTGGCCCCAATCCTCCGCTTCCGTCAGCATCGGCCCCGCCCCCTGGACCCCTCCTCCGGGACAGCATGACCGCATTACCCCGCTGGAAAAACACATGGGGTTTCTGTCGAAAAGAATCACCCTGGCCCTGAAGGCCGGGAAAATCACGAAAGACCAGGCCAAGGCCCTCCGTAAAAAGGTAACGGCCGTCTATGAGTCCGAGCAAGATGCCTACCGAGAAAACGGCCACCGCAAATTGACCGAATCCCAGGAAAAGAAAGCTTATGAGGTTTTAAACGAAGCCGCCCAGGCTGTTGATGCGGTTTTAGGCGCGCCCTGAACCGGAAAAAATATCCGGGTAGGAGCATTGTAGGCGAAGTTCACCACTTTACCGCCCTGGTTCCTTGTTTTGATCCTCCTGTTTCCCCCGAAATGCAACAACATTCGCCGTCCGGATATCCCCGGGCCGGAGATATAAAAATTTCCCGGAGACATGCGTGCTACGATGGATCCACGTCGAGCATGAAGGAGGTTCACCATGGCAAAGAAAGCGAAGAAAGCCGCCAAGAAGAAAAAGAAGCGCTAAGCACAAGCCAGCGAATTGTTTTTGCAGTTTTAAGCAAAAGCCTGGGCGGCAATCCCGGGCTTTTTTATGGGCTTTTTCCCACCTTCCATCGAAGCCTTCAATGTGACAACCGCCGTTTTTTAGCGCAAGGCAACCCCGCGATTTCAACGGCGTTCATAGGGGAAATCCCCTATGGCCCGCAAAACCAAAGCTGTGGAAATCTTTGGGGCAGGGACTGTTGCAGGGCCGCTTTATTTTCCCGTTCTATATCCTTTTGCCATCCGCCCTCCTATAGTGAGCCCAAGACCTACCCGGCTCGAGCCTCCCGCCTTTTCCCCCCGAGTTTCTCGCCCCTTGTTCGTCCCGAAAGGAAGCAACCGCATGAGGATTTATATCGACCAGGTTTTTGAAAGCATGAAGAGGGAAGAGACGGTGATCCTGAACGTCCTCCCCCAAAGCGAATTCCGGAAGCTCCATATCACGGGGTCGGAAAACCTGCCCCTGGGGAAGGACCCGGAAGCCTTTTGCCAGGAGGTGGTGGAAAAATACGGCCGGAAGAAAAATTTCATCGTCTACGGCGAGCGTTTCGGCCTTTTGGACAGCTATATGGCGGCCCGGGCGCTGGAAGAAAAGGAACTCCAGGTCCTCAATTATTCAGGCGGAATAGAGGAATGGTTCCGCTCCGGCCTGCCGGTGGACGGGACCCAAATCCATCCCGAACCGGAGCAGGGCGCGTGAAACCGTCTCGTGCCGTCTGCCAAAGCTGCGCCGCGCCCATCCTGAAGGACTACGACAAGGGCACGGAGAAGGACGGCTCCTCCACGGAGCTCTATTGCCGGCGCTGTTTCTCCTGGGGCGGCTTCACTGAACCCCGGATGACGGCGGAAGAGATGCACGAGATCGTGCGTACCCGCATGATCGGGTTGAAGTTCCCCAGGTTCCTCGCCAAACTCTCGGCGAACGGCGTCTACGACCTCAAACGCTGGGCGGTGAGCAAGGCCTAGGGCCTCCAGGGGGTCCGGCACTTCGCCGATCCACCCTTCGTTTCGCCCCTTTTTCGGCCCCCAACAAAAAGCCAACCCTCAAGGTTGGCTTTTTTTATTCCAGAATAAGGTTGTTCCGGCCGGGGCCTTTTCCGTTATTTTTTCAGTCCGACCCCGCCGTGGTCGTCTTCTTCCGTTTCCGCCTGCGGGATGGGGGCCACCGCCACGACCGTGAACAACCCCACGCCGTCGTAAACCGCCCGGACGGCGTTCTTTTCGGCGCCCAGGGTCAGGACCCCCTCGTCCGTCCAACGGTTGGTCCCGCCGCCGCTTTCCAGGCGGACGACCCGCAGCTGCCGGTTGCCCTTGACCAGCCGGGGATCGTAGGGCACGGAAATTTCGGTGGTCAGGGAAACCTTCTTAAATTCCGCCGAGGGGACGTCCTTGAACCCGCAGACGGCCCCCACGAAGGTTGCGTTCACGAAGCCGGCTTTTCCATCCATTTCCAATTGGTTGTTTCTCTTCATAAAGGCTTCCTGTTCCTGGTTGCTGTAAAGGACGGGATTCAATTGGGAGGCCCATTGGGTCTTCGTCTCCGCATCGCCGAACTGGGCGACGACCTGGAAAGAGGATTCCACCGGTCCGTTGATGTCGGTGGCCCAGCCTTCCTCATTGGGGCCGCAGACTTCGCAGGGGTTGGGCGGGCATATGTAACAAGTGGCGGGGGGAATGCCCCCGATACCGGGAATTTCACCCTGGAAGGGACCCTGGGGGCCCCAGCTGTAAATAATGGAGACGGGGATGTGGTAGCAGGCGCTCATGGAATCGACGGTGAATCGCGTTTGGGAGGGCCTGGTGTGCTGGAGAACGGGGGAGCTGAGATTAACGGCGGCAACGGCGACCTGGACCGGCAGTTGGATCGAGGCCCAACCCGACAGGTCCAGGACGGCTTTTCCGAGGGGGTCCGTTGTCCGGTTAAAAGTAGCCGGACCGTTGGAGGAAGGCGAAGGGTTGACGACGAAGCGGATCCGCTGCCCGGACAACGGCCTCCCCGTAGGCCCGGTCACCCGGGCTTCCACGGCCCCTTTTTGACAGCCTCCCTGGGAAGTCAATAAGGGAACGCCCGGATAGTAGAAATAGCTGTAGTGGTCCGTGAAAGTAACCGCGCTATCGCCCTTGTAATCGTGGACGGTCACGTCCACCGTGCTTCCGGGGGTGCCGGGCGGTGAGGTGGCGTAAAGGGTGGAGGCGGAAGCCACCTGCACGTTCGAGGCGGGGCGGAGGCCGAAGAGGACGGTGGTGGGCGGCCCCAGGGTGGTGAAGTTATCGCCGGTGATGGTGACGGGCGTGCCACCGGTAAAGAGGCCCGCATCGGGATGGACCGACTGGACCGAAGAGGCCAGAACCGGGAAGGCGATCAGGTTCCCATCCTCATTGAGGGCGGCATTATGGGCGCCGAGCCAGTCGGCATA
>JAJPJW010000062.1 GCA_021324075.1 Pseudomonadota bacterium | reverse complement strand
GAATACATGCGGCACAGCAAGGAAACAGACGAGGTCTTCCCCCATGCCTACAGTTTTAAGGATGGTTATCTACATCCGGGCGAAAAACCCGGTTTGGGAGTGGATTTGGACGAGACCCTGGCCACCAAGTATCCCTATGAGCGTGCTTACCTGCCTGTCAACCGCAAGCTGGATGGAACCCTGCATTCTTGGTAAGGCAACGGCCATTTAGCCACAGATGCACGCAGATGAACACAGATGGAATAAAAAATGAATCCTGATACAAAACTTGAAACTGTTGGAGTCACAGAAAAGATTATTGGCTGTGCTTTTTCTGTCATTAATGAATTGGGTTGTGGTTTTCTGGAAAAAATATATGAAAATGCAATGGTTTGTGAGCTGAAACTCAGCGGATTAAAAATTGAACAGCAAAAACCCATTGAAGTTTTTTATCGCGGTCATTTGGTGGGGGAGTATTTTGCGGATTTGGTGGTAGAGGACCGTGTTCTCGTTGAGTTGAAGGCTGCTGAGGGGTTCGAAGACGCTCATTATGCCCAGTGCCTGAATTACCTTAAGGCTACGGGATATGAGGTTTGTCTGTTATTGAACTTTGGCAAACCCGAGTTGCAAATCAAAAGAGTATCCGCCCGGCCAGAATGGCTTCGGAAACGTTGATGCTTTGATGGATTAAAGCTAAAGCCTATTGCGCCACAGATGCACGCAGATTGAAAACAAAGCAATAATGAATTTTGTTGAAACCATGAAAGTTTGAACTTTTGGCCATCCGTGTTCATCTGTGTGCATCTGTGGCCGAATGGATTTTTCTTTTTCCTTAATTAATGGAGGTTTTCTGTGGCTTATAAGCCTTTGGATTTAACCGGCAAAGTGGCCGTGGTCATTGGCGGCACTTCGGGTATCGGCCATGCCATCGCGCTGGGGTTGGCCCAGGCGGGTGCCGATGTTGCCGCTTGTTCCCGCCGTAAGGAAGAGGTCGAGAAAACGGCGGATGAGATCGAAAAACTGGGGAAGCGCACGGTCCGGGCCGTGGCGGATGTAACGGATTTAAAAAGCCTGGAGGCGGCCCGGGGGGTGGTGCTGAAGTCCCTCGCCCGGGTGGATATCCTGGTCAACAGTGCAGGACGCACCAAAAAGGGCCCAACGCTGGAAATGGATGAAGCGGATTGGAACGCCATCCTGGAAACCAACCTCACGGGTGTCTTGCGGGCCTGCAAGGTTTTCGCGGTCCCGATGCTCAAGCAGGGTTGGGGGCGCATCATCAACATCGCCTCCATCGCCACTCATCTGGCCCTTTTCGAGGTGGCGGCTTATAGCGCCAGCAAGGCCGGGGTGGGGGCATTGACCAAGTCCCTGGCCCTGGAATGGGGTCCCAAGGGCGTCAACGTCAACGCCATCGCCCCCGGCGTCTTCCCGACACCCCTCAACGAGAAAATTCTCAACGGCACGCCGCGTGGCGCCGAGTTCCTCACCCGCATCCCCCTGAAGCGTTTTGGCAAGGTGGAAGAACTAGCCGGGGCCGCGGTGTTCCTGGCTTCGGACGCGGCCAGCTACGTGAACGGTGAGATCCTGGCCGTGGACGGCGGGTTCCTCGCCAGCGGTGTGAACCAGTAAAAGCAATTTCGAATCAACGAAAAAAGCCATTTAGCCACAGATGCATGGGATAAATGGGATTTGAAACAAAACCAAAACGATTAAGATGTTTTGAAGGAACTCCAGGCCTGTTTTTTGATTTTTCCATCTGTGTTCATCCCATGCATCTGTGGCTAAATTGATTTTGTTGTTCGCCTTTTGAAAGGTTTCCAGTGAAAAAATCCGTGGCTAAATCCAAGCCTTCCGTCGGGCATGTCCGCTGGGTCATCTGCGGTCTTCTCTTTCTCGCCACCACCGTTAATTACATTCACCGGCAGGTCCTGGGCATCCTGGCACCGGACCTTCAACATTCCATTGGCTGGTCGGAAACCCAATACGGCTATATCGTCACCGCCTTCCAGGGGGCCTATGCCTTGGGCTTGGTCCTGGCCGGCCGGTTGCTGGATAGGGTGGGAACGCGGTTGGGCTTCGCCCTGGCCATCGGCCTTTGGAGCCTGGCGGCCATGGGGCACGCCCTGGCCCGGTCCGCCTTTGGTTTCGGCATGGCCCGCTTTTGGCTGGGGTTGGGCGAAGGGGCCAATTTCCCGGCGGCGGTCAAGACCGTGGCCGAATGGTTCCCGAAAAAGGAAAGGGCCCTGGCCACGGGTCTCTTCAACGCGGGGAGCAACGTGGGGGCGGTGGTGGCCCCCGCCCTGGTTCCTTACATCACCCTCACCTGGGGATGGCCCTGGGCTTTTGTTCTTACGGGGGTCCTTGGTTTCGCCTGGCTGGCTGTTTGGTGGTTTTTTTACCGTGACCCCGAATCCCACCCCCGCCTTTCCAAGGCCGAGTTCCGCTATATCCGCAGTGACTCGGAAAAGAAGGAAAAGCCCATACCCTGGCTTTCGCTGATCCGCTTCCGGCAGGCCTGGGCTTTTGCCGCGGGGAAGTTCCTCACCGACCCCATCTGGTGGTTCTACCTTTCCTGGCTTCCCAAGTTCCTCAACGACAAATACGGCGTCGCGCTTTCCGAAATGGGGCCGCCCTTGATCACCATTTACCTGATGGCCGACGTCGGGAGCATTGCCGGGGGGTGGCTGTCGTCCACCCTGCTCCGGCGCGGCTGGAGTTTGAACGCCAGCCGGAAAACGGCCCTCCTGGCCTGCGCCCTTTGCGTGGTCCCCATCGTTTTTGCGGCCCATGCGGCGTCGGTCTGGGGGGCGGTGGCCTTGATCGGCTTGGCGGCGGCGGCCCACCAAGGCTGGTCGGCCAATCTTTACACCCTGGTTTCGGATGTTTTTCCGCGTCGGGCGGTGGGGTCGGCCGTGGGCTTTGGCGGCATGGCTGGGGCCATCAGCGGTATGCTCATTGCCACGGCCGTGGGCTACCTGCTTCAATGGACGGGAAGCTATACACCGGTTTTCCTCCTGGCGGGTTTCGCTTATCTTATCGCCTTGGCGGTGGTCCATTTCCTGGCCCCCCGGCTGGAGCCTGTCACCCTGGGTAAAACACCGAGTAATAGACTTTAGGAGCTCTGACAAGAATCTGGTTTAGGGACTTTCCCCTTCTCTCTTCAATGTAGCGGGAGAAAAACCAGCCAAAACCCTCGCCCCTTGAGGGAGAGGGTAGGGTGAGGGGTACTGTTGTTTGCTTTTAAGACCAAACTGAGACACTATCTCTTTTAAATTTTTTTTTGGAGGCCCCCATCAACAACTTCATGCACGACAATTTCCTCCTTGAGAACGGCGTGGCGGCGGAGCTTTACCACCGGTTCGCCGAACCCCTGCCCATCCTGGACTACCACAACCATCTTTCCCCGAAGATGATCGCGGAAGACGCCAAATTCTCCTCCCTCACCGAAATCTGGCTGTCGGACGACCACTACAAATGGCGGGCTATGCGGGCCAACGGGGTTCCCGAACGGCTGATTACCGGCAAAGAAAGCTCCGATTGGGAAAAGTTCGAGGCCTGGGCGGCGACACTGCCGGCTACGCTCCGCAATCCGCTTTACCATTGGACCCACATGGAGCTGCGCCGACCCTTCGGCATCGACGGCATCCTGGGGCCCAAGACGGCCCGCGATATTTACGACAAGGCGGGGAAACTGCTTTCCCAGACCGGGTTTTCGGTGCTGGGTCTCCTGGAGAAGTTCAAGGTGGCGGCGGTCTGTACCACGGACGACCCGGTGGACTCACTGGAACGCCATGAGTGGTTGGCATTGCGCAAAGACCCGGTGACCCGGGTTTACCCGACATGGAGGCCGGATAAGGCGCTGGCTGTGGAAGATCCCAAGGCCTGGAATGGCTGGGTGGGGCGCTTGGAAGAAGCCTCCGGTACGTCCATCGGAACCCTCAAGTCGTTTATGGAAGCCCTGGAAAAACGGCACGGCTTTTTTCACGACCAGGGTTGCCGTTCATCGGACCACGGTTTGGAACAGGCCTATTCCGAACCCTTCAATGAAAAGGGTATTTCGGAGGTCTTCGACCGTCTGCGTTCCGGCAAGGAGTTGGGGCCGGAAGCGGCCCTTCCGTTCAAATCCTACCTGCTTTACCACCTGGCGGTTTTGGACCATTCCAAAGGCTGGGTCCAGCAGTTCCACCTGGGCGCTTTGCGCGACAACAACACGCGATTGCGGATATCGGTCGGCCCCAATGCAGGCGCCGATTCCATCGGCGACTTTCCGCAGGCCAAAGCCTTGTGCCGTTTCCTGGACCAACTGGATTCCACCGTGAAGCTGGCCAAGACCATACTTTACAACCTGAACCCGGCCGACAACGAGGCCTTCGCCGCCATGTGCGGCAATTTCCAGGACGGCTCGGTAGCGGGCAAAATGCAGTGGGGGCCGGCCTGGTGGTTCTTGGACCAAAAGGACGGGATGGAAGCTCACTTGGAGGCGCTTTCCAACCTGGGCCTTCTTTCGCGCTTTGTGGGAATGACCACCGATTCCCGTAGTTTCCTCTCCTTCTCCCGGCATGAGTATTTCCGCCGGCTGGTCTGTAATCTCTTGGGCCAGGATGTGGAGAAAGGCCTGGTTCCCGACGACAGGGAAGTATTGGGCAAGATGGTCCAGGACATCTGCTTTTACAATGCCGTCCGTTATTTCAACCTGCCCCTGGGCCGCGCCGCGGCGGGGTTCATTGAAGAAAGAAAAAGTTAGCCGTCATTGCGAGGAGCGAGCCGCGACTGCGGCTCGTCTGCGACGTGGCAACCTCAGTTCTAAATAAGCCTTTCACCAAGGTTTTCAATGATTGACTTTAGGGGTTGTTGCCATAAAATAACCACCCTTGCCCCCTCCTGGGGTATCCCACTTGTTTGCCCGAGTGGCGAAATTGGCAGACGCAATAGACTCAAAATCTATCGACCTCCGGGTCATGTCGGTTCAAGTCCGACCTCGGGCACCACTTTTATCCAATTAATTGCAAAAGACGCAGGTGATAAAAATGGGAAACTTTGACGCTGAAGCGCCGGATTCCTTTGCTTTATTTCTAAGAGGATTTTTTCTCAACTTCCTTTCCATTCTGTTGACGACGATTGTGTTTGTGCTTGTGGTGTCCCTGGTTGTTTTCCTCCAAAGGGCCGGCTTCGACCTTTTCTCCCTCGTTTGGCTGGGTGTCGTACCCATTGGAGCTTTTCTCATCGGCCTCATCATCGCTTTTGGTTTTTATAAGTCTTTTCTTTTACTTAATATCAAACCGACTGTCTTGACGGCAATTCTTTCAGTGCTCTTGGCCGCCATGGCGGCAGGCGCTATCCATTATTTCCGTTATGTCCTTTCGGGCGGGGCGGCGGGAGATCTCCATGCCTTCCTGGTGTGGTTGGATCGAACCTTGCAACAGATGCAGTTTGGGGTGGAAATCTATGGCTACGAGTTCGGGGGAACAAAGGGCGGTCCTGCCATGGGTAGTTGGGGTTACGCGATGGCTCTTTTTCAGGTCCTAGCCCTAGCCGCAGGAGGCGCGCTGCCTTTGGTTTTCCTTTGGGAGAAACCCTATTGCACAGAGGACCGACGGTTCTTCAAAACCCTTCTTACGAATGTGATCCGTTTCGGAGGAAGCGGGAAGGAGGTGGAGAGCTTTCGGGGAGTGGAAGAGGGTTCTCGGAGCTACTTCGACCGGGCAAGGGCACTGCCGCCAGGATATTCCCGGGAGCTGGAGTGGGAGCTTTATCGTTGTCCGAAATGTGGCAGGGAAACCCTTGTCGAGCGTGTCTTTGAGATGAAGGAAGAAAAACGTGTGCCTTGGACTGTTAAGCGCCACGTCATTCGTATGTCCCTTGGCCATACGGTTGAAGCCCGGGTCCGGTCTTTCAAACGAAATTAGCACATTGGCTTTACTTTTTTATATCGAGTGAGGGTTGGTCTTAAGGTGTTAGCCTTGGGACGCCCATTTACGAATCCCACTTGCCTTGCCGGAAGTCCTCTTTTTTAGTACAAAGGTTTATCTTCTTGCGGAAAAGGGACGTCTTTTATGGCCGATATCGAAGTATCCGACAAGGAGTTTATCGATTTTAGCTATAACTTCAGGGTCTATTTAGGTTTCCTGAAGAAATACAAATGGAGATGTTTCTTCCTGGCGGGGTTGATCTTTTTCATCACCGCCTTGGACCCCCTCTTCAACATCTACTTCGGGCGGGTCGTGGATGCCGCCACCCAATACTTGAACAACCAAAAGACCCTGGGGGAATTCGAAACCCTGTTGGTGCCCCTCTTAGGGGTGCTCCTGGCCATCCCTTTTGCCCGGGCATTGGCGCGGTGGCAGAACCTTTCCTGGATCAACCGGCTCGAATCCCGCCTGATCGCGGACATCAAACGCTACTTCTTCAACCACATCCTTTCGTTGTCCCACGGTTTTCATACCTCCCACAAGACCGGCTCGCTCATTTCCCGCTTGATCCGCGGGTCGGGGGCGGTGGAAACCATGACCGACGTCTTCGTCTTCCAGTTCATCCCCATCCTCTTCCAAATGGCGCTTTCGGGCGTCCTCATCGCCCATGTCACCCAGCCGGTGGGGTGGGTGGTCTTGGCCACGGTAGTTTCCTACATGGGGTTTTCCTATTACTTCGTACTGCGGCAGAGGAGGCCCAACGCGATGTACAACAACATCTCGGACGTTGAAAAGGCCAATATCAGCGACGTTTTCACCAACATCGAATCCATCAAATATTTCGCCAAGGAAAGGGACATGGAGGGCCGGTTTTTCGACATCAGCGAGAAGACGCGGGAACTCCAGCAGCATTTCTGGGACCAATACAAGGTCTCGGAATCCGGGCAGTATTTCATCGTGGGGATTGGGACTTTTTTCCTGATCTATTTTTCGATGGGGGATATCAAGGCCAAGACGCTGAGCATGGGCGGATTTGTCTTCGTCTTCACCCAATTCGGCACTCTCCTCCAATACCTCTCGGGTTTTGTCATGGGCATCCGCAATATGTACCGGGCCGTAGCCGATTTTGAGGACCTTTTTCAATATGGAAAGGTCGATAACGAGATCAAGGACAAGCCGGGGGCCAAGACCCTCCATTTGGAGAAGGGGGCCATTGAGTTCAGGAACCTGGTCTTCACCTACCGGAAAAGGCCCATCCTGTCCGGATTCACCCTGAAGGTGCCGGCCCACAAGCGGGTGGCGGTGGTGGGGCCTTCGGGGGCGGGGAAGACCACCCTGATCCGGCTGCTTTACCGGCTCTACGACTTGGAAAGGGGCGAGATCCTGCTGGATGGACAGGGAATCCGGGAGGTGACCCAGACTTCGCTGCGGGACTCGCTTTCCATGGTGCCGCAGGAATGCATCCTCTTCGACGACACCCTCTACAACAACATCGCCTTTTCGAACACGGAAGCCCCCCGCCAAAAGGTCTTCCAGGCCATGCGCTTCGCCCAACTGGAAAAGTTCATCGAGGGCCTGCCTTCCAAGGAAAACACCATCGTGGGAGAGCGGGGCGTCAAGCTGTCGGGGGGTGAAAAGCAGAGGGTTTCCATCGCCCGCGCCCTTTTGGCCGACAAGAAAATCCTGGTCCTGGATGAGGCGACCTCTTCCCTGGATTCGGAGACCGAACATGAAATCCAGAAGGGCCTCCAGGGGTTGATGAAGGGAAGGACCTGCATTTTGATCGCCCACCGGCTTTCCACCATCATGAGCGCCGATATCATCGTGGTCCTGGACAAGGGGAAAGTAGCCCAGCAGGGCAGCCACCGGGAACTGATCCGGAAGCCGGGCCTTTACCGGAAGCTCTGGAACCTTCAAAAGGGCGGGTATATCGAGTGAGGCCCAGGTTCAGTCCCTGAAATTCCTCTCAATGCGCCGGTCGGGAACCAGCCACATGACGGCCACCAGGATGTAGATCCCCAGGGCGATCCCCGGATAGACGTAGGCCAGGGGAATGGCCGCCGCGTAAAAGACCACCGAGATTTTTCCCTTAAAGTCGTCGCCGATGGCCTTGGCCAGGGTGGAACCCCGGCCGTGGTGGGCGATAAGGGCCCGTACCAGGATGTAATAGGCCACTCCCGAAAGGAGGAGGACCACCCCGTAGCAGGCGGTGGGAAGGGAGGTAAAGCCGGCCTGGGCCATCCAGGCGGTCACCAAGGGGGTCAAGGACAGCCAAAACAAGAGGTGGAGGTTGGCCCAGAGGATGGCGCCGTTCACCTTTTGGGCGGCCTGCAAGAGGTGATGGTGGTTGGCCCAGTAGATCCCCATGAAGACGAAGCTCAAAAGGTACCCCGCCAGGCGGGGAAGGAAGGGAAGCAGGGAGGCGGCATCGGACCCGGAGGGCGGCTGCAGGTTGAGCACCATGATGGTGATGATGATGGCAATGACGCCGTCGCTGAAAGCCTCGAGTCTTCCCTTGTTCACGGGGAATATTTAACCTGAAAGTCGCGCCGAGTCAAGGAAAGGGCGGAGGCCCTTACGGGCAGGCCGAAACCAGCATGCCCAGGGAATTGGTGTCGGGGGAGCTGGAGTTGCCGTTGATGGAACCGGGGAAACCGCTCAAGCTGGTCGTCAAGTTGCCGTCGAATTGGCAACCGCCCGGATAGGTGCTCCAACCCAGGGCTACGTGGGTTCCGGTGGTGATGTAGCCCAGGAGGGTATAGCTGCCGGCCGGCATGGGGATGCCGGAGGAATAATCGAAGGTCTGCCAGGCATAATTAAAACTGCCGTTTCCGGCGGGGACGATCAGGCTGACGGAGGACCCGGACACCAAATTATTGCTGGAGTCATAGATGGCGGCATAAAAGGTTTCGGGTGCGGTCCCATAGTTGGAAAGGATGGCCTGGAAACTTTGCGCCGTCATGCTGTTGGCCAGGGTGTAGCCGCCGGAGAAATAACTGTTATTGGCGGTGGGGCCGGAAGCCCCGGAAACCACGTCGCCGCCGCCTTGGATGCCGCCCTGGGCCCCGAGGAAGGGGCAGGGCGTATCGGTGGCCGTCAGCGTTGCGGTGCCCGTAGGGGTGGCACTGGGCGTGGGGGTCGGGGTGTTGGTGATCGTGGCTGTCGAGGTGGTGGTCGGCGTGTCGGTGACGGTGTGGGTGGAAGTCGGCGTTCCGGAAGGCGTGCGGGTCGGCGTGGAGGACGGCAGGGGCGTAAAGGTCTTCGTGGGGGTCGCCGTAATGGTCGGGGTGGAAGTCGGGGTGGAGTTTTCCGGGTTGTTGCTTAAAAGCGCGGGCGCCGAGAAGGGGTTCGAGGACGGCTTACAGCCGGCCATCAGGGCGATCCCCCCTAAAAACAAAAACATCCAAGCGGATCTTTTCATGACGATTTTTTGGCTCCTCGGGGCGCTTTTTGGGCAGTGGTGGAAAGCTTAACACCAGGTTCCCCGAAACTCCAGGTGGCGCCAAGGAAGGTTCACCGTTCGGCTGGACCGGTATGGATCGATCCCGTTTTAAGGGCAGGTGGTGCCGAAAGCCTGGTAGGTTACCATGGCCGACTGGTTATAGGCGCCGGAGGGGTCGGGTAAGGGGCCAAAGCTTGTGCTGATGGTGGCGATCCACAAAGGGTAGAGCCCCGAATTCTGGGCGTAGAAACTGCCGTCCGTGTGGAAGGCAAGCCAGTAATAGGTTCCGCCGATCAGCACCAAGGGTGTGGCGAGTGTGGCCGTGTTCAACCCGGCGCCGGCGGGCAGGGGACCGGTATCCACCAGCAGGCTTCCGGGGCTTCCACCGTTATCCGCGTAGATCCCCATCTGGAAGGTCGACCCACTGCTCAACTGCATGTTCAGGCTTTGGAGCAAACTGTCGTTGGTGGCTTGGATGCGCGTTAAGAACAACCCGCCCACGTTACCCCCGTTGACCGGCTCGGAGCTGTTGGTGCCAAAAACCCCCGCGCAGGGAGTGAGGGTGTTGTAGGGGGTCCAGGTGATGGTGGGAGTGAAGGTCGCGGTCGAGGTGGGGGTATGGGTGGCCGTCACCGTTGCCGTTTCCGTGGGAGTGAAGCTGGGCGTGAGGGTGGGTGTGTTGGCGTTGGTGGAGGTCGGAGTGGAGCTTGGAGTGATGGTCGGCGTATTGGTAATGGTCCGGGTGGCCGTCGGTGTTCCGGAAGGCGTGCGGGTCGGGGTGGAAGAGGGTTGGGGCGTGAAGGTCTTCGTGGGCGTCCCGGCCAGGGTCGGGGTGGAAGTCGGGGCGGAATTTTCCGGGCTGTTGCTCAAAAGGGACGGTGCCGAAAAGGGGTTCGCGGACGGCTTACAGCCGGCCATCAGGGCGATCCCCCCTAAAAACAAAAATATCCAAGCGAATCTTTTCATGATGGGTTTTTAGTTCCTCGAGGCGCTTTTTTGGGCAGTGGTGGAAAGCTTAACACCAGGTTCTTGGAAACTCCAGGCGGCGGCCGCCAAACTCCCCGGGTTTCAAGGTCAGTCGAAGGCGACTCCGACGGCGAGTTGGACGCCAACCTGGGTGGCAAAGGCCCCCGGATCTCCCCCATCGCGCGTGGGCACTCCGTAAGAGAGGGCCCAATCACCGTAAAGCCCCTGGTCCTTGAAGCCTAAACCCGCGGTGATCGTGGTGGTCAGAAGCCTCACCCCCGGGTCCATGGCGGGCAGGAAAAAGGTCGTATAAGGGACGTTACCGTTGTTGTATTGGTTGTGATAGGCCAGGGCCATCCGGAAGGCCCATGGTTTG
>JAJPJW010000082.1 GCA_021324075.1 Pseudomonadota bacterium | reverse complement strand
TGGTGAGGACGGTGACGGGGGACAACGGCAGCAATCCGCCCCAGCTCAACACGGGCGGCCTGGCCAGCGGCACCTACATCGCGGTGGTGGAGCTGCTTAACCCCGCTGGGAGTGGGGTTGTGAACCGGCGGACCCTTAAGTTGGTGGTGATTCATTAAGACCGGGCTGAAGAGCCCTGGGGCCCCCCTGGTAAGGGGGCTCCAGGGCTTTCGACCTATTTCAACAATTCTACATCGTCCACTTTGAAGTCGAAGTCGCCATCCGGGGTATTGGGTGAAAAGCTGAGCTTGGTCACATCCTTGAAGTTCTTGTCCACTTGTTTGCCCCAAGTCGGTTGGGCGAAATCCTTAAACGAAATGGTGACCTGGGTCCAATCCGCGGGGGAAACGAAAGTGGCCTGGTAATCAGCGTAGTCGGTGACCGAGGCCTTGTTGAGCGACACGGTATGCGCCTTGCCGTCCCCCTTGGCGTAAAACCGGATGGAGCTATAAGCCGAGAGGTCCACCGGCTTGTTGTCCGAATTCAGGGTGAGGACAAGGAGGGCCCAGGGCCAGGGAGCCTGCATGGGCCCGAAATGGCCTTTCATTCCCACGCAATGGCCGGGAGAAGCGGGCGATCCGCCCGGCAGGGTGCCGAAGGGTACGGGGGAGAGCTTGGTCACGCCGTTCCCGTCGCAACCCTCGAACCAGCCCTGTCCGAAGGCCGGGGAACCGGATTCGAAATCGTCCAGTTTCAAGACATCCTTCGCCGGTACGGCCACCGAGGGTCCGACATTCACGACCGGGGCTTCGGCCGTCACGGGAGTTTTGACGGCGACGGCCTGGGGTTTCCAGACGGCGTTTTCCAAACTGAGTTCTTTGGCGTCGAAAGCAACGGCATAAACACCGGGGGAGAGGGGTTTGAGGGCCTTGCCGCCCTGGGAAAGTTTGAGCCCGTCTCCCTGGACGGAGATTTTCACCTTTACCCCTTTGGGGAAGTTGGCAGGGATATCCCATTTCAAGGTGGTGGTGGAACCGTCCTTCTTGGGTTCGGCTTGTTCGAGGACTTTTTGGGCCCGCCAATAGGCACAGACTTCCCCGAACGGCGCGGTCCAAAGGTCGGCCTTCTTTTTAACCAGATAGTCCAAAAGCCCGGTGAAGGCCTGTTTAGTGATGGGCTGCCATCCCCATTGGGTGCCTTCGATGCCGTGGATCATGAAAACCGTCCAGGCACCGGCAGCCAGGGCTTGGTCCACCCATTTCGGGTAGGTGTCAGGGGCGTAGGCGGTCATGGTGGTCTGGCTGGAAATGTTGTACCAGTCGGGGTCCATATCGGGCGTCATGTAAGGGGTTCCACCCCCGCCCCGGGCGGCAAAATTCTCCGCTTCGGTCCATTTCTTCAAGCCTGGCGAAATTTCCACGAAGGGATAAGCGAGGGTCAAAACCGGGGAACCGGTCAGGTCCTCGAGCGTTTTCCGGGCGTTCACCACCTCGTTCTTCTCGTCGTCGGGGGAAAGTTCGGCGGTGTGCCGGTGGGTAACCGTATGGTTGCCGATTTCCTGGCCGGAGAGGAAGGCTTTCTTCCATTCATCCTGCCGGGTTATCTTTCCGGTGATGAGGTAAAAAGTCCCGCGCAGGCCCCTTTTGTTCAATTCGGGGATGGCCACATCCAGGTGGATGGGATCACCGTCGTCGAAGGTCAGGGAAAGGGCCGCTTTGTAACCGTTCCAGGGAATGACCTCAAAGGGAACATCCTTGGAGAAGACGGGGGTTGAAACCAATAAAAACAAGGCCGGAACCAGCAGGCTTTTGAGGCGCAAAGGGGTCTCCTTATTTGGCTGGGTTTGAATTCGAACGAGCATACACCTTTCCCTTTTGGGCGAACAGCCGTTTTGTCCGGCAAGCCGAAGTGGGGAAATCAAAGGCTGGCCTGTGCCCGTGAATCCAGTAAAATACCGGAACTTCGACGAATCAATAGGGGGAACGAATTGAACCAGGAGAAAAAAGGCCCCAAGGCCCCAAAGCCCTTTACCTTGTCCATTGATATCGGGGGAACGGGTTTGAAGGCCTCCGTCCTGGATACCAAGGGGAAGATGGTGGTGGACCGGGTGCGGATCGAAACCCCCTATCCCTGCCCGCCTAAGGTGATGGTGGGGGCCTTGGTGGGATTGGTGAAACCCTTGCCAGCCTTCGACCGGGTTTCCATCGGTTTCCCGGGTGTGGTCCGGGAGGGCCGGATCATCACTGCCCCCCACTTTGGGAACGATGTGTGGCGGAATTTTCCGCTGGCCAAGACCCTGGGCAGGCGGTGGGGCAAACCAGTGAGGATCCTCAATGACGCCGACATGCAGGGGACGGCGGTTGTTTCAGGAAAGGGCCTGGAGTTGGTGGTAACCCTGGGGACGGGGGTCGGCACCGCCCTTTTCCGAAATGGGGAATTGATGCAACGCATGGAACTGGCCCAGCATCCTGTCTGGGACAATAAGACCTATAACGAATATATCGGGGATAAGGTTTTGAAGAAGAAGGGTAAAAAGAAGTGGAATAAGCGGGTGAAACACGCCCTGGAGCTTTTGAACACCCTTTTGAACCCCGATAAGGTCTACATCGGCGGCGGCAACGCCCGGCAGTTGAATTTCAAACTCGATGGCCATACGAAAGTTGTGTCGAACGACGCCGGAATCCTCGGCGGCATCACGCTTTGGCGGCAGGACATCAGGAACCTCTAATTTAAGGAGAAGACCATGCCGGTACTCGATATGCCCTTGGCCAAGCTGAAGACCTATAAGGGAATGAATCCCAAGCCCAGGGATTTCGAAGCTTTTTGGGACAAAGCCCTGGAGGAAATGCGGTCGGTGGATCCAAAGGTGAAGATGGTTCCCAATAAGACCGTCCGGGTATCCTACGCCGATTGTTTCGACCTTTTTTGGACCGGAGTGGGCGGGGCGAAAATCTACGCGAAGCTCTTGAGGCCGAAAAAGATTTCAAAACCCGGCCCCGCCCTTTTGATGTTCCACGGTTACAGCATTGATTCCGGATTTTGGAGCGACAAGCTGGCCTACGTGGCCGAAGGATTCACGGTCGCGGCCCTGGATTGCCGGGGCCAGGGCGGGTTGTCCGAGGATAAAATTGCGGTTCAAGGAACGACGCTGCGGGGCCATTTCATCCGTGGCTTGGATGACCGGCCGGAGAAGCTTTTATTCCGCCAGATTTTCTTGGATGCGGCCCAAATGGCGAAAATCGTCATGGGCCTGCCGGGTGTGGACCCCAAAAGGATTGGGGCCATGGGTGCCAGCCAAGGGGGCGGATTGACCCTGGCCTGCGCGGCTTTGGAACCCAGGATTAAGCGAATCGCCCCTTGTTATCCTTTCCTGTCCGATTATCAACGGGTTTGGGAAATGGATTTGGCGAAGGATGCCTATGAGGAATTACAGTATTTTTTCAGGAATTTCGACCCGCTTCATGAGCGTGAAAAGGAAATTTTCACGAATTTGGGCTATATCGACGTCCACCATCTGGCCACGAGGATCAAGGCTGAGACCCTCATGGCCATCACCTTGCAGGATTCCATTTGCCCCCCCTCGAGCCAGTTCGCCGCCTTCAACCAGATCAAGTCTCCCAAGAAAATGGTCCTTTATCCGGATTATGGCCATGAAAATTTGAAATATTGGTGGGATAAAGCCTTTCAGTTCATGATGGGCGTTTGATGGAAGGCCCCTTTCGCACTTGCTTCCTTTGTGGCAAACGAGGGGTTTCCTACGCCCGGGTCGAGAATCACAGCTACCTGAAATGCCCCGGCTGCGGATTGGTTTTCGTCGACTCCATCGAGCCGTCCGAGGCCCTTTACGGCTCTTATGATGGCGGCTGGTTCAAGTCCCTGCGGCGCAAGCTTTTCATGCCCTTCCGGAGCTTTGAAGGGGTCCGGCATTTCAACCCATCCATGGAAAGGGCGGCCCGAATCTTTGACGTTGTTGCCTCCCGTGCGCCGGCAGGCCTGGTTGGAACCTTCCTGGATATCGGGTGCAACAAAGGTTTTCTGCTGGCCGCAGCCATCCGGAAAGGTTGGGATGTTTTTGGAATCGAGCTGGTTCCCGAATTGACGATTCCGTTCAAAAAGCGGTTCCCGCGTTATGCCGGGCAGGTTTATTCCGCGGGTTTCCGGGAGGCCTCGGACCTATTAAAAACAGGCTCGTTCGACGCCATTTCGGCCATTGACGTCATCGAGCATTTTGAGGATCCGCGCAAGGATGTGGAGCGGATTTTCCAGCTTTTAAAGCCAGGCGGTTTTCTCTTAGTCCAGACGCCCGACACCCAAAACCCCATGGCCTTGGAAAAAAGGGAAAATTGGGGAGCCTTGAAGCCACGGGAACACCTTCACCTTTTCAGCCGGCACAACCTGGAACGGTTCGCCAAAGAACTGGGATTTAAAGAGACGGCGGTTATTGATGCTTTTGATACTGAAGACGGTAATTTTGCGGCGATTTTGAAAAAGTAGGCTTCTCAGGCATGGGTCTGGATGAAATCCTTCATGTCGCTTGGCAATGGGGCGGCAAATTCCACTTTTTGGCCGGTGATGGGATGGGCGAAGGCAAGTTTTCCGGCATGCAGCAGGTGCCGGGGCGTTTCCAGATGGCCCTTCCAGGAAGGGTCGCCACCGGACTTCACATGACGGATGAATTGCAGGAATTCCTCGTCGGTCCTCCCGTAAAGCTTGTCCCCGACGATGGGATGACCGATCGAGTCCAAATGAACGCGGATTTGGTTGGTTCGGCCCGTTTTAGGGAAGCACCGCAGGTGGGTGTACTCTTTTAAATCCCCGAGTTTTTCGAAAAAGGTGAAGGCGGGTTTGGAATAAGGGGTTTCCGCCGGGACGACTTTTTGGCGTACGGAAATCTGGCTGGCCTCGTCTTTCCCGATAGCCCCCCCCACTTCAAAACGGTCCTTTTTGGTGTTCCCCCTCGCGACGGCTTCGTACTCCTTTTCCACCAGCCCTTTTTCAAACTGCAGGGTCAAGTTTTGATGGGCATCCTTGTTTTTGGCCACTGCCATCAGCCCGCTGGTTTCCCGGTCCAGGCGGTGGACCAGGCGGACGTCGCCCTTCCAGCCTTTTTCCCGAAGCATTTGGGTAACCAGGTAAATGAAGGTGTTCTTGATGAAGTTTCCGTCGGCGTGGGCGGGAAGCTGGCCTGGCTTCATGGCGACCAAAAACGACTCTTCCTCATGGAGGATCCGGATGTCCTTATCCACCGGCGGTTCTTGAAGAACAACGGAGTAGGAAACCAAATCTCCTTTCTTAAGGAGCGAGGAGGGGGCTGCTTTTTTGCCGTTGACGAGGACCCGGCCGGCTTGGATGAGGTTCACCCAGGCCTCCCGCGTTTGATAGCGGAACCGGCCCGAGAGATAGTCGGCGAGGGATTGGCCCGCCAGGTTGGCGGGTACCTTGGATTGGAGCGTTGTTTCTTCGGGCATGGGTCACCTTGAGGAGCCTATTTTGGGGTAATCTAAACCCATGAACAACAAGCTTTTCGCCTTCCTGATCCTCCTCCTCATCCTGCCGTTCTTCGGGTGGATGTATTACGACTGGAAGGCCCAATCGGAAACCATCCAAAGCGGGTCCGTCCCGCGGGATGTGCTGGTCGACCAAGCCGGCAAGGAATCGGCCGGCGTCCAGTTTATTTTTCACTTCCCGGAGCCCGTGTATTCACACGCCCTGGATACGGCCCAGATCGAAGCCTTGAGCCAAACCGACGCCGAAGCGGAGCATTACCATATTTCGGGCATCACCCAGGCGGGGTATTCTTCCGGGTCCCTGTACGAGGTCAATTGGTCGAAAAAGTGGTTTGGAAGCGGCTATGAGATGTGGGTCGAAAACCTGCGGGTCGAATTCACCTATGACACCCTTAATGTCTATGTGAGCAGCGGTTATCCGGAAGGAAGCTGCCAATACCAGAGTTTGCTGGACCACGAAAACCAGCATGTGGCCCTCCACCGCCAGGTTTATGACCGGTACGAGAAGGTGTTTCAGGACGCGGTGGGAAACGCGCAAGGGATCCCGCTGGTTTCCCGCCCTCTTTTGGCCGATTCGGTGGTGGATGGGAAAAAGAAAATAAGCGAAATGATCTCGGCGGTTTTAGACCCGCCCTTTGAGCAATTCAAGGAAACGATCCAGGCGGAACAAAGCCAATTGGACACTCCTGAAAATTACGCCGCCTTAAAGCGGGAATGCCCCAATTGGTAGGGAACCGTCAGCTGGTGGAGACGGTGGCCATCTTTTTGGAGTAACGGCTGAGGACGGGCGCCGCATCCCTCAAGTGGACCAGGATGTCATTGATCTTCCAGGAACGGTTGTACCGGGCCAGGGTGCGGCGGGTCAGGATCGCGGCCCGCAGGTCTTCCGCCGTCGTGCCGTCGAACTCCGTAAAACCCATGCCGATAAAACGGGAATTGTGGGCATCGCTGCAGCCGATCGGTGCCAGGCGGTGCCGGCCGATGATTTTCCGCGCCTTTTTGTTGCTCCAGAAGGAAAGGGCGTCCCCGTGATTGACGGTTTCCATGCCGTCGAAGGCGATCTCGGAGAGCAGTTCCACCGCCCTCGGGTGGTCGGAGTGTTTGCCCGTGTAAACGTGGAATGGGTGGGCCAGTATGGCAAGGCCTCCCTGTTGGTGGATGAGTTCCACCGTGCGTTTGGCGCTCAACCGTGCGGGGATGAATTTTTTCAAGAAAATCCCGATGACGTGCCCGTTGAGGGTGCTGACTTCCTCGCCGAGGATGACATGGACACCCAAATCGGGGCGGCGGAGGGAGTATTCCTGGGCCCGGAAAGCCCCTTCCATGGTGTCGTGGTCGGTGACGGCGATGATGGGGAGACCAGCTTTTGAGGCGGCTTGAACCACCTGGCGGGGAGAATGAAGCCCGTCGGAAAAGTCGGTATGGAGGTGTAAGTCGGCTTTAGCCATTCCGGGACCCGAGTCTAACCCCCGTTTGTAAGTTAATAATCAATGAACGGTTAAATTTGAGTAACAAAGAAACCTTCCGAATGCCCTGGCGGGGCGTGGGTTATTCCTGGTTTTCAGTCCGCGACCGCCAATTGGGCTTCTGGTGAAGCCTTTTTACCCGTCAACAATTCATCCAGCTTCCGCTTGATCCTTTCGGATGAACAGGGTTTCGAGAGGATCATATCGACGCCCCAGTTGAAACTTTCCTCGATATGGCGCAGCGAAGTGATCTGGGCCAAGGCCAGGATAGGAAGGTATCCCTGGTGTGGCAGGGAACGGACCTGCCGGATGAACCCCCGCATGTCCAGTTCGGGCGTGGCTGGATCCACCACCAGGGCGGAGGGAAGGTAAAGCCTGAATAATTCCATGGCTTTTGCTCCCCGGCTGCAATTAAGGATTTGGTAATCCCCGGAAAGTCCGCCGTTCAGTTCCTGCATTTGCCGAATATCCGGATCGATGATCATAATGCGTTCCATTGAACAAGCTCCTCGTTCTTTTGAATGGGTGTAAGATAGCCCTGACGAACCTAAAGGTTTTAAAGAACCGGTAAATTGACGGTTAATTGTTCCACCGGATTTTGGTCTTGTGCATCTGACGGGCCCCTGGACAATGTAAATTGGTTTAACACCGGTTTAACATCGGTCCAAAGGGCCTCCGATATAATTCCACCGAAATTAGCGAAATTCCAAGGAAGAACCATGAAACAGATTTTTGTCGTGGAAGATGAAAAAGACCTGGTCGATCTGCTGACCTACAACCTCGAAAAGGACGGCTACCGGGTGCTTTCCGAAATGGACGGCGAAACGGCCCTAAAAAAAATCCCGGACAAGATGCCCGACCTGGTATTGCTGGACCTGATGCTTCCCAAGGTCGACGGACTCACGGTCTGCAAGACATTGAAGGCCAACCCCAAAACCAACCACATCCCCGTGGTCATGCTGACCGCCAAGGGGGAGGAGTCGGACAAGATTGTAGGCCTCGAATTGGGGGCGGATGATTACATGACCAAACCCTTTTCGGTGAAGGAGCTTTTGGCGAGGGTCCGGGCGGTTTTAAGGCGCTTCAGCAAGGCCCAGGAAGGCGAGGCGGTGCAAAAGTTCAAAGACTTGACCCTCAACCGGGCCAAGCATGAGGTGGTGCTCAAGTCCCAGAAGCTGGATTTGACCGCCAAGGAGTTCGAACTTTTGGATTATTTCCTCACCCATTCGGGCCGGGTGCTTTCCCGGGATGTTCTCCTGAACAACGTTTGGGGTTATGATTATTTCGGTACAACCCGCACCGTGGACGTCCATGTCCGGCGCCTGAGGGAGAAACTCGGCGCCTATGACAAGCATATCCAAACCGTGAAGGGTTACGGCTATCTTTTCAAGGAAGAAGCCGCGTCTTGACCCGTGAAAAGCCCGCCGGATTTGCGGGCGATGGAAGCCCAGGGTTGAAGACGGACGGTTAAAATCTCTTCGGAACGATTCCAATGAAAATGAACTCCCGCCTTGGGGCGGCTATCGGAGGCGCCCTCGCCCTCGTTTTTTTCCTGCTGGGCCTGAACCTGCCGGATGGAAAAGCGTTTTTTTTCTCGGCGGCTGGTTTTTGGGGGGGATTGGCCCTGGCCGGCCTTTTTTTCAACCGCGCCCCAGCCCCGGATTCCACCCTTGGAAAGGCGCCGGAGCCGGCGGTACCCGCTTCCTCCCCTGTGGCGGATGAGCGGGACGTCTTCATCCCGGGCCGGAATTTCGATGAAATGCTGGAACGGCTGGGATCCAACGAATCCATGCTGAACGTCGTCTTGAACAGCATGGGGGAAGGCGTGCTGCTCCTCAACCAGGCCGACCGGATTGTCCTCATGAATCCCATGGGGGAAAAGATCCTGGGGACAAGCCAGAAAGAAGCCCTGGGCCGCCACTACCTGGAAATAGTGCGGAATCCCGTCCTGGCGGACCTCCTGGCTTGGTCCAAAAAAGAGAACATTTCCAGCGGTGAAATCGACTTCATGGTCGGCCGTGAGGAAAAGACCTTCGCGGTCAGCGTGGCGGCCATCCACGTGGAACGGGAACACCTTTTGGGCCAGATCGTCGTGCTCTCGGACATCACTCCCTTCAAGCGCCTCATGCGTATGCGCACCGAATTCGTGGCCAACGTCTCCCATGAGTTAAAGACTCCCCTGACGGCGGTCCTGGGCTACGTGGAAACCCTCCTGTCGGGGGCCATCGACGACAAGAAAAACCGTGGACAGTTCCTCCAAAAGATCTCCGACCAAGCCCAGCGCTTGAACGCCCTTATCACCGACGTGTTGGAACTGGGGCGCATTGAAAGCGGGATGTACATCAATTCGCTCGAGTCGGTGGAGGTGGCGGATGTGGCCCAACAGGCCGTGGAACTGTTGAAGGCCAAGCTGGAGGCCAAGGGAATCGTCTTGAAGCAGGAAATACCCGAAGGCGTGCGGGTGACCGCCCATCGGGAGGGGCTTTTCCACGTGTTGGAAAACCTCCTGGACAACGCGGTGAAGTATTCGCCGGCCAAGAGCGAGGTGCGCCTGATGGCCAAGGACCGGGGGGACGGAAAACTGGAAATCGCGGTGGTAGACCGGGGATTGGGCATTCCCAGGGAGGCCCAATCCCGGGTGTTCGAAAGGTTCTTCCGGGTGGACGTATCCCGGAGCCGGGAGGCGGGCGGAACGGGCCTGGGCCTTTCCATCGTGAAGCACCTGGTGGAAAAAATGAACGGCGAGGTTTGCCTTACCAGCGAGGAAGGGAAGGGAAGCACCTTCTCGGTTGTCCTGGACAAGGCGGCTTGAACGGGCCGGGGGTCAACCCTTGGGTTTGTCCGAAGACGGGAGCGGTTTTTCCGGCTGGGGTTCGGGCACGTAAACGGTCTTTTCCGGGGCCGGGGCCTTTTCGTCCGAGGCCGTCAGGATCTTTTCGACCCGAGCGCGGATTTCCTTGGCGATGGAAAGGGCCGGGCGGCTGCCCTGGATGCTGTAAAAGCCGTATTCCCGCTGCAGGGCCTGGAAAACCTTGTGCAGGCGGTTCTGGTACTTGATGAAGTTGTCGTACATCCCCCCCACCCGCTGGATATCCATGCCCGATTCCCAATAGTCCAGGAAGCCCCGCTTTTGGAAATTCCGCTCGGCCAGGACCTTGGGGCTGGTATTCAGGTAGAAGACGGCGTCGGGGACCAGGGCGAAACCGTAGATTTCCTTGAGCCATTCCATGGAGGAGCCCCGCACGATGTCGCGGGCCATGAGGGTGTAAACATAACGGTCGGCCAAAACCACGAAGCCGGCCTTCAAGGCCGGTAGGATGGTCCTCTCCAACTGGTCGGCGAAGTCGGTGGCGTAAAACAGGTTCAAGGTGATGGCGTTCAAGGTGTTGCCCCGCATGGCATCGGCCAGGGCCTCGCCCACCAGCTCGGAGCGTTTTAAACCCACCACCACCGTGGGATAACCTTTGCGCTCCAGCCAGTTCAGGAGGAAGTCGATCTGGGTGGAACGGCCGGCGCCGTCCGAGCCCTCGATGACGATCAAGGGACCGGTCAATTGGGTGGGATCGACATTGGGAAGCCCCTTGCCGTAAAAGCGTTTGGATTTCATGATTTCCCCCCGCGCCGCAGTTTGAATTTTTTCAAGTCAATGATCCGGCGAACGGTTTCCCGCATCCTGGCCTGCTGCATCTCCGAAGGGTCGCAGGCGTTGATCCGTTCGGCGGGGAACTCCTTGAAGATCCGGCCATATTCCTCGTAGATTCTTCCCTGGAAGATCCGGAAGGATTCGTAAGGATCCTTGGAAAAGCCGAGGTCCATGCCCGCTTCGTGGTACTTCAAGGCGGGCCGGCCTTCCAAAATGCGGCCCAGGGCAACCTCCAGGGGAAGCTCGAAGAAGAAGGTGATGTCGGGCTTGCGGGCGAAGCGGTAAAGCTTCCGCAGCCAATCCCGGTCGCAACCCCGCACCGAATCCCGGGCGTAGGCGGTGTAAACATAGCGGTCGGCCAAGACCAGGTATCCCCCCTTGAGAAGCGGAAGGATCTGGCGCTCATAACGGTCGGCGAAGTCGGTGGCGTGGATCAGGGAAAAGCTCGTGGGGGTGAGGAGCTTCTTCTTTTTGCCCTTACGGGTGGCCTTCTTCACCAGTTCGGAGGAGTTCCACTCGGTGAAGAAGACCTTGTAGCCTTCCAGCTCCAGCCAGCGCTTCAAGAGGCGGATCTGGGTGGACTTGCCCGAACCGTCCAGTCCTTCCACCGCAATGAGCTTTCCCTCGATTTCCTTATTGTTGGTCTTTGCTTTCGGCATAAATTCTCCCCGTTAACTTTTGACGCTGAACTTCACTTTAAAGGTCTTTTCAAACAAGTCGCATTTCTTCAGCAGGGCCCAACGTTCCAGCAACAGGTCGCCTTGCCCGGTCATTTTGAGAGAGAAGTGGGGCCTCTTATATTGGACGCTGAAACCCTGCACCCGGCTGGAGTGGTCGTGGTCCATGGCGTCGGCGACCCGGAGCAAGGCCGCCAGTTTGCTGACGACCAGCCTTTCCCGGGGCTCCAGCAGGCGGTAATTCTCGTGGGTGGCCTTGGGCATGGCCTTGCGGTGGTATCGGGCGACGTTGGCCACGATTTCCACCTGCTCGGGGTTCAGGCCGATGAGTTGGGAGGCCTTGATGAGGTAATAGGAATGTTTGTGGTGGGCCGCATAGCTGACGAACTGCCCGATGTCGTGCAGCCGGGCCGCGGCCTCCAGGATCAGTTTATGGTCGTCACTCAACCGGTGGAAATTACGGGTTTTGTCGAAAAGCTGGAGGGAGAGGCGGGAGACGGTTTCGGCGTGGGGCTCGTCGTAGGAGTATTTCTCGCCCGTGCGGCGTACGGAATTCATCACCTCGTCCCGGTGGAGGGGGGCGCCGCCGCTTAAAAGCTCGGAGACCATGTCGATGAGGAGCCCCTCCTTCACGCCCACATTGGGGATGTAGACGCGGCTGGAACGGCTGACTTCCAGTATCTGCAAAAGGGCGGTGGCGGCGGGGATGATGACGTCCGCGCGGTCGGGTCGAAGGCCCAGCTTGGTGATACGGTCGTCGTAAGAGTACCTACCCACCCGGGCCAGGATGGTTTGCAGCTCCTGGCGGGTGACGAAATTGGAGTCCTTCTTGTGGAGCAACTGTTCCTTGAGGAGGAGGAGGGCGTCCAGGTTGCCGCCGGTGCCCACGCAAAGGTCGATCTTTTCCCCTGAGAGCTTCTGGTTAAAACGCTTGCGGGCGGCCTCCACGTATTCCTGCACCATGAGGTTGAATTTTTTCTCGCCGTACTTCTGCCGTTCCAGCACCTGCAGGAGCCGAACCGCCCCCATTTGGAAACTCTCGGTGGCCAGGATCTTGCCATTGCGCGCCAAGGTGATTTCCACGCTTCCGCCGCCGATGTCCACCAACATGGCGGTCTTGGCCTCCAGGGGGATTTTCTTGGAGACGGCCAGGTAGACCAGCAGGGCCTCCTCCTCGGCCGTGATCGGCTTGAGCTCGATGCCCGTGGCCTGGTGGATCTTCTTGATGAAGGCGTCCCGGTTCTGGGATTCCCGCAGGGCGCTGGTGGCCACCGCCCGGACCTTCAGGACGTGGTGCTGCTCGATAAGTTCCTTGAACCGTTTGAAGGCCTCGATGGACCGGTGAGTGGTTTCCTTGGAGATGGAACCCTTGGTGAAGACGTCCTGGCCCAGCCGGACGGGCTCGCGCAGGTCTTCCACCACGTGGAGCTTGCGGTTGTGGTCCATGAAACCGATGGCCAGCCGCATGGCGTTGGAACCAACGTCGATAGCGCAAAGGGTAGGCATTTGAAGCCAGCTTTCAGGGCCGGGCATCCGTTTCCGCTTTTAAAAAAGCGGATTCTACGGGAGAAAACCCAGGCTAATTTGAATGTTTTTTGGCAAGGCGACCGGCGGCGATCCGTAAAAAGGGGCTTATTTTAACAGCTTTTGCCGGGGAGGGAACGGGTTCCAATGTTAAATCTTCGGATTTTAAAGGCTTTTTCAGGCCCTCTTGGTTTTGCTCCTACTTAATAGTGGATTTACACAGCGGAAATAGCCTTTTCCTAACCTTATACCCGCAGAAAGGAACGGAAATGGCTAATTTGATCCAACAAGTGACGCAGTGGGATATCCGGGTTTTCGGGAAAATTTTCGGCGATGCCGAACGAAAAGCCTGGACGAGGTTCTTTTATGTCCTATCCCGCAGCGCGGAAAGCTATTCCTGCGCCCTCATGGGGTTGCTGTGGACCGCACTGGCCCCCGAAACCCTTCCGTATGTGGCGGCTGGGATCGTGGCTTTTGCCTTGGAGCTCACGCTTTATTACTTGTTGAAGAAAAATATCAAAAGGCCCCGGCCTTTCGTTCATCTTGAAGGAATACAGTGTTTGATCATTCCCCCGGATGAGTTCAGCTTTCCTTCGGGCCATACGGCCGCGGCTTTTCTCATGGCCACCCTTATTTCCATGGCTTTTCCCGTATTAATGGCTCCTGTCCTGCTTTGGGCCATGCTCGTCGGCTTTTCCCGCATTTACCTGGGGGTCCATTACCCCACGGACGTCCTCGCGGGGATGTTGTTGGGAGTCCTCAGCGCCCAAGTCGGGATGTTTTTACTTCATTTTGCCTTCCGTTTAAGCTTTTGACCGAAATTACCCATGAAAAATGGAATATGGGCCTTCGAAAAGGCAAGAAAAATCTTCTCGCCCATTACCCCCTCCCAAGTCGTCCTGGAAGACTCAAGTTGCCTATTTCTTTCAACAAACAAATCGCGAGAGTCTCCTTAAGAGCGTTTTTGGGTTCCGCTGGCTTTGGAAAGCCATGGTCGGGAAGGCCCATGAAGGATCACTGGATCTGCTGGTTCAATGGATCCCCAAGAAAAGGGTTTTAGGCCCGTTCTTTTAGCCTTTTCCACCGTACACCACAATGCCCTTGAAAAGAATTTTGGAAGCAACCATACTTTCCTTTGCTACTGGAATCATTTTTTCTTGGACGGGGTCATGGAACGGGCCTTCAAAATTTTCACTAATGCTCTTGTGGTGATGGGCCTCGTTTTTCTTTCCTTTCGTCCCAGCATTACCAACCGGGTGGAATCCTTTTTGGTCAAGGCTGGCTCCAATTTGTCCGCGGCTCCCCTCTCTTCATCAGTGGATTTTCCTGTCAAATTTTCGCAATACCGTGGTTCTTTCGAAAATGCCGAGAAGAAACAAGGCGGCCATTCCACCCCGCTGAACGGCAAATGGGTTGACGATGTTTGCTGGGGCCCTTGTTCCGAAGTTGCGGTTCCATCCCGTGCGACCTTCCGTTTATCTCACCTGGTTCATTCCAAAGTTTTAAGAATCTAAACAAAACCCCATAAGCCTTTCGGCCCGTCCGGCGTCCGTCCTTTGACGGAAGTCCAAAAGGGCTGTGGGACTGGCCTTTGCTTTGCCATGCCTCCGACCGGTTTTAAGAGTCGGAGGTAGCCTTTGATACCTGAGGAGGATATGCAATGAATTCCGATAACCGGTTCCGATTGAAGAAAGACGGGCTCCGGCGCGTTTTCCGCGTTTGGATGGTCCAATTGGCCATGCGTCGCCCCATCACCATGGTGGTATTGGCCATCGCAGTGGCCCTGGGCGCAGTGAACAGCCTGCTTTCGATGAAGTTCGACATTTTTCCAAACTTGGGAACGCCCAGCATTTACGTAGTGGAACCCTACGGCGGTATGGACCCCCGACAGATGGAAAGTTTCATCGCCTATAACTTCGAGAAACAGTTCTCCTATGTGAACGGAATAGAACACATCGAATCCAAAAGCATTGGGGAAGTGACCCTGCTGAAGTTGCAATTCCACCCGGACACCGACATGTCCGCCGCCATGGGGGAAGTGGTGTCCCGCTCTACCCGGGCGCTGAAGAACATGCCCCCTGGTACCCTGCCGCCCCTCATCCTGCGTTTCGACAGCGGCAACCTTCCGGTGGGCGACTTGGTATTTTCTAGCCCCGCCCGAAGCCTGGGGGACATCGAGGATTACGCCCTCAACTATGTCCGCCCCTTGGTGGCCACCTTGCCGGGGCTGTTGGTGTCGGATTCCTTCGGTTCCTCCCCCCGAGCTATCGTCATCGAAGTGGATCCTAAACGGCTCCAGCAATATAACCTCTCGCCCGAGGACGTTGTGCAGGCCTTGGCCAAGGCCAACCAGATTGAGCCTTCGGGAAAGATCCGGATCGGCGACCAATATCCCTCTGTGCCCATGAATTCCATCGTGAAAAACGTCGACGACCTGTTGAAGGTTCCCATCCGCCTGGGCACCTATCCGACGGTTTTCGTAGGTGACATCGGTGTGGTGAAAGATTCCACCGATATCCAAGTCGGTTACGCTCTGCTGGACGGTCGGCGTACCATTTACTTGCCGGTCATCAAGCGATCCGACGCCTCCACGCTCACGGTGGTGAAGGAAATCAAGGACAACATGCACCTGTTCCAGGATGTACTCCCGGACGACATAAAAGTGAGCTACCAGTTCGACCAGTCCGGTGTTGTCAAAGATTCCATCAAATCCCTTTCTTTTGAGGGGATTATGGGAGCCCTTTTGACGGGACTGATGGTGCTCCTCTTCCTGCGCGATTGGCGCAGTGCCCTTATCGTCGTCATCAATATCCCGCTCTCCCTCATGGGCGCAATCGTAAGCCTCAAGGCGGCGGGCCAATCCATCAATATCATGACCCTGGGGGGACTGGCCCTGGCCATCGGCATCCTGGTGGACGAAAGCACCATCACCATCGAGAACATCCACGTCCGCCTTTCCAAGGGCGAGAAGGTGGCGACGGCCGCTATCAACGGCACCAGCGAAATCTTCAACCCAGCTTTCCTCACCATGCTTTGCATTTTGGCAGTTTTCATCCCCGCCTTTTTCATGGGCGGCATGTCCAAAGCGCTTTTCGTGCCCTTAACCCTCTCCGTGGGTTTTTCCATTATTTGGGCTTTTTTCTTCTCCATGACCCTGGTGCCCATCATGGCCACCTGGCTGCTGAAGAAAGAACAGGGGCACGCCCATACCAAGGAAACCTTCCTAGACAGGATGAAAAGGGTCCACGGTGGCTTCCTGGAGATGGTCTACAATCATCGGAAGTTTTTCCTCGCCGCTTACGGCTTGGGGGCGGCCCTTCTGATCTTTTCCTTGGGAAGCCATATCGGCCGGGAGATCTTTCCCCGGGTGGAAAGCCACGAATTGCAAATGCGGTTGAGTGCACCCGTGGGGACATACATCGACAAGACCGAGCAGATTCTGCTGAAGGCTATTGACCTGATCAAAAAGACGGCCGGCCCGGGGAACGTGGACACCTCCTTGGCCTACGTGGGCACCCAGCCCACCCAATACGCCATCAACACCATTTTCCTTTGGACTTCCGGGCCCCAGGAGGCGGTTTTGCAGGTGGCCTTCAAGAAGGAGTCCAAGGTCTCCACCGCCCAGCTCAAGGAAAAGCTGAGGGCGGTCTTCCAGAAGGAACTGCCGGACGTCCAGGTTTCCTTCGAGCCCAGCGGCCTCATCGACAAGGTCATGAGTGCCGGCGCCCCCACCGAGATCGAAGTGGACGTGAACGGCCAAGATTTGGACAAGGACCGGGCGGTGGCGGAAAAGGTAAAGCAGGCCCTCGCCGCTTCGCTTCCCGCCGTCCGCGATCTTCATTATGGCCAGCCCTGGGAATACCCCACGCT
>JAJPJW010000102.1 GCA_021324075.1 Pseudomonadota bacterium | reverse complement strand
TATCCCGCACTTCCCCGGTTTTCCGGGTCGGAACCCAGTTCTTCCCGTCGTGCCCGATCGGGCGTTTCTCGCTGAAGGTTCTCGGAACGTGGGTCGTCGAAGCGGAAGAAGATCCGGAAGTTTTGCGTTTTGGGGACATGAACCCCTCCTTGGGCTTGGATAAAAACAGCCCCAAGCTAGGCGTCCGGCCGGGGAGGAACAAGGAAACTATTCGTTAAATGGAGATTGAGAACTTGTTTCGTGTCAGTGGAAAGTTAAACCGGACAACATCAATGCAATTTACCCGCCCAGTTCGATGAGTGAATCGACCACTTTCCAGGTGCGGGCGGTTCCATAAACGCCCAGGATTTTTTCAAAGTTCAGGTTGCGCCTTTTGCCGGCCGATTCCCGGGAATAGCTCAGGTAAAAAACCTTCTCCCAAAAGGCGAACTTGTATTCTTTTCCCTGCTGTTCCATGAGGGCTTTTTGATGTCCAGCGTCGGGTTTTTCCGACAAGAACATCAAATGGGATATCCGGTCTTTATCGTCGGCATCGGGTTGAAAGGGATTATGATCGGCCGCTTTTTGGAGTTGTGCGGCGGTCAGCACGAAAACCCGGAGCTCCTTGCCCCAGGAAGCCTTGATTCCCTTCTCGATCTTGGCCGTCAGCTTTTCCTGGCTGGATTCCTTGGATTTAAAGATCACGTTTCCGCTTTGAATGTAGGTTGAGACCTCGGCCAATCCGAAAGATTCGAACATTTTCTTTAAATCGGCCATTTTAATAACCGAAGTGCCGCCAACGTTCAGTGCCCTTATCAGGGCCACATACTTAATCATTGCTCCGCCTCAAAACCTGGCCCGGGTACCTTCCCGAGAAATTATTTTTTAGGTCATAAACCAGTTGTCCGTTCACGAAAACCATCTTGACGCCGGTGGGCGGAACCCAGGGATTGACGGCCGTGGCATGGTCGCCCATCGCCTTCAGGTCAAAAATCACCACATCCCCCCAGTAGCCTTCCTTCAACAAACCACGGTCCTTGAGCCCCAAAAGCTTGGCGGGCTCTTCCGTAAGCCGGTTGACGGCCTCCGAAAGCCGGATGACCCTTTTATCCCGCACATAGGTGCCTAAAAGCCGGGGAAAGGCCCCGACGTCGCGGGGGTGGGGGATGGTGCCGGAAGAATCGGAACCGAAAAGAATGAAGGGCGCCTGGATTTTCTTGATGAGGCCCTCTTCCGAAAGTCCGTGGTAGCAAATCTTGGCGTATTCCCCGTTCTCCACTAAAAGGGCCAGGACTGCCTGCTCTTCCGAAATTTTTCTTTGCTTGGCCATGTCGGCAATGCTGTCGCCCAGGAAGCTTTTGAAGGCCTTGGACTTGACCCGCGTAATCTCGATCTTGTCTCCCCCGCCGTATTCCTGCAGGCGCTTGTGGATTTGGGTCAGGATGTCGGAGGTCTTTCCATTACTGCGGTAGTACCCCAAATTGGCGTCTTCCGGCTTTAAATAGAGGAATTGGTAGAGGGGTATCTGCACCTCGTTGCCCCAGAAGTCGTAGGGATAAACAGTGGCGTAAACCGATTGTCCTTTGGCTTGGGCCTCTTCCAACAACAACAATCCGCTTTCGGTCTGGTCCCAGTTGCTGGGTAGTTTAAAAAGAAGATGCTGGATCACCACCGGCACCTTGTCATCCTGGCCTAATTGGATGGCTTCCTTAATAGCGTCCAAAACGTTTGAACGGTAGTTGCGGATATGGGTGTAATAAGCGGCATGGGGATAGTGGGAAAGCACCGAGGCCAAATCCTGCAATTCGTCGGGCTGGCACCATTCACCTGGTTCATAGCCCAAACCACTGGAAAGGCCGAAGGCACCGGCCTGCAGGGCTCCTTGGAGGAACAGCTTCATGACCGCCATTTCCTGGGGCGTGGCGGGCTTTTGACGGTTGGTCTTCACGAACCAGTCCCGGAGGGTGCCTTGTCCGATGAGGGTGCCCACGTTCAAAAGACCCGGATGTTTTTGGATCTTCCCCAGGTTCTTGTCCACGTCGAGGACTGAAAAACCGCAATTGCCGGTAAGGCCCGTGGTGATGCCTTCCCGGATGGCCCTTTCCTGGGCTTCCAGTGTCCAAAGAAGATCGTTGTGGCGCAGGAGGTCGATGAAACCGGGGGCTACCACCAAACCGGAGGCATCCACCACATAATCAGCCTGGGAGGCCTCTAAACGGCCTATTTTGGCGATTTTGCCCCCTTCCAGGGCTACATCCGCCGGGTAGGGTGGCAGACCCGTACCATCCACCACCAGACCGTTTTTGAGCAGGATGTCGTAATGGGGTTCCTCAGCCGCGGCAAAGAAAGGAGCCAAAAGCAGGCCGAGGATTAAAAGCCAGGATGCTCTCAAAAGGGCTCCGAAAAAAGGAATAAAGGCGGGAAAAGTATAAAAGAGCTCCAAGCGGACTTCAATAAAGGCTTCGGCCGCTAAAGGCTCTGAAGAACGACAAGGAATCCTCCGTCATGGTCGGCCGTCGGGAGGAAAGTCGTTCCCCATTCATCCTGGATAATCTCGGGCCGTCCACCTGGGACAGGACACGGCACGATCTTGAATCCCGGGTGGGCCTTCAAGAATTCCTGGACTACTTTCTGGTTCTCTTCTTTTTCCAGCGAGCAGGTGCTGTAAACAAGGTGTCCTTTGGGATAAACGTGCCCCTGCGCCTCTTCCAACAAGCTCCTCTGGGTTTCCACATGGGTTTCCACATCCCGTGGCTCGATCTTCCACCTCAAATCCGCACGGCGGGACAAAACCCCGGTGCCGCTGCAGGGGGCGTCCACCCATACCAAGTTGAATTTTTGGGCCGGCGACAGTTTGGATATTTCCCCGTCGTAAACCTGCACCTGGCTCAAGCCAGTCCTTTTCAGGTTCTCGGCCAGTTTCTTGCGCCTCTCAGGCGAGGCGTCGCTGGCCATGACCCGCCCCTTTTCACCGAGTTTCCAGGCCAAGGCCACCGTCTTGCCGCCGGGCGCGGCACACATGTCCCAGGCCCCCTGGCCCTCGGACAGCGGCAGCATTTCCAGCATGGCCTGGGGCGTCCAATCCTGGACGATCCAATCGCCCTTCTGGAAACTCTCGCCGGAAAAGAGCCCGCCTTCGTGGCTTTTAAGGGAAAAAGTCCTGGACGGCCAATCCGCCGGTTGAAGCCTGACGTTCTGTTTTTCCAAATCCGACTTGACTTGTTCCTCAAACCCGGGCCGGATATGCAGGTAAACCGGATGGGGCTGGTTGTCGGCCTTTAACATCCCTTCCACCCGCTCGGGGCCAAATTGCTTCTCCCACCGTTTCGCCAGCCAGGTGGGATGGGAATAACGGATGGCCAGGCTGTCGATGTCACTATCACCCTGGACGGTCAAGGAATCTTTCTTGTTTTCGGCATTCCGCAAAACGGCGTTCACGAATCCGCTCAAGGCTTCCTGTCCGCCCTTCTTCGCGAGGTTCACGGATTCGTGGACCGCCGCATGGGCGGGTACACGGTCGAGGAACAAAAGCTGGTAGAGGCCCATCCTTAGGCTGATCTTCACTTCGATCGGCAGTTTTTGGAACGGCGTCTGGCAAAGCGAATCCAGGTAATGGTCCAAAAGCCGTTTCTGGCGGGTGCAGCCGTAGACCAATTCCCTCAAAAGGGACTCATCCTCGGGTTTAAGCCCCTTGGGATGGGCCAAAACATCCGCGATCTTGGCGCCCTTATCGATGGAATAAAGGGCCCGGGCGGCCTCCAGGCGGGAGGGCGATATTTGATCCGGGCTTCTTGGCGGACGATCGGCCGAAGGCTTCCGGTCTGAACGGCCGGGTCTGGCGCCTTCCTTCCCGCCTTTCTTAAAGGGCGGACGGCCGGATTTATGGGGTGGGCGTCCATGGGCTGGTTTATACCGCCCCTTGGCACGACCGCTGTTTCGCTGGGGTCCGGGGCTCATGACAGGGCCTCCCCCGGTTTGAATTCAGGATGACCCAAAGTAAAGTCGTAGGCGCTCATTTTTTTCTTTCCCGGCGGTTGGATTTCAAGCAGCCGGATCGATTCAATCCCGGCCCCAACCACCACACCTTCTTTAGAAACCTCAAGAATTTCTCCCGGCTTTCCTTTGCGGTTGTCCAACCCCGCTTTGTGAACCTTCAGTTCCAACCCTTTCCAGCCCGTCTCCGCCCCAGGCCACGGGCTCAACCCCCGGACCCGGTTGAAAATCTGGACGGCGGGGGCGCCCCAGTTCAACCGGCAAAACTCCCGCTTGATGGAAGGGGCGTAAGTGGCTTGGGAAGCTTCTTGCGCTGTCCGCGGCGCCTTGCCTTCTTTCAAAAACTGGAGGGCCTCCAAAAGGCCGCCGGCGCCCAACTGGGCCAACCGGTCGTGCAGTTCCCCGGTGGTTTCTTCCTGGCCAATGGGCGTTTTTTTCACCAGCAGCATGTCCCCTTCATCCATCTTTTCATTCATATACATGACCGTAACACCGGTTTCCTTTTCCCCCGCAATGACCGCGTAGTGGATCGGGGCCGCTCCACGGTACTTCGGCAGTATGGAACCGTGAATGTTCAAGCAGGCCGTTTTGGGGATTTGGAGGACCGCCGGGGGCAAAATCTGCCCATAAGCGGCCACCACCGTAATGTCGGGTTGGGCTTTTTTGAGGGTTTCCACGGCTTCCGGTGTCCTGACCTTTTCGGGCTGGAAGACCTCAAGCCCCAACTCCACAGCCTTGGTCTTCACCGGGGAAGGCTTCAACTCCAACCCGCGGCCGGCTGGCCGATCCGGCTGGGTGACCACCAGGGGGATGGTGAATCCGGCGGAATGGAGCGCCTGGAGAGCGGGCACGGCAAAGTCCGAAGTGCCCATGAAAAGAATGCGGTATGGTTTGTCCACGATAGGCCTTTGTTCGAACCCGTTAAAATTTGGCGGGGCTTATTGTAGGGGAAAAGAACCGATTATCGAGTCATTTCGATCGCCTGGGTTTTCCAGTCGCTCGTCTTTGGCTCGGCGAGGGCCGCGCCCGGGGTGATCACCCCCGATACGGTCGCCAGGAGCAACCCGGGGACAAGGGGGACTTGGTCGGAAGCGCATCTCCAAAGTTGGATCGTCACCTGCCGGGCCTGTGGGGCGCTTGGCGTCGGACTCACCTGGATTCGCCGCAGGTAAACCCAATGCCCGTTGGCCAGGCGGTTGCCGCTGAGGGGGTCACCGGGATCGGATATGGCTTTGTCGGCGCTCAAATTCAGTTTGTAATCCACACCGTCGTTGTACGAATCCAGCACCTGGCCCCCGTTCCATGGGGCCGCATTGGCCGACGCCGTAAGTTCGTTATACATCTGCAAAGCTTTGAGGCCGGCAAAGGCATGTTGCTCCTGGGACAGGGTCTTACGGGCCATAACGAGGCGGGTCAAAGTAAGGGATTGGGCAAAAAAGGTCAGGATCAGCATGCCGAAGAGGAGTTCGACCATCCCCAGGCCTTCGGCTCCAAATCGCTTCATGTCAGCTCCGGGTTTCGGGCTGGGCGGCAGGGGTGTCCCGGAAATTAAAGGTGGGCCGCTTCTTTGTAATTCTTTTTCAACTCGTCGAGCTGGCGCTTCAAGAACAGGCGTTTCACGGCCGGGACCTTTTGGATGAAAAGCTGGCCGTTCATATGGTCGATCTCATGCAGCACGCAGCGGGCCAGGAGACCCTCGAATTCGGAAACATGCTCCTTGCCTTCCAGGTCCTGGTATTTGACCTTCACCTTGAAGGAGCGTTCCACGTCCTCCCGGACATCGGGAATGGAGAGGCAGCCTTCCTCAATGGTCTCCGAGCCTTCTTCCTGGAGCACTTCGGGGTTGAACATCACCAGGGATTCGCCCTTGTCTTCCCGGTCATAATGTTCGTCCATGACCATCATGCGGATATCCTCACCGATCTGGATGGCGGCCAGGCCCACGCCGCTGGCATTCCGCATGGTTTCAGTCATATCGGCGGCCAATTCCTTGAATTCGGGGCCGAACTGGGTAACCGGCTTGCTCTTCAGTTTGAGCCGGGGATCGGGATAAAGAACGATGGGGCGAAGCACTCACAACCTCTTTCTTTGAATTCTGTAATAAATTATAGACTTTCCAAGTGTAAAAACAAGGTTAAGGGCCCTACGGGAATTCCAATGTTTTCCGCCATAGAAGGGGCGGGGAGGGCGTTATAGGGGATATTTCCCGAGGGCTTCTTTAAATTCCGCCGACACCTTCCGGACATTCAGCGTCTTCACGATGCCGGTCACTACCGCCACCCGGCGGGCTCCGGCGGATAGGACTTCCTGCAGGTTATGCAGTTTGATGCCCCCGATGGCAAAAAAAGGAAGAGCCAATCCAGACCCGGCCACCTGTTGGACATAGTCCAGGGTCACGGCGGGAACGACGTTCTTTTTGGTCTGGGTGGGATAGATAGGCCCCACGCCGATGTAATCAGCGCCGTCCGTCACGGCTTTCCGGGCTTGGTCCATGCCGTGGGTGGAAACCCCTACCAGCTTGCCTTCTCCCAGGATCTTCCGGGCTTCAGCAACCGGCAGGTCGTCCTGCCCCAAATGCACCCCGTCGGCGTCGCTGAGCTTGGCGATATCCGGCCTGTTGTTGATGATGAAAAGGGCCTTGTGGGTCCGGGTCAATTCCCTCACCCGATGGGCCATGGTCAGAAGTTCCGAATCGCTCAGGGAATATTCACGTAACTGGACAATATCCACGCCACCCTTGAGTGCTTCTTCGACCGTTGTAACCGTATCGCGGTTTTCGGAAAGTTCCTGGTCGGTCACCAGGTAAAGACGGGACTTGGATAATTGGGATTGAAGATCGGCCACGTGGACGCTTAAAAATCCTTCAGGGGAGTAGAAGCCTGGGCGTAAAGTTTTTTGGGGATACGGCCCGCCAGGTAGGAGAGCCTACCGGCTTCGGTGGCGTGCCGCATGGCATGGGCCATCTTGAGGGGGTCCTTGGCATGGGCGATGGCCGTATTCAAAAGCACCGCCACTACGCCCAATTCCATGGCGACCGCCACGTCGGAGGCCGAACCCACCCCGGCGTCGATCAGGACCGGACACTTCAACTTCTCGAGGATGATGCGGATGTTATTGGGGTTCAGGACACCCTGTCCCGAGCCGATAGGCGAACCCGCCGGCATCACCGCATGGGCGCCGGCCTGCTCCAGCTTCTGGGCCATGACCGGGTCGTCGGAGGTGTAGGTCATGACCGTGAAGCCTTCCTTCACCAAGGTCTTGGTGGCTTCGAGGGTCGCCAGGGGGTCGGGTAAGAGGGTTTTTTCATCGTGGAGCACCTCTAATTTCACGAAATCGGAGATTCCCGTAGCCCGGGCCAAATGGGCCACCCGGATGGCTTCTTCGGCGCTGTAACAGCCGGCGGTGTTGGGAAGCAGGGTGTATTTCTTGGGATCAATGAAGTCCAGCAGGGTCTTTTCGCCTTTGTTGTCCAGGTTCACCCGCCGCAGGGCCACGGTCACAATCTGGGTGCCCGAAGCCTCCAGGCACTGGCCCATCAGTTCGTTGGTGGCGTATTTTCCCGTCCCTACCAGTAGGCGGGACGTAAAGGTCTTGCCGTTGATCTGGTAGGTGTCTTCGGACTTTATCTTCTCTAGTGTTGTCGTCATGCTTCGCGCCTTTTCTGGATTTCCTGCCGCCTGTGAACTGTCAGCTGCGAGCTGTCGTTACCCGCCTCCGACGAATTGAATGAGTTCCACCTGGTCGCCTTCCGCCAGTTTCCATCCCGGCCGCTGGTCGTTTTGGACGATCTGGCGGTTCACTTCCGCCACCACCGTCTCCTTGCGCACGCCCAACTGGCGGATGAGCTCCTCCAGCGAAATGCCGTCGTTAAATTCCTTGTTTTCGCCGTTGACCAGGACTTTCATGGAAAGACACACCTTGCGGGGAATGAAAAAAAGCATACTGCATCAATCGTGGGGGGATTTCAACCGCGGTTCTTGAATTGCCGCAATATTTCGTTGATCTTGGCTTCCAATTCGTTTTCTTCGGCCGAATTTTCCAGGTTCAAAAAGCGGTTGAGGGCGATGCGGGTGATGACGCTTCCCCGCAGGCGCTTGTCCTCCGCGTAGATCTGTTCGAGGATCCGGATCTGCAGGAAGCGCAGCTTGGAGCTCTTTTGCTTGCCTTCGATTTTCCCGCGCTTGGCGCCGGCGGGCTTCTGGGCGTTATCCCGGAGGGCCATCAATTTTTCGGCCATCTTGTCGGCCTGGGTCTTCGGGGGGAAATAGGCCTTCTGGGCCGAGGCCTGGGTGGACTCTTCCCGTCCCTGGCGAAGGGACTCCAGGCGGCGGATCTGCTTTTCCGCTTCAGTTAAAGGCTTCTCTGGGTCGCTCACGCGCGAATCCCTCTTCATCAAAGATGAAAGGCCACTTCTTTTCCAACCAGGGAGCCACGAAATAACAGCACAACCCTACCCCTAAACCGGCAACCACATCAACGAAATAATGATAACGCCCGTAGATGGTGCCCGCAAACAACATTAAGGTTAAAAGAGCCACGGCGAAACGCCACTTTCCGTAATAGGGATAGGCCATGAGGCAGATTACCGAAGCGGCGATATGGGAGCTGGGAAAGGACCCGCCCGGGAAGGCATTCTTTTCCACCGCCGACTGCAGCCAGTCCGAAACCCAATAGCCCTGCAGGGACTCCCGCAGGCCCGGCATGTAAAACCGGGGGCTTTCGGCCGGTAGGAAGATGAAGAGGATGTAATGTAGGAAGTAAGTGAAGGCCAGGGAAAACATGAAGGTATGGAACCTGGCAAGGGGGGCCCGGAAATAAAGCACGAGGGCCGCCAGGGGCATGAGGAAAAAATAAAAGCTGTAGCCGATGCTGAAGAACTCGTTCAAAAGGCGGCTCGGGGGATAGAACTGCTGCTGGTTCCAAATGCGCATGCCGATCTTCCCCATCTCGTTATCGACTCCAAAAAGCCATTCGTCCAGGGTCCAGTCGAAGTACTGGTGCACCAAAAGCCCCACTTCGCGGTAAAAGAAAAGCGTGACGGCGAGGAAATAGAATTCCCGGATAAAATTCACGATGGGGTTGGAAAAATTGCGGAGGTTCCAGAGGAAAACCACCAAGGCCAGGAAGGCCAGGCTATGCAGCCCCGCCAAGTGCAGTTTTTCCCCCAAAGGAAGGTTGCCGGCCAGGATGAGTCCCGACATGAGGACCTGGTAAAGCAGCACCAGTGAATCCAGTGGCTTGATCCAGGGCTCGGTGCTTTTTTGGACTTTGGCCGTGTTCCGGCGGGGGGAAGTTGGAGTCGGCATGGGTTATTGACGCCTCAGTGAAAGTTTTGTTTCAATTTGCGTTTCAAAATCACCAGGGTTTCACCGCGGAAACCTGGGGTTCCTGGCCCGCCAAAGCCATCTTCAAGGTATAAACCGACGCTTCACCCGCCGAGCGGTCCGCCTTCAGCCTCAAACGGCAAATGGAATGCGAAGGAATCTCAAAATCGTAACGCTGGTCAAGCCCCGCCTCGACGCTCAACTCGGCATCCTGGCCGTTCAAGAGCATTTTGGGCCGCCAATAACGGTCCCCTTTGTTGATGATCATCAAGGTGACATCCCTGGTCTTCAAGTCCTGGGTGGCATAAACCGACATTTCCGTATTTTGGATTTGGGCCGGCACTACCCGGCCACGGATCATCTGGCCCCATAGTTTCAGCGCCCAATAACCCGGAAGGGCGTTGAAACTAACCCCCTCCGAAGAAGTCCCCCAGGGATAAGTGGCAAGGTCCATGGGTAAATGCTGGTTCAAAAAGGCGCCCTTCTTATCCGCTTCCCAAAGGGCTGCCCAAAACCCCAGGGTCACCGCTTCTTCCTTGGTCTTGGCCGTCACCGGGGCGGCCGAAGCGGCCTCCCCCGTCACCACCAGCGGCAGGTCAAAATCCGTGGCCTGTGAAATTTTGTCCTTCAAGGCCTTGATCAAGGCGGTTTCCTGCCGCAAGTCCGCGCGGAGGGAAACCGGCAGGTTGGAAGGCTGGAAGGTCGCGTAACGGTGGAGCGAGACCCCCTCCACGATGTCGCCGTCATACCGGAGGAAAGGTGTGATCCAATCGTCTTCGTCCTTGGTGTATTTGCGGGCCGCTTCCGGCCCCAAAACGACGATGGAAGGGTCTTCCTGTTTGATCGCATTGTCGATCACACGGAAGTCGTTGACGTAATCATAAGCATTGTAATTATCCGCGCCTCGGACGCCCAAATCCGGCTCACTTCCCACGGCCCAAAAACGGATTTGATAGCCCTTCTCCACATTGGCGTAATGCACCCATTGGGCCGCGCTTTCGGGGGCATCATGGTCAATCGGCAGGCTTACCATGGGCTCGGCCCCACATTGCCGGGCAAGGGTGACAAACTTGTCCAGCAAGGGTTCACCCT
>JAJPJW010000194.1 GCA_021324075.1 Pseudomonadota bacterium | reverse complement strand
TCGGGCATGATGATGTCCATGATGACCAGGTCGGGTTTCAGCGCTTTATACTGCTCAATGGCCTTGGCGCCGTTTTCAGCTTCCCCGGCCACCTCATATCCCGAACCGACCAGGATATTCTTGAGCATCATCCTCATAAATGAGGCGTCATCCACGAGTAACACACGATGGGCCACGGCTTCCTCCTAAAAAAAAATGAAAACCTATTTTTTAAAACACCCTTAAAGAGCGCTTTCCCCGCGCTCGCCCGTCCGGACGCGGATGGCGTCCTCCAGGGGCAAAATGAAGAATTTCCCGTCTCCAATGCGCCCGGTACGGACCGTATCCAGGAGCAATTCCACAACCTTTTCTACTTCCTCGTCCGGGAGGGCGATCTCGATTCGCACCCGTGGCTGATACTGGATCTTGTAATCCGCCCCCTTGACCGACTCGACCTGGACCTTCTGGTACCCATAACCCGAACCGTCCGAAAGGGTGACCCCCCGGATCCCCGCTTCCCAGAGGACTTTCTTCACCTGGTCGATTTTTTTCGGTGGAATGACGCACACCAGGAATTTCATAAAGCCCTTCTCTACGGGTTTTCCGCCGAACCTGTTTTAACCTCAAAAGCCCCAAGAATCAAAGAAAAACCAGCCCTTTTGCAGGCAAGGCCTATTTGATGAGTTTGGACTGGCCCGCGCTGGGGGAGACTTGTAGCTGCTTTTTCCAAACCTGGATCTGTTGGATGGCGTCGATGGACTGGGTTGTTTTTTCCTCCTCGGCGCCCGGCGTATCCATGTACTTTTGGTATTCTTCGACGGACTCATCCCACCAGCTTTTCGACCGGTAGACCTGCCCCAGGTAGAAATGAATCTCCGTCAGGTCGGCCTTGAGCTCCCGGGTCTTCTTGAGTTCCACCAGGGCCTCGTCCCACCACTTGCGGCGAATATAGACCTTGGCCAGCTGCAGGTGGGCCTCCGGGTATTTGGGGTCGCAGGAAACGGCCTTGGCCAGCACCTTTACCGCCTCGTCCAGGGCCTCCATGTTCAGGTAAACCTCGCCCAGGCTGGTCAGGGCTTCGCGGTTCTTGGGGGAAAGTCGGATGGTCTCCTGGTATTCCCGGACGGCTTCCGAATATTGTCCCGTTCCCTTGTAAAGGTTACCCAGGTTGAAATGCAGGGCCGGGTTCTCCGGGTCGGCCATGATCTGCTTGATAAGGGCTTCTGAAGCCTCGGAGAGGACGTTTTTCTTCTTCATGGCCACGTTCAGGTTGTTGTGGGCCGTCTTGTAGTCCGGTTCGATCTCCACGGCTTTCTTGAAGACCTCGATGGCCTTTTCATACTGGCTGAGCTTGAAGTAAACCACCCCCAGGTTGTTATAGGCTTTCGCGTATTGGGGATTGTATTCAATGGCCCGTTGGTAGTGGGCGATGGCTTCCTGGGTCATTCCCGCGTTCTTGTAAGCCACACCCAGGGAATTGTGGATGATGGGGTTCTTGGGATCGAACTCCATTGCCTTTTTGTACTCGGAGATGGCTTCCTCAAAGCGGCCCTTGTCCGCCAGGGCCAGCCCCAGGTAGGTCAGCGCCTCCGCGCTGGAGGCGATGGTCACGTTCAGGTCGATAGCCTGGGAAATTTCCCGGATGGCCTCGTCGAAGAGGCTTACCTTGTAGTAATAGACGCCCAGGTAATAGTGGGCTTCGGCGTTTTGCGGATCGATCTCCAGGGCCTCCCGCACTTCCCGGGTGGCCTTCTCGCTTTCACCCATTTTGAAATAGGTCACCCCCAACTCGAAATGGGCCATGCTGGAGCCCGGGGTGATCTCGATGGCTTTCTGGAACTGCTGGGCGGCCTGGTCGGCCCGGTTGAGCTCCCGCAGGGCGATGCCGGCCTGGATGTAGTTTTCGACGCTGCGCGGCGCCAGTTCGATGGCCTTTTGGGAAGCCGCCAGGGAGTCTTCCAGCATGCCCCGCATGAGGTAGATTTCCCCTAGGGCCCGGTAAAGTTTTTCCTCATTGGGAATGGCCTCGATGGCCCGCTTGTATTCCTTGACCGCCTCATCCAACAGGCCCTTGCCCTTGTAGGCGGCCGCCAGGCTCAGGTAGGTGTCCACACTGGAGGCACCCAGGGGCTGGGAAGCAACCTTTTCGGCCACCCTCTCCTCCATGGTCTTGGTCCGCTCGATGGAAAGCAGGGCCTGGGCGCCCTGCCCGAAGTTGGGATTCAGGTCTACGGCCCTTTTGAATTCCCGTTCGGCCTCCTCGATCATGTTCTTGTCGCCGTAGACGAAGCTCAGGTTGTAATGGGCGCTGGCGTAGTCGGGATTGAGGGAAATGGCTTTTTTGAACTCAATGAGACCCTCGTTCACCATGGCCTTTTTGTAATAGACCTCGCCCAGGTTGTTATGCAGGTCGGCGAAGAAGGGGTTCTTCTCGATAGCCTTACGGAACTCGGCCATGGCCTCGTCGAACTTCCCCAGGCATTTATAGGCAACGCCCAGGTAATTACGGGCAAAGGGGTGGTCGGGATTCAGGGAGAGGCATTTTTGGTAGGCCTCCACGGCCTTGTCGTATTCGCCGATATAGCGGAAGGAGTTGGCTAGATTGTATTGGGCTTCCGGGTCCTGGGGGAACATCTGGACCGACTTGCGATAGGCCTCGATCGAACGGTCGAAAAGGCCCGTATGTCGGTTGACGGACTTGAGGTTTTCCTGGGCCTGGTTGTTTTCCGGGTCCACTTCCAGGGCGGTCTTGAATTCCTTGATGGCCTCGGCGTGCATGCCCTTGGAATAGTAAAAGACGCCCAGGTTGTTATGGGTGGAGGCGTCACCTTGGTCGCTGCCATTGGCCATTTCACGGATGGTTTTGGTTTCGGGGCGGGTTGGCATCTGCCGGTTTTCCTTAAAAAGGGTTATTGGGAAATCGGTACGATGCCGATTTCCTTGAAATGCTTAAAAACAAAGGTCGGCATGTCAGGCCTTTCGGTCCCCCGACCCTGGGGGCGGAAGGGGGGGGATCATGGTGCTGGCGTTTTCAACCTCGGGGGAGGGTTTAGCCCAGCCCGGCTCCTCCACCAGCTTGTCCGGGTTCAGGATCGAGTAAAGCTCCCCTTTTATTCTACCCAAACAATAATACAATTCGTTCTTTTTCCCGAAAAGGTAGGATGGGACGGGCTCGATTTGCTCGATCTTAAAGCGGGCCACTTCCCGCACCTGGTCCACCCAAAGGATGAAGGCCTTCCGGTCCTTTTCAACGACAATGTACCAGGTCCCCTTGGCTTCGGCGGGCAGGGGGAGCCCCAGGAACTTTTGGAACGACAAAAGGGGCAAATTCCGGCCCCGCAGGGAGAACTCCCCGTCCCAGGGCCCCTGGGACGGCTCCAAAGGCTTGTAGGGGGAATACTTCAGCACTTCCCGGATCCGGAAAGTCTCAATGCCGTACCATTCGCTTCCCACACGGAAGGTCAGGGCCATCATCCCCTGCATGACCTGCAGGATGTCCCGTTCCTCGACGAACCCCAGGCGCACCAGGACCTTGCCGATGGGTTCGTGGCTTTTTTTCTGCTCACCCAGGGCCACCTGGATCTGGCGGTGGGTGATCTTACCCGCCTGCCGCAGCAATTCGCCGAGTGATTTTTCCTGGGACTTCATCATACGGGCTTGGTCTCCCCCAGGATCTTCAGGTTGTTTTTAAGGATTTCATTGGAAGGATCGAGCGCCAGGGCCTTTTCCCAATGGCCCACGGCCCGGGGCCGGTCCCCTTTCTTCAGGAAAATATTCCCCAACTTCGAATGGGCCTCCCCATGGGACGGATTCAGGGCCACCACCCTCTCATAGTCCGAGGCGGCCTCGTCGAAGTTGCCTTGCCGGTAGTTCAGGTTGCCCAGGTTTTCCAGGATCACAATGTCGTTAGGGTTGATCTTCTTGGCGGCCTGGTACTCATCCAAGGCCTTCTGGAGGTCGCCCTGTTTGTCGTAAATATAACCCAGTACGTTATGCACGCTGGCGTCGTGGGGATTGATTTCCATGACTCTCCGGTACATTTGAATGGCCTCCTCGTGCTGGCCCCGCCCCGCGTAGATCATGCCCATCTTGAGGTAGACCTCGGTGTTATTCGGGTTCTTCTCGCGGGCCAGTTTCAAGACTTCCAGGGCCTCGTCGTAACGGCCCATGGACATATAAGCCTGGCCCAGCTTCAGGTGGACCTCGGGCTCATTGGGATTGATCTTCAGGGCCTGCTGGAACTGGGTGATCGCGGCATCGTATTCGCCCCGCTTGAGGTAGGCATGGCCCAGGATGGCATAAACCGCCGCGTGCCGGGGATTGGCGATCAGGGCCCGCTCGTAGGCCGAGATGGCCCCGTCCAGTTCTCCGGCCTGTTCATGGGCATAGCCCATTTTGAAAAAAATCTCGGCGTTACTGGGATTGATGGAAATATACTTCTGGTACTGTTCCACCGCGTCGTTGTAGTGGCCCATCTTTGAAAAAACGTTGCCCAGGTTGTTATAGAGGCCTGCGTCACCGGGGTTGAGCTCCACGGCTTTTATGAACTCTTCCACGGCATCAGGATACTTGCCCTGGACTTCCAACAGCAGGCCCAGCTTCACGTGGGCGTTCAGGTTCATCGAGTTGAGGTCAAGGGATTTGCGGAAATAGTTTTCGGCATCGCCGTAGTTGCCCACGTTGGTGCAAAGCCCCCCCAGTTGAAAGAGGATTTCACCGTCGGAAGGGCTCAATTCCAGCGCCCGTTTGAACTCCACAATGGCGTCTTCATACCGCCGCGAAAGGGAGAAAGCGGTTCCGAGGTTGATGTGGTCCTGGGCTTTTTCCAAGTTCGTTCCTTTTATTCCCCGGTTGCGGGAGCCGTTCCCGCCCCCGAAATGACCCGGTAGACCCGGTGCTTCACGTCCACGCAGTGGAAAAAGCGGCGCGCCGGCCCCAGGAGGGTCTCGGTCAGCCCCAGGATGAGGCACCCTTCGGGCAGCAGCGACCCGGCAAATTGCTCGTAAAGCCTCTGCTGCTGGGGGCCGGTCAGGTAGATCAGCAGGTTCCGACAAAGGATCAGGTGGAAGTCGGAGAAGACAGGCTCCCATTTCCCCAGCAGGTCTTGCACCTTGAACCGCACCTGGTGTTTCAGGTCCTGGGAAACCAGCACCCTCGGACCCGCCGTCCGGAACCACCGCGCCAACCGGGGCCGGGGTATGGCCTTGACGGCTTCCACCGGATAATCCCCTTTTTCGGCGGTCTTCACGCTGGCCATGTCGATATCCGTGGCCAGGATCTCGAAGGAAAGCCCCGGCTGGGTCGCGGTCCATTCCTTGAGAAGGACGGCCACCGAATAGGCCTCCTCCCCGGTGCTGCAACCCGCGCACCAGACCCTCAGTCTGCCGCCTTTCAAACCTTCAAAACCGGGTAGGATCTTCTCTTCCAGGGCCTTGTAAACCGATGGATCGCGGAAAAATTCCGTGACATGGATCGTAAGCCGGTCCAGCAGATGGGACGGTTCTTGCGGATCCTTCTCCAAAACGCCCAGGTATTGCCGGTAGTTCTCCGAACCCGTGGACCGCATCCGGACGGCGATACGGCGTTTGATGTAGTTGGGTTTGTAGCTGTGCCCCACGAAGCCTTTCACCCTTAAAAGATAGGCCAGGATGTGGTTGAAGTCGGGGTCGTCCTCTTTCTTGACGGTCATGGGGCGTCCTTGGCGGGGACAGGGCCCCGCTAGGGCTTGTACTCGGCGGTGAAGCCCTTTGCGATCGGCTCACTGTTCTTGAGAATGCGTGCCGTCGAGGTATCGGGTCCGGCGTAAATGACCTGGGCCTGGCCGGCGGGCATGCGCAAAGCTTCCTCCATAACGCCGGTCTCCGTCACTTTAAACAGGCGGAAGGTCTGCCCTTCGACCACGCCTTGCTTGGTTCCGGCCGTAAGGTAGATGTAATCCAATTGGTTGAAGGTTTTTTGGATGGACTCCTGCACGCCTCCCGCCACGTAACAGGTTACCGGTTGGGCGGGGAGGGGCTTCTTGATCTGCGCCTCTTTCCACCGCTGGATCTCATTGTCGTAGTCCTCCACCCTGTCGCCCGCCACGAAGGGATAGAAGGATTTGACCACTTCCACCAGGTCCCGCAGGTCCTGGGTTTCAACGACCCTCACAATAGCCAGGTTCTCCACTTGGTAGCCCAAGGCACCCATATGGGACTCCTCCACAGGTTGGAGGGTGCGGTAGATGACCAACAGGTCGCCCACCGCCGGTTTGTTCTTTTCCGACTGCAGTTCAATAAAAGTGCGTTTGGCCATGGAGTAGCTGATGTTGTTGTCGGCGTTCCCGACCACCTGTCCAATCGCCGGCATCTTGTCCGGGTCGGCCACATAGCCCGCCTTGACGAAATAATAAAAACCGACGCTGTCCGAAACCCTGACCCGTCGCGTGGCTGGCGGGACGGACGCGCTGGGATTGGCGGCGGGAACGGGTGCCGCCTGGGTCACGGGCGCGGGTTTTCCAGGCGCCGCGGCAGGTGCGGCCGCAGCGGCCGGGGCCTGCTTGGCGGGGGCGGGATCGGGAGGAACAGCCGTTGCGGTGGGGGCCGCGTCAACCTGCTCGTCCTCGTTCTCCACCTCGATGGTGGCGGCCTTGAGGGAAAGAGCCGTCAGCAGGACGGCCGCCAAAGGAACGGCCTTGTGCCATAAACGCCGGTCAATGAACATTGTTCACCTCATCCTCCAGTTCTTTCCCCTTGGTGCACCAGTCCGTCTGCCCCGAATACTGGTTCAAGAGGATGTCCAGATAGGTCAGCGACTGCTTCTTGATCCCGACGATGTAGGTGCCGTTGACCTTGTCATAGGCCGTGTAGTAGAGGGCCGGGGCGCAAAGGTCCGCCCGTTCCGGGTATTGCTGGTAGAGCATCCAGTAAAGCTCGGCGGCCTTGTCCTCATTGCCCATCACGTCGCACCAGCGGGCCGCTTTGTAAAGGATATCAGGGGCGCCGGGGTCCTTGGCATTGGCATTGACCCAGCCCACGACCTGGTCGGCCACCAGTCCCGAATTGAGCACCACCAGGAAAGCCACGACCAGGATAACCATCACGATCACCAAATTGCGCACCATCGTATTGCCCGATTTCATCCTTAACGTCTCCTCTTGTTATCAGCTGATTTTTGAGAAAATGCCGCTCAAAGTGTTCTTCTTGATCTTGGCTTCCTCGACCCGCTTCAGGGCCCTTTCGTTCGAAGGGTCGATCTCCAAAATCTGGTTCCACAGCCGCAACGCATGGTCCATCTGGTTGGCGTCGAAATACTGTTTTCCCTCCGCATAGAGCTTTTCGGTGGCCTGTTGGATGGCGGCCTTGAGGCCGGAAAGCTGCTGTAGGGCTTCCGGGTGGCCCGGGGAAAGGCGGATGACCTTGGTGAATTCCTTCTGGGCGCCCGCCAGGTCGCCCGATTGCTGCATCCGAAGGGCGTCCTGGTAGAACTCGGCCACCTGCTGTTCCTGCATTTGGGCGGACTTTTGCATGTAGGCGGTTAAATAGGCGTTCCCTTCGGCCTTGGAAAGTCCCCGTTTAAAAAAATCCATCGCCGTCTGGAAGTCGCTTCGAATGTAGCTCTTCACACCCTGTTCGAAAAGGTTGAGGATGACCTGCTTTTCGGGGTTTGCGTCGATGCCGTCAACGCCGAATGAAAGCAGCTTGGCCGTGCCCTGCTGGAGGTAATTGGCCACATCGGTGAGTTCGGAGTTGATCTCGAAGGCCTTGTTCCAGGCCACCAGGGCTCCCAGAAGGTCCCCGGCCTTGTAAAGCTCGATGGCCGACTGGTTCAAGCCGTCCGCCTTGCCCCGGGCCTGTTCTTTCTGCACGGAGGCCTTGAGGTTTTTTTGAAGGACCTTGGCCTGCTCGTTGTCCGGGTCGAGGATCAGGGCCTGTTCCACCTGGGAGAGCGCCCCCGCCAGGTCGTTTTGCTGCTGGGCGGAAAGGGCGTTCTGGTAAAACTCCCGGGCGCGGGACCGGTTTTCGATCTCCTCCTGGATGGACTTCAGGTAGGCCTGTGCCTGCTTGTTTTCCGGGTCCACTTCCAAGGCCTTTCGGAACTCCAGGATGGCGGCCTCATGCTTCCCTTCCCGGTAAAGTTGGAGGGCGGTTTTGATATTGCCGGAGGCGTCTTTCTTCTTTTCCGTCGCCCCGTCCATTTCCCGGAGGCGGGCCATCAGGGCATTCCCCTCCTTGTGTTCGGGCGATTCCTGCAGGATGCGCTTGAGCTCGGCCCGGGCCTCGTCGTAACGGCGTTTTTCGTAGTATTCCTGGGCCCGCTTGAGCCAGCCCGTGATCCTCTCTTTTTGTTGGGAGTTCTCCATCTGGGAAATCAGGGATTGGGCCGAGGCTTTGGAGGAGGAAATGCCCTTGAGGCCGAGGTCGATTTCCGAGGGCGAAGTGGCCTGCTCCATTGCGCTTTCCTTGGTAATGAGCCCCTTCTTGACCAGTTGTATGAGGGACTGGTCGAAGGTCTGCATGCCGTACTGGCTCTGGCCCTCGGCGATGTACTGGCGAACCGAGGATACCTTGCCCTCGGCGATGAGCGATTTGATGGTCGGGGTGACGATCATGATTTCCGCGGCGGGGACCACGCCCACACCGTCGGCCTTGTTGACCAAGCGTTGGGAAATGACCGCCCGGAGGGTGCCCGCAAGCTGGACGCGGATCTGGTTTTGCTGTTCGGTCGGGAAAAAGTCGAGGATGCGCTCGATGGTCTGGATGGTATCCATCGTATGCAGGGTGGAAAGGACCAAGTGGCCCGTTTCCGCCGCGCTGATGGCCGCGGCTACGGTTTCCACATCGCGCATTTCCCCGATGAGGATGATGTCCGGGTCCTGCCTCAGGACGTATTTGAGGGCGGCACGGAAGCTTTCGGTATCCAGGCCCACTTCCCTTTGGGAAACGCTGGACTTTTTGTCTGGGTGGACGAACTCAATGGGGTCCTCCACTGTCACGATATGGGCGGAGCGGTTCATGTTCATTTCGTTGATGAGGGAGGCCAAGGTGGTGGATTTCCCGGAGCCGGTGATGCCCGTCACCAGGATCAGCCCCCTCTGTTCCATGGCGATCTGCTTAAGCACGGAGGTGGGCATGTTGATGTCTTCGATATTGGGGATGCGCTGGGGGATGACACGCATGATGATCTCAGGCAGGCCCCTCTGCCACATGGCATTGGTACGGAAACGGGCCAGGCCCTCGACGGCATAGGCCAAGTCCACCTCCCTGTGTTCCTCGAAAAAGATCCGCTGTTGCTTCTCATCCATCAGATAGGAGGCCACTTCGGCCAGTTCCTGGGGAGTCAAAGGAGTTTCGCTTTGGGGGGTCAAATCGCCGTCAATGCGGAAAAGGGGAGGCGCGCCGGCCTTTAAATGGACGTCCGAGGCCTTCTTGCTGACCATGGAATTGAGGATTTCTTGAAGGTCCATCATTCCTCTTTAGAGCGTAAAAAAGCGTAGTTTCAAACGGGAACATTATAACAACAGGGGGGGCGGAAAAAGCCAGTTTTTACTGTTTCAAAGCCGTTAATTGGTCCACGTAATAGCGGTAAATTTGTTGGGACGAGGGGTCGGGCTCTCCGGAAGCCCAATTCATATCAAGCCCCCGCATTCTTTCCATCCCGATCACCCGGGATGCCTGGGAGGATTTCGCTTGTCCCGGGGGCATCCGGCGTTCCCAAGCGTAAACCAAGCCCCTGGGCACCCAAACGCCCGGCATTTTATCGAGTGCCGGCTTCAAGTCCTTCCTTCCGAGGGAATAATACAAGGGATGGACCCCCTCGAACCGGGTCAGGGCGTTCAAGCGGTCCTGGAAAAGGCTGGACGAAGCCACCCTCTTGCCAATATCCCCCGACTGGTCGCCCAGTTGTTTCCATCCCCAGCCGTGAAAAAGAAAAATGGACGGCTCAAAGACAATATCGTCCCGCCGGCTCTCCACCAAAAGTTGATAGGTGAGGGGCATCACATAGTGGTCGCCTTCAGCCAGGAACAGGGCCCCCTTGGGCAAATTTTGCAGGACATTGGTTCCAAAGTCTCCGGCCAGCGTGTAACGGCTTTTGTCCTCCAACCGGAAGACATGGGATAGCCAGCCTGTGGATAGAAGGGCCAGGATTCCCAGGTAGAGGACGGCCCTACGCCCGCCCAAGGATTCTCCGATTCGCCACGCGGCCACAAACCCGGATAAAAGCACCAATCCGGTCAGGGACACCATGTAGGCGGGAATGAGGTAGATGTTCATCTCCTCATGAACGACCAGGATGGCGGAAAAAACCGGGACAAAAAGCGCGAAAAAACCCCAAAAAAGATCGCGCTCCTTCTTCCACAAAAGGGCCATACCGGCCAGGCTGAAGAACGCGAATCCCGGGATCCAATCGAAAAAGCAAACCCGCAGCATTTCCCTGAGGGATTTCAGGTAGAAGGCACCGGTTTGGACCCAATGCTCCATTCCGGCAAAGGGGCTCCGTGAGACAACCCAATAAAAGAGGGGGAGGTTGATGGGGTAACCCCAGCTCGGCCTACAGTCCAATTGGGCACGCAGTGGAAGATAGAGGTAAAGCGAAAGACCGATGAGAAAGGAGAATAACGAAAGTAGGACCGTTCGGGACCACCAAAGATAATCCCTTTGAAAAAACCAAAGGACCAAAAACGGAACCCATAAAAGCTGTGTTTGCCAGTGGTTGGCCAACCCCACCCCTTCCAAAAAACATCCCAAAAGCCAATAAGACTGTCGGCCGGGCGAGTTCCGGTCCGAAAGGTAAAGCCATGCCGCCACCGAAGCGTAAAGAAGCGTCAAGGTATAAACGCAGCCTTTGGCCGTGAGGCTTTGGGCGAAGACGATACGGCAGGAAATGAAAACGAGCCCCATGACCGCCAGAAGGGCCTCGAGCCTCCAGGCCGGCCTTCGGGAGCCGGGGCGGGAAAAGCGGTTCCCCATTTGGCGGGCCGCATCCAAGGTGAAGAAAAGGGACAAAAGAACTAAAAACCCGGAGAAGAGATTCAAACGGTAGACCGCAGTGCCGAGAGGAAGCTGGCAGGCAAGGTGGCCGGCCAAATCGAAGAGGGGGTAACCCGGCGGATGGGACAGGCCCAAGTTAAAGGCCGCCGCCGCCATTTCCCCGCTGTCGTCCGACATCAAGCCGGGGTTTTCAGCCCAAAGGAGGATTTGCCAAAGGAGGAGGAAATAAATCGGCCAAACCCAGAATGGAAAGCGCGGGGTTTTTTCAAGTTTTCCGGTAAAGGGCATGTCCTATTGTAGCCCAGGGCAAAGATTCCCAATTCGCATTTCTTAAAAAGCCGGGTTTAGGGCTTATTCAACAATTTCCAAAGCTCCACTTGGGCCGGTTTGTTCTGCGGGTCGATTTCTAAAACCGCCCGGAAGGCCTGCTCGGCCTTGGGACGGTTTCCCATTCTCTCCATCAGTTTCCCCAAGGCCATTTGGGCGTCCAATTGCTGGGGGTTCAACCGGAGGGAGGATTCCAGCAGCGATTTGGACTCGCTGGAATGGCCTTCCTTGTCATAAATCTTCGATAGCTGGTATTCGGCGTCCGCCAATTGGGTGTTGAGTTGGATAACTTCGGCCAGCAGTTCGGCGGCTTTCGCCTCATCCTTGGCTTCCTGGGCCTCCGCCACGGCCTTCATGAGGACCCCGATTTGCTGCGGGTGGGTTTTCACCGTTTTTTCGAACTCCAGCCTTGCGGCCTCCAGGATGTTCTGCTTTGAATACATCTGGGCCAGGAGGGTCTGGGGCTCCTGGAAATCCAGGTCGAGCTTCACCGCCCTTTCCAAGGCTGGAATGGCGTCCGAATAGCGGTTTGCGCCCATCAGATATTTCCCCAATTCATCGAAGCCTGTGACGTAACGGGAAAAATAGTCCCGGCTTCGGGGGCCCATCCCTTTGCCGGCCCCGGGCAAAACCGTCAAATCAAGCTGGTATTGGGCCTTTTCGGGGTCAAGCTTTCCGGTTGCGGGACCCACGAACAATTGGGCCAAAACCGCGGGTGCGGCCTGGGGTTCCTTCCAATCAGGCGGTAACTGGGCCAGGTCCCAATAGACCGCCCAGAGGTCCCGGTTGTCCGCCGCAATCCTTTTCACCACTTCCATCGGAGTCCCGATGATATTGGAAAAAAGGATTTCAGGCGCCCGCTCCATCACTTGGGTGGCGTACCATCTTTGGTCCAGGTATTTTTCATCCAGGATGACAGAGTCCAGCGCGATCGGTTCCATCAACCTTGCTTCCCGGCAGGCGGCGGCATCAAAGGGGTCATGGCAAATCAAGACGGCGGCCTTCGGAGGCAGGCTTCGTAAAAGGTTCAGGGCGTGTTGCAGGGGAAAATAGGGCTGGCTGCGCATCGGTCCCTGGCCCGGCAGCCAGGCCAAGCCAATGGCCGCCAGAAGGCCCAGCGATCCCACCCATCCCAAAGGGGCGCCCGATAAGAAGGTTCCCTGCGACCGTTCAGCCCCTTTTTCGAGAAGTTTTAAAAACCCGCCCCCCAAGCCGGCCGCAAACCAAAGAATAACCGGACCGTAAATTCCAGAAGTGGTGGAATAAAGGAAAAATCCACCCAATCCCGCCAGGATCCAGATCCAGAAATCCAGGATGGAAAAGTGGATTTTCCACCCGGCCCTCCACCTAAAAAAGTGGAGAAACCAGAACAAGGCCGTAAGGACAGCCAAAAGGGCCAGGGCAAAACCCATTCCCTGCAAGGCAGGGGGAAAAATCCCACTCGGGCCCCACAAGGACGATTCCCAATACCAGCTACCCCAGCCTATTGCGGAAAACGGATGGTCGCCGCCCCAGGATGGAAAAAAGCGGCCCGCACGGAAGAAAATCCAAAGATAAGGGGTAAACCCCGCCGCCAGGGGCAAGAGATGCCTTGTCCATTTCTTTCCGTCAAAATCCAGTGACCCCAAGTGGTAGAGGAGTCCCAGCCCCCCCCAAAGGGGATGGACCGACCCAAGCAGTCCTATAAGGAAGTAAAGAACTCCCCAGGGCCTTTCTTCCAAGCTCAAAAGAACGCGTTGAAGGAGCAATAGAAAAAAACCAAGGGAGGCGGTCATCCCCGAAGCCAGCGTTCCCACGCCCCAAAAGGGGGCGCTGACGGCCAGAACCGCGCAAACCAAAAAAACCCAAACCAGTCCGGAGAAGGTTTTGTTCCTGAGCTGAAAAAAATAATCCTGTGCCGCGAAATAAAGGGCCGCCGACAAGAACCCGCCGGACAGGATTGGCAGGAGGGAAAATTGCTGGGATGGCAGTAAAAAACATGCCGCCTGGCCCACCAGGTAACCCAAGGGCGACCAGGCGGGTTCCGTCACCGCGCCTCCGTGTACTGCGAGCCAAAAGGCGGGGTCTTTGCCCCAGTAAAAAGACGGCAGCCGGGTGAAAAAATAAAGGCCACAAGCGCAAGCGGCGGAAAGGATTGAAGGAAAAAAAGAAATAAAACTTCCCCGAAAAGCTTGGAGGATTCCCCAGCCAAGGGCCCAGGCCAAGAGGGAACCGGTGACCCATAGGGCCCCCTTGCCCATCTCCCCATGTTGGAAAAGGACCCAACCCCACAGGCTTCCGGCCAATCCCAACCAGCGGAAGAACAGCCTGAGCCGCCTTTGCCTCATCTCCTGGATTTTCGTTTCTTCTTCGGCGGCGATCTCTTCGATATTACGCATGGCCGTTCCGCCAGATAAGGGCCAACCCTTTCAAAGTCAAATCCGGCTCGGTGTGGGGGAAAAGGCCGGTGCCCTTGAAAACCCGGCACCAACCACCGGTGGCTACCGCCGGCGCTTTTACGCCCAACTCCCCGCGGATTTTCAATAACAACTCCCGGATCGTACCGATGGCCCCATGGTAGATGCCGGAACGGACCGCTTCCTCCGTGGTCCGGCCGATGGCGTAGCGGGTAGGTTCGAATTGGACCAGCGGAATCTTGGCGGTGAAATCGTGCAAAGCTCGCAAGGAAATACCCAGTCCCGGCAGGATGGCCCCGCCGCAATAGGCCCCGCTCTTATCCACCACGTCAAAGGTGGTGCCCGTGCCCAGGTCCACCACGATGGAAGGGGCTCCGTAGAATTCCACGGCGGCCACCGCATTGGCCAGGCGGTCCGCCCCGACCTGGGCGGGTTTCTTGACCTTCACCCTTATGCCCAGCCGGCTCTTGGCGGTTACAAACTCGGGCCTGATTTTAAAGGCTTTTTGGACGGCTTTAAGCACCGCTCCGTCCACCGGCGGCACCACGCTGGCCGCGATGACCCCTTCGGCCCCGGATTTTTTGCGCAAAGCCTTCGCCCAGGTCAGGGCGCCCGCCCCCCGTTTGAGTGAATCCGTAGCCACCACATGGCGTTTTACCACCCGGGTGCCCCGCATCAAGGCGGAAACGCAACGGGTATTACCGATCAAAATTGCCCAGATCATTTCAACCTCGAATGAGTTTAGGAATGAGATCCCAAAATCTCCACATCGCCCGACGTGACCCGCTCCACCATGCCCAGGTCGTTCCGGACCAGCAAGGCCCCCTTTTCATCCGCGTCCACCACATGCCCGTAAAAAACGTGGTGGCTTTGGGCCACCTTGACCTGTTGGCCCAAGGTCGAGGACCTCTTGCGCCATTCGGCCAGGATCTTCGAAAAATGCCTTTCCGAAACCTTGTGGTAGGCGTCCTCCAGGTGAAGCAGCAGTTTTTGAAAAAAGAGGGCCCGGTTGACTTTACGGCCCGACACCCGGTAAAGGCTGGTGGCGATGCCCCCGAGTTCCTTCGGAAAATCCCTCGCGCCTTGGTTGAGGTTGATCCCGATTCCCAAAACCACCGCGGTCATTTTATCTTTTTTAGGGCCCATTTCGGTCAAAATGCCGCAAACCTTGCGGCCTTCCAACAAAAGGTCATTAGGCCATTTGATCCGCGGCTTGAAGTGGAAATCCTCCAGGGTTTTGGCGACCCCCACGGCGGAAGCCAGTGTGATCTCGGACAGTTCATCCGCGTGGAGTTTGGGCCTGAGGAGGATGGAAAAAGCCAGGGACTTCCCCGCCGCCGAGCTCCAACGGCGGCCCTGGCGGCCCCGTCCCTTGGTCTGGGTTTCGGCGGCAACCACCGTGCCCTCCAACGCGCCTTGCAGGGCCAGTTCAGCCACCACGTCGTTAGTGGAGGTTGTTTTTTCCAGCCAGAGCAAGTTCCGGCCGAAGGACCTGGTCTTGAGGCCCCTGAGGATTTGTTCGGGTTTCATTTTGAGGTTATTTCAGGGGATAGAATTCAATCGAGAAGTCCAGAGGAAGCGCCGAATGGGTCAAGGACCCGGAGGAAAAACGGTCTACCGGCAGGTTCGAATATCGGCCGATATTCTTCAAGGTCAGGCCGCCCGAAACTTCGACCTGCATCTTGCCTTTGACCAGCCGGAGGATATGGCCAATGATCCTGGGCGAGGCGTTGTCCACCAAAAGGAGGTCAGCGCCCGCCCTCAAGGCTTCCGAAGCCTGGGCAAAGTTTTCGACTTCTACCTCGATGAATTCGCCCTTGCCGTAAAGCTTCCGGGCCGCCTTGACGCAGGCGTAAACCCCGCCGCCAAGCCGCAAATGGTTGTCCTTGATCAAGACGTGGCCCGCCAGGTTGAAGCGGTGGTTTTGGCCGCCGCCCATCCGCACGGCATAGCGCTCCAAAAGACGCCAGAGGGGGGTGGTTTTGCGGATGTCATAAAGACGGGGGCCTTTGATCTTGGAGGCGAATTCACGGGTCAAGGTGGCAATACCCGAAAGGCGGCTCAAGAGGTTCAAGGAGACCCTTTCGCCGCTTAAGAGCGGACGGGCGAAGCCCCTCAATTCGGCCACTTTCATTCCCCGGCGCACGCGGGCGCCTTCCTTCACCAACGCCTTGAGTCGGCACCGCCGGTCCAAAAGTTGGAAGATTTGCTCCGCAACCGGCAGTCCGGCCAGGACGCCGTCCCCCTTGGCAATCACTTCACCGCGGGCGTGTAAAGATGCGGGAATAGTAGCGAAACTGGTCCGATCGCTCCAAGCCCCGTCTTCCTCAAGGGCCTGTTGGAGCAGGGGGCGGATTTTCCCGAAATCCAGCCCCTTCCCCGTCTTCACGGCCACCTTGCCCTTGGGATGGCTCATAGTGACGGCCCTTTATCGAGGAATTTCAAGTTGCTGATGATGCGGATGATCTTATCCTTGGCTTCCTGCAGTTTTTCTTTCTCCGCCTCGACCAGCTCGGCCGGTGCGTTCTTGACGAACTGCTCGTTGGAAAGCTTTCCTGTGATGGCTTGGACGTATTTTTCGAGTTTCTGTTGTTCCTTTTCCTGCTTGGCGGCCTCAACCTTGAGGTCGATCACCCCTTCCAGGTGGACATAGAGTTCCCCGCCCTTGATGACTGCCAGGGCCGTCTTCGCGGGGCGTTTGGAAGTTTCGGACAATTCGCTGACCCGGCAGAGGGTTTTGAGTAAAGGGACCTGGGGCGATGAGGGGGCGAACTTCACGCTATCCCCTTGGGTGGATAGCTTGACCATGGCCGAAGGCGGCACATTCAGTTCGCTGCGGCTGGTACGGATAGCCGTCACCATATCCTGCAAGAAGGCGAAATCCTTGACCGCCGCCTCATCCGCCGGATAGTCGGACGGTTTGGGCCAGGTGGATTTCATGATCGTTTCCACGCGCCCGGGAAGCTTGTGCCAAAGCTCCTCGGTGACAAAGGGGATCTGGGGGTGCAGCAGGCGCAGGATGCCGTCCAAAACCGTTAGGATCACCGAGGCCGCCAGTTGTTTTTCCTCCGGCGACGCTTCGGCGTAAAGGCGCGGCTTGATGCATTCCAGGTACCAGTCGCAGAACTCGTTCCAGACGAACCGGTAAAGGGTTTGGGAAAGCTCGGCGACCCTGTATTTGCCATAGTCCTGGGTCACTTCCCCCGCCACTTGGGAAAGACGGGTCAGTATCCACTTGTCCTCCAGCTTGAGCCGCGAATGGTCGTCTTTCAAAAGCGGCTTGGGTTCCACGCCGCCGACGCTCATCAGGACGAAACGGGTGGCGTTATAGAGCTTATTGACGAAATTACGGGAGGACTCCAGCTTCTGGGGCGTCAAGGCCACATAGCGCTGCTTGGTTTCGATGGAAGCCAGGGTGAACCGCAGGGCGTCGGTGCCGTACTGGTCGATGAGGTCCAGGGGGTCGACCACGTTGCCCTTGGACTTGCTCATTTTTTTGCCTTCGGCGTCGGCCACCAGCGAGTACATGTAGACTTCGCGGAAAGGCACTTCGCCCATGAACTTCAGGCCCATCATCATCATCCGGGCCACCCAGAAAAAGAGGATGTCCCAGGAGGTCACCAGCACCGAGGTGGGGTAGAAAAGTTGCAAGTCCTTGGTTTTTTCCGGCCAGCCCAGGGTGGAAAAGGGCCAAAGGCCGGAGGAAAACCAGGTGTCCAGGACATCCGGGTCCTGCTCCATTTGTCCCTCATGGCCTCTAGGACAGGCCTTCGGTTGTTCTTCCGCCGCCACCTGGGTTTTGCACGTGCCGCAGGTATAAACGGGGATGCGGTGTCCCCACCACAATTGGCGGCTGATGCACCAGTCGTGGATATTGGTCAGCCATTTGTCGAATTCGGCCTGCCAGCCCTCGGGGGTAAAACGGGTTTTACCCTGCTCCACGGCCTTCAAGGCCTGCTCGGCCAGGGGCTTCATCCGCACGAACCATTGCTTGGAATAATAAGGTTCCACGACGGTGCCGCAGCGGGAACAATGGCCCACATTGTGCTCGTGGGGTTCGACCTTCAGGAGCAGCCCCTGGGCTTCCAGGTCCTCCACCACCTTCTTGCGGGCGGCCTGGACCGTGAATCCTTTATAGGGGCCCGCATTCTCGTTCAAGGTCCCGTCCGGATTGAGGATATTGATCCGGGGCAGGTTGTGCCGGTTGCCCGTGGCGAAGTCGTTGAAGTCGTGGGCGGGCGTGATCTTGACCGCGCCGGTGCCGAATTCCTTGTCCACTGACGGGTCGGTGATGATGGGAATGCGCCGGTGCACCAGGGGAAGGTCCAGGGACTTGCCTTCCAAGCCCGCATAGCGGTCGTCCTCGGGGTTCACGGCCACCGCCGTGTCCCCTAACAGGGTTTCAGGCCGGGTAGTGGCCACTTCCAGGCCGTCGGCGGGGTCGTGCACGAAGGGATAGCGGATATGGTAGAAATGGCCCTGTACAGCCTTGTGCTCCACCTCGATGTCCGAGAGGGCCGTCTGGCAGCGGGGGCACCAGCTGATCAGGTAGTAATCCTGGTAGATGAGTTTTTCATTGTAGAGGTCGATGAAGACCTTCCTCACGGCCTTCGAAAGGCCTTCGTCCATGGTGAAGCGCTCACGGCTCCAATCCAGGGA
>JAJPJW010000225.1 GCA_021324075.1 Pseudomonadota bacterium | reverse complement strand
GGAGGGGTCGAGGGGGAAAGGGGGGGAACGGTCGGGCCTTCCCCTCATGCGGGCAGATATCCCAATTCCTCGAGTTTCCGGATGACCTTGTTGACGCTTTCCTCGACGCTCTCCACGTCGGTCTTGCAGGTGACTTCGGGTTTCAAGGGCGGCTCATAGGGGTCGTCCACCCCCGTGAAGCCCTTGATCTCGCCCGCCCGCGCCTTCTGGTAAAGGCCCTTCAGGTCCCGCCCCTCACAGACTTCCACGGGGCAGAGGGTGTAGACTTCCACGAAATTCTTGATCTTCTCACGGTTGTAGTCCCGCGCCTGGCGGTAGGGGGAGATGACGGAGGCGATCACCGCCACCCCGTGGCGGCTCAAAAGCTGGCACACGAAGCCCACGCGCTTGATGTTTTCGTCGCGGTCCTCGTGGGAAAAACCCAAGCCCTTGGACAGGTGGGTGCGCACCACGTCCCCGTCCAGGATCTCGACCGGGACCCCTTTTTTCTCCAGTTTCAGGGCCACCCTCTCGGCGATGGTGGACTTGCCCGAACCGGACAACCCGGTGAACCAAAGCGTAAAACCCTTGTTTGCCATTTCCGGACCCCTCTTAAACGATCACTGGGAATTAAAGATAGTCATTTCCCCTGAAAAAACCATTGGAAAAGCCCGGAAAGCCCTTTTTATTTGACCTAATAAAACAAGTAATTACTTGATTTATTAAAAGCCCTTTTTCCATAATGGGCCCAAGTTGTCCATCAAAAGGAGGCCTTATGCTGACTCTCGCTGTCGGTTTGTTCGCGGTTGCGGCCGTCGGTGGCATCACCCTGGCGGTGCTTCATTTCGGTAAAAAAAATCTTCCCCTGCCCTTGGCGCTGCTGCACGGCTTGTTGGGAGCTTCGGGGCTGGTGGTGCTGCTGCTGGCCATCCTCCATGGCGGCGCGCCGGCCAAGGCCACCTATGCCATCCTTCTTTTCGCGGTGGCGGCCCTCGGCGGCTTTTACCTCTTCTCCTTCCACTTGCGCAAGAAGCCCCTGCCCAGCGCCGTGGTGATTGTCCATGCCCTGGTGGCGGTGGCCGGCTTCGCCTGCCTGCTGGTGGCGACCTTCATGGGGATCTGACCCATGAAGGAGGGGCCGAAACAACTAAGGGTCCTGGGACACCCCGCCCACGCGCCCCTGACCCATTTTCCCCTGGCCCTTTGGACCGCCGGGTTCCTGGGCAACCTGCTTTACGCCTGGCGGCCCGACCTTTTCTGGTGGCATTTTGCCTTTTGGAATACCGCCTTGGGCCTGGCACTCGGCAGCCTCACCTTGGGAACGGGGTTCTACGATTACGCCTTCATCCCCGGGGAAAAAACCCAAGTCCAGGAAACCGCCATCCGCCACATGATGGCCATGCTGACGGCCGCCTGTTGCTTCGGGGCGGCCCTCTATTTCAACCGGGGCGAGGGACCCGCCGACTCCACGCAAAAAATCCTGGCCCTTTCCTGTTCGGGCCTGGGCGCCCTTTTGCTGCATTGCGGCGGATGGTTGGGCGGGCAGTTGGTGTATCATTTCGGGGTCGGCCGGGAGCCGGAGTAACGGAGGACCTCTTTTGAATTTTGAAAGCCTTTCCCACATGCGCCGGGCCATCCTGCTGCTCTTGAAGCAGGACGGGCCCGCCACCATGGCCAAGCTCTCTTCCCGCCTGAAGGTCACCAAGGAGGCCGTGCGCCAGCAACTGGCCCTCCTGCACAAGGAAGGCTGGATCAACAAGGAAGTCGTGCGGGAAGGAAAGGTAAGGTCCGGCCGGCCCAATGTCCGCTACCAACTCACGGCGGCGGGGGATCACGTGTTCCCCAAGGCCTACGACGCCCTGGCGGTGGAACTGCTGGAAACCGTGGGAACCCGCCTCGGGCCGGAAACCCTTCGCCAGGTCCTGGCCGCCTTTACCGAAACCCGGGTGAAGAAGTGGCAGCCCCTGCTGGAAGGCAGGACCCTTCCGGAAAAGCTCAAGGCCCTGAAGGAACTTTACCTGGCCAAGGACCCCTTCACCAGCGTGGAGGAAATCCCCGGGGGATACCGCCTGGTGGAAAACAACTGCCCCTTCCTGAACGTCGCCGCCCAACAACCCGCCCTTTGCAGCGTCACCGTTTCGATGCTCACCCGCCTCCTGGGGGTGAAGGTGGTCCGGGAGGAACGGTTCCAATCCGGCAACGGCCGCTGCGTCTTCCACGTCTTCGCCGACAAACCCCTGGGCCCCAAGAATTCCCGTTTCCAATGGGAGCCTGCTGTCGAGGTGGTTCCTTCGGCGAAACACGCTTCTTAAATACCCCGCGTAGACATCATCCGGGGCTTTCGCTAGACTACTCGCTCGCCGCACCCAAAAATCCCTTTCCTTATGAGGAGGACCCATGTCCCATCGTCCCAAAATCACCGTCGTCGGAGCCGGCAACGTCGGCGCTTCCTGCGCCGCCTGGATGGCCGAGAGGGATTTGGGGGATATCGTCCTCCTGGACATCCCCGCCACCAAGGACATGCCCAAGGGTAAGGCCCTGGACATGCTGCAGGTGGGCCCCATCTCGGGTTACAACTCCCGCCTGGTGGGCACCACTGATTACGCCGACACCGCCAATTCGGACGTCTGTGTCATCACCGC
>JAJPJW010000077.1 GCA_021324075.1 Pseudomonadota bacterium | reverse complement strand
GGAGAGACCCAATTCTTTGAGGACTGTCTCGACTTGTTTGGCCAGTTCGGCGCCCGCTTGGGCTCGCTTGGAGCTGAGCGCCAGGGCCGCTTGCCGGTATTGCTCTGCCGCCTTTTCGATCTCTTCCCCAAGCGTCTTCAACCGGCCTTCCCGGCCCAGGAGGGTTTTAAGCTCCTCCCGGCTTTGTTCCAGGTATTTCACGATTTCCGTCACCGAATCCCCGTATTTCTTCTTGAGGGTGTTCAAGCCGTCAATGCGGTCGGATAGTTCCTGGAACTCCTCCTCACTGAAGGAGTAACCCTCCAGCTTTTGGGCCAGGTCGAAGGAGATTTGGTTCAGGTTCTCTTGGGCTGCCTTGGCGGCCTCGACCAGTTCCTCAAGCCCGGAGTCCAGCTTGGCGGCGTCTTGGATCCGGGCCACCGCCGTCCCGAAAAAACCGGTGGCGCCGCCATCCCCTTCTTCATCCAGAAGCCGCTGCGACTCGGTCAGGTACGTGGTGATTTTCTCGGAGTATTTCATCATCTGGTAACGTTTGAGGAGTTCCTCCTCGTTGAGCGTTTCCAGGCCCGAGGCTTCTATTTCCTGGACTTGGAACTGCAGCAGGTCGGTGCGGCGGGCGATTTCCCGGGAATCCCCTCCCAGGCGGTTTTGTTCCTTCAACAAACTTTCAAGTTTTTCATAGGTCTCGGAGGTTTTGGCCAGCAGCTTTTCCAAATGGCCGAAAGCGTCGATTAATTGACGGTGCCGCCCGATGTTGAAAATGGCCTGGTGCTCATGCTGGCCGTGGATATCGACCAGCCAATCGCCCAATTCGTTGATCATCGCGGTGGTGGCCATCTCACCGTTGAGGAAACTGCGGGTCTTACCGGCAGACCGGGTAAATTCCCTTTTGACGAGGACCTCCCCATTGGCGGCTTCGATCCCCCATTCGGCGAGTTTCTTGACGGCCGCACCCTTGGCAGGCACTTGGAACAAGGCCTCCACCACGGCCCGGTCTTCCCCGGCCCGGAGCATATCGGCACCGATGCGGTCGCCCAGAAGGAAATAGAGGGCATCGACAATCAGGGATTTTCCCGCCCCCGTCTCACCCGTAAGGACATTAAATCCCGGACCGAATTCGATCGAGATGGAATCAACGATGGCAAAATTCTTGATGGAAAGCTGGCGGAGCATGGAAGCACTATATTTTAGGAAAAATGAATTATCAACGATAGGATAGGCCCATGAAAACCTTTGATGTGGTCATCATCGGCGCGGGCGGGGCGGGCATGATGTGTGCCCGGGAAGCGGGAAAAAGGGGCCGGAGGGTCGCCATCATCGACCACGCCCCCAAGGTAGGGGCCAAGATCCTCATTTCCGGTGGCGGACGCTGCAACTTCACCAATAGGGGTACCGGCCCGGACAACTATGTTTCCCAGAACCCCCACTTCTGCAAATCCGCCCTTTCCAGGTTCACTCCGGCGGACTTCATCGCCCTGGTCAAGGACTACCGCATCCCCTATCACGAAAAGAAACTGGGCCAGCTCTTTTGCGACCGCTCGGCCAAGGATATTGTGGAAATGCTGGTTTCGGAATGCGAAAAGGCGGGGGTCGAACTTCTTTTAAAATGCACATGTGAGGAAATCCGAAAATCTAACCGTTTCGAGCTTTCCACGTCCCTTGGGGAAATGACTTGTGATTCCCTAGTGATCGCCACCGGCGGGCTTTCGATCCCCAAGGTGGGGGCTACGGATTTCGGCTATCGCATTGCCCGGCAGTTTGGACTGAACATCGTGTATCCCGCACCGGCACTGGACGGCTTTCGATTCAGCCCTGAGGACCTGAAAAAGTTCGGGGACTTAACCGGTGTTTCCACCGATGCCTTGGTGTCCTGCAACGAGGCCTCTTTCCGGGAAAACATCCTCTTCACTCACGCCGGGCTGAGCGGTCCTGCGGCGCTCCAAGCCTCGCTTTATTGGGAACCGGACGATCCAGTCGAGATTGATTTCCTCCCGGCCTTTGAACCCGGCCGCCTCGAGGAGTCATTCATAAAGAAAAAGGAGAAAGGGCTGAAATCCGAGGTCAAAACCCTTCTGGGGGACCTTCTTCCCCAACGTCTGGCCGAGACCCTATGCGCCTTGAATTTGCCCCCTCATGCTACCCTGCAGCAGTTGTCCGACAAGGCCATCGGCTCCTTCGCTTCCGGCATTCATCACTTTTCTTTCACACCCCATTCCACTGTTGGTTACTCCAAAGCCGAGGTCACACGGGGTGGGGTGGATACCCAGGAGCTTTCCTCCAAAACAATGGAATGCCGTAAGCTTCCCGGCCTTTATTTCATTGGAGAAGTGGTGGACGTTACAGGCCAGCTGGGGGGCTATAACTTCCAATGGGCTTGGTCTTCGGGCTGGGCCGCGGGACAAGCCGTTTAAATTGCCCTGTAACCTTGCTTTTCGGCCAAAGGTATTCAAAACTGGTTTCTAGCTTAATTTTCAAGGAGAAGACCATGAGGAAATTCATAGCTTTGGCTGGGGCTGCTGTAGCGGCCGGCTTCATCACCACATCCACCTGGGGGACAAATATGGCGCAAGACACGGTTTACCAGTTCAAGGAAAAGACACTCGATGGAAAACCCATCCAACTGGATCACTATAAAGGGAAAGTGCTTTTGATCGTGAACGTGGCCAGCATGTGCGGCAATACGCCCCAATATGCAGGGCTGGAAGACCTTTATAAAAAGTATAAAGGCAAGGGCTTCGAAATATTGGGCTTCCCTTGCAACCAGTTCGGCTCCCAGGAGCCTGGCACGGCCGAGCAAATCAAGACTTTCTGCACCACCAAGTACAACGTGACCTTCCCCCTCTTTACCAAGATCGAAGTCAACGGTGACAATGCCGATCCGCTTTACAAGTTCCTTAAGGCCGAACAACCCGGAACCGGCTCCAAACCCGACATTGGCTGGAATTTCGCGAAGTTCCTCATCGGCAAGGATGGCAAGCCCGTTAAGAGGTATGATCCTTCTTTCAAGCCGGATGGAATCGACCCGGACGTCGCTTCCCTTTTGAAATAGCCCTGGGTCCAATAACTTGGCTATAACCACAAAAGGGCGGGGCTAGACTTTCGAAAGCTCTTTGGCGGAGTTGGTGGGCTTGCTGGACTGTAGGACTTCCTTTCCGGCAAGAATGATCTCCGCCATTTGCATGGCGGCTTCCATTTTGGGGTAGCGGACGGCACGGTAGCCGCGGACTTCCTCGGGCAGGCTCAAGGCTTTCTCCCAACGTTCATATTGCTCGGGGCTGGTGTATTCAAAACGGTCCACCAGGGCCATATACCATTCCCTGAAGGCTTTCTCCTTTTTGTGCCAGGAGGGCAGCAAAAGGCGGAGGAATTTCATGTGTTTCATGACGTTGAGCATCCAATCCCGGCTCTTCATGTCGAAACGGATCTTCATGCCTAAAACGTCGAATTCAGGCCGGTTGAAATGCCGGTACACGATCTTGTCCCCGCCGGCCAAGTCCACTTTATAACGCCGGGCGTCTTTCTCGTATTTCTCCGGGCTGGTCAGCAGGTGGGCCACATAGACCTCGTCCTTGATTTCCATGACCTTGTGCAGGTATTTCACCACCGCCTTGGTGACGGAATAATCGGCGGCCTTGGTGTCCTTCTTCAGGGTGGCCATCACGCGCTTGAGGTACTTCTGCGCATAAGCCCAATCCTCAAACTCGACCAGGTCGTAAAGCCGGTTCACGAACTGCACGCGGGTATCCTCATCCCCTTCCCAGGCCTGGAGAAATTCCCCAGCCATGGCCAGGTAGGCGCTGGCCTGCCTGCCGCCCAAGAGCGACGCTTTTTTCATCAGGACTTCCTGGAAGCCCAACCGCACTTCCGCCTGGTATTTCTCGGGATGGACGGCCAAATCCCGGCCCAAATGGAAGCCGTCGATATTGTGTTTGGCGGCACTGGGGCTGAAGTTGTCCTTGATGGCGTCGGTAATCTCGTGCAGGGTCAAGGGCAGGTAACCACGTTGGAAAGCCACACCGAGAAGAAGGATGTTCACAAACACCTTGTTGCCCAGGTAATCCTCCGCGATTTTGCTCATATCCGCGCCGACGTAATCCTTGGTGTATTTCTTGAAGAGTTCGCCCAGTTGGGCGGGTTGGAAATCGTCCAGGCCCATGAGGCTCAGGATGGTATGGGTCTTGTGGGTGTTCACCACCGAATGGGTGTATTCCTTCGAGCCCACCCGGGATTGAAGGCGCGGGTCGATGCCCCGGGCCGCTTCCAGGATGTCGAGCCCCAAAAGCAGGTCGGCCTTTCCCTGGGGCATCAAGGGTGCCACCACCTTCTTTTTCTTGGAGAAGGTGATCATGGAATAAACCCCGCCGTTGCGGATGGCGATCCCCTTCTTGTCGCAGAAGGTGATGTGGTAGCCGTGCTTCTCGGCGGCGCGCACTAAAACGGCGGTGGAAGAGCCGATGCCCATGCCGCCCACGCCCGCGATGTAGCCCCGCCAGTCCTCTTCGAACTTGAAGGGTTCGGGCACGGGGATATGGGAGGGGTCGGGCAATTGGGGTGTGGCGGGCTTGTGCTTTCGCAGGATGGTCAGTTCCTCAAAGGCCGGGCAGGCCTTGATGCGGGTGCAGGCCATGTCGGACACGCAGTAGGAAAGGTCGGTGGACATCTTGGGGCCATAGGAGGTGTCTTCGATGGCCAGGCCCGGGCAGCCGGTTAAGCGGGTGCATTCCAGGCAGTATTCGCAGGTATGGTCGTTGACGTTGATGCGCTTTTGGACGGGCAAGTAGCCCCTTTTAGCCTTCTGGCGGCTCAATTCCTGCCGCTTGCGGCGGTGGTAGGTGATGCCGCATTCCTTGTCGGCAATGATGAACTTGACCCCTGGTTCCAGGAGCATCTCTTCCAGGATTTCACGGTAGTCGTCGCGTAGTTCCGGGTTCACCCGCGCGATCGAAACGTCCTCCCCGGAAGTGAGGCCCTGTAAAACCTTCTCAATATCCTGCCCGAAGGTAGGATTGCCCATGAGGTCCTTTTCCATGCCCGGGTGGGGCTGGTGGCCGGTCATGGCGGTCGTCTTATTGTCCAGCACCACGTAAAGCACGTCCTGGTTGTTCTTAATGGAATCGGATACTTCGGCGAGGCCCGAATGGAAAAAGGTGGAATCGCCGATGAAGCACACCGACTTGTTGGTCGAAAAGGGCGAGAGCCCCGCACCCGTACCGCCGCCCAGGCCCATACCGATGTAGTTGTGCATCAAGGGTCCATTGGGGGGCATGAAGAGCAGGACATAGCAGCCCGCGTCGCCGTGGAAGAGGATGTCGATGGGCGTTTGCTTGTGTTTCTTCTGCATATAGTCCTTGTCCTTGAAATCCGCCACCAGTTGGAGGAAGACCGAGGAGGAGTCCCGGTGCGGGCAGCCCGGGCAGAAGGACGGCGTGCGTTTCGGGATTGAAACCTCGAAGTGCTCCAGGCTTTCCATGAAGGCGATTTCCTTCTTCACCTTGGGGGAGGAGACCTCGTATTTGGCGAAGAAGGGGGCCAGCGTCTTCATGACCACCGCCGGGCTCAGGCCCTGGTCGGGTTGGAAGGGCGTCAGGTTGTCCGGGAAGGTCTTTCCCCAGACCTGGGGCATTTCCTTGATCTTGCCGGCCTGGTGGAGGTCCATGACGATGTTGCGGACCTGGCTCTCGATGAAACGGCGCTTCTCTTCCACCACGATGAGGGTGTTGGTGTACTTCAGGACTTCCTGGACCTCCTCGGGGTCCACGGGATAGGTCATCCCCAGTTTGAGGATGGGGAACTTGCCGGTCATTCCAAATTCGGATAGGGCCTGTTCCAGGTAGGTATAGCTGGCGCCCGCCGTAATGAAGGCAAAGGGGGCCTTCCCCTTGGCCGATAAAAGCTGGTTGATCCCCTTTTTTCGGACCGCCGCCAGGAGGCGGGGAAATTTGACTTCCAGGGCTTCCTGTTCCAGGGGCACCGTATGGGGCGGGAGCACGATGCTGTGCTTGATGTCAAAAGTCGAGCTGTCGATGGTGGCTTTGTTCTTGGTGGTGAAGCCCTTGGGTGGTTGGTTGGGGTGAACCTCCACGCTGCCACCGCCCTCGGCCGTATAGGTTATCAATAAATAAGCGATGAAGAGGTCGGCTTCCTCGGAAAGCTCAAAGGCCACCTTCATCCAGTCCTTGATCTCCTGGAAGGTCGCGGGCTCCAAAACCGGGATGAAAAGGTGGTCGGAAAGCCGCCGGGAATCCACCGGCACCTGGGTTGTGTCGCTCCAAGGGTCGTCACCGATGACAATGACGCCGGCCCCCTGGTGGCCCTTCTTGGCCAGGGAGGCGGCCACCAAAGCGTCGGCCGCTACGTGGAAACCCACGGACTTCATGACCGTAATGGCCCTTAAACCCGCCATTTGGGCGCCGTTGAGGCGGGCCGCGGAGAGGGCTTCGTTGTTGGCGATTTGGGCGAGGATGCCGTGTTCTTGGAGGTAAGGGGTGGCATTGGCGGCGGCCTCGAAAACATCCGCCACGGGGGAGCCGGGGTAGCCGGTGAGCAGGTTCATGCCCGCTTCCAGGCCTCCCTTGACGATCAGCTCGTTGCCGGTATAGGTCTCGGTTCCCTTTTCTTTGACAAATCTTGGGTCCATGTGGTTATCACCTTAACACGCTCAACTTGAAAATCAAACGAAAAGGCCTGAACGGCCGTTTTACGAAGGTAAATCGAATGAATTCAAGTCGGCTTTGAAACTGTAATTGTCGCCCTGAATAAGCAAAGGCTTTTATGAGGGCGGACACATAACTTTGATCTCAAATATAAAGCAGCGGGTCCTGCGCCTTGCCGTTTTTGCGGATTTCGAAATGCAGGTGCGGCCCCGTAACGCGGCCCGTGGCGCCCACGCGGCCGATCAGGCTGCCGCGGTGCACGCGCTGCCCCACCTGGGCGATAATTTTCGAAAGATGGCCGTAATAGGTCTGCAGGCCTTTTCCGTGCGCCACCACGATGAGGTTGCCGTAGCCGCCCGAGACGCCCGTGAAAACCACCTTGCCGCCGGCGGCCGCGTAAACCGGGTCGCCGTATTTGGCGTGAAGGTCCACACCGCCGTGATGGCGGGCGTCGCCCGTGAGCGGGTCCACCCGGACGCCGAAGGGTGAATTGATCTTCTCCCAATGCCCCAGGGGGTCGCCAAAAATTCCACGCCGGGCGTAATAATCCTTCCATTCCTTGACCATGAGCAGCGGTTTGCCGCCGGGGATGAAGACCACGTCCCCCTCGTGCAGGCTGTGCCACCAATGCACGTTGTTCTCTTCCTTCAAAAGCTTCGCGTCCACCCCGTAATCCAGGGCGATCTTGGCGATGTCCTCACCTTTGGCCACCGCGTGCAGCACACCCCTGGCCGAAAGGATGTTCAAGGTCTGTTTGATACGGGCCTTGAAAGGCATATTGGGATTGGCCCCAATGAGGGACAAGAGGTCGATATTATTATTTTTAGCGATGGTCCAGTAGTTTTCGCCCATGGCCACCGTATGGATGGTCACCTTGACGGCCTTGGAGATGAGCTTCTTGGCGTCGATGGCGTCCGCGTCCGTGGCTTCTTGGATGTCGCCCGAGGGCTTGTGCACAGCCAGGGTTTGGGGGATGGCGTTCACGGTCGGGGTGATATTGACCCCGTAAACCAGGGGGTCCAGGGGCTTGGGGGAAGGCACGAAGGCGTGGTTGACCGCGGCGAAGATCCCCATAAGGCCTAAGAGGATCACGGCGTCCAGGACGAGGAAAGTGACGATTCGGCGGTTAAACTGCATTTACGATACGACTCCCAACATGTAAGGCTGTTGATCTTTCAGCATCTTGCGCACGGCGTCGGCCACCTGGGCCGGTTCCAAACCGCACATCTCCCTCTGCAATTGGGGCTTGCCATGCTCGATAAAGCGGTCGGGGATGCCGATGCACTTCACCGCGCAGTCGGTGACACCGTGGCGTTGCAGGGCCTCCAGGATGGCGCTGCCGAAACCGCCGATGACGGAATTTTCCTCCAGGGTCACCAGAACCTTCGTCTTGGCGGTGATGCTAAGGAGAAGTTTCTCGTCCAAAGGCTTGATGAACCGCATATTGGCGACCGTTCCCTCCAGCCCTTCCTTCTTCAGGGCCTCCCGGGCTGTTTTCGCAACGCCCACCATCCGGCCGACGGCCAGGATTGCGTAGTCTTTCCCTTCCAGTATCAACTCACCCTTGCCGATTTCGAGTTTCTTGAACCCCGGCTCGATTTTCAAACCTTCACCGTTGCCGCGGGGGTAGCGCAGGGCGATGGGGCCGTTGTGTTCGACGGCGGTATAAAGCATGTTCCGCAATTCGTTCTCATCCGAGGGCGCCATGACCGTCAAATTGGGCACACAGCGCAAATAAGAGAGGTCGTAGACGCCCTGGTGTGTTTCGCCATCCTCACCGACCAGGCCGCCGCGGTCGAGCGCAAAGACCACCGGCAGTTTCTGCAAGGCCACGTCGTGGATGATCTGGTCGTAGGCCCGCTGGAGGAAAGTGGAGTAGATGGCCACCACGGGTTTGATGCCCTCGCAGGCGAGTCCCGCCGCCATGCAGACGCCGTGCCCCTCGGCGATGCCCACGTCGACATAGCGGTCCGGATAGGTGGCGCCAAAAGCCTTGAGGCCCGTTCCATCGGGCATGGCCGCGGTGATGCCCACCAGGTTCGGGTGGTCCTTGGCCAGTTCGATCATGGCGTCGCCGAAAATTTTCGTATAGGCGGGGGCCGAACCGGGCACGGCCACCGCCGTGCTCTTTCCCGTTTCCTTGTCGAAAACCGTCACGCCGTGGTACTTCTCAGGGTTCTCTTCCGCGGGGGCGTAGCCCTTCCCCTTTTGGGTGACCACATGCAGCATGATGGGGCCTTTGAGCTGTTTGACCTTCTTGAAGATTTCGACCAAGGTGCGGAGGTCGTGCCCGTCGATGGGGCCGTAATAGCGGAGGCCCAATTCCTCGAAAAGGGTCCCGGGGGTCATGAAACCCTTCAGGGCCTCCTCCGCGTGGTGGGTCATGGCCAACATCTGGTGACCGACTTTGGGGATGCCGTTGATGAAGCGCTCCACGTGGGTTTTCGCTTCGTTATAGGATTTTCCTGCCAGGATCTTGTTGAGGTAGCTGGTCATGGCCCCCACGCTGGGGGAGATGGACATTTCGTTGTCGTTCAGGATGACGGTCAGGTTCGAGTCCGGGTGGTCGCCGATGTTGTTGAGGGCCTCCATGGAAAGGCCGTTGGAGATGGCCGCATCACCCACCACCGCCAGGACGTGGAAGTTTTTCTTTTGCATGTCCCGGGCCATGGCCATGCCGAAGGCCGCCGAAAGCGCCGTGCCGGCGTGCCCCACGGCAAAAGTGTCGTATTCGCTTTCGTTGCGCTTAGGGAAACCGCAAAGGCCCTGGAACTGGCGCAGGGTCGGGAACTTCTCCCGGCGGCCCGTGATG
>JAJPJW010000193.1 GCA_021324075.1 Pseudomonadota bacterium | reverse complement strand
GTGGCGGTGCCCGCCACCGAACTCCCGGCCTTGGCGGCGAAGCTTCCAGCCCGCTCGGCGGTATTGTTACAGAAACCCATGGGCGTGGACCTGAAGGCGGCCAAGGGAATCCTGGCCACCTGCCGCAAGCGGAAGCTGACTGCGGCGGTCAATTTCCAACTGCGTTACGCCCCCAACATGAGGGTCCTGCGGGAGATACTGCGAAAGGGCCTGCTGGGGCGCATCACCGACGTCGAGGTAAGGGTCAACCTCTTCACACCCTGGGGCCAATGGAAGTTCCTGGAAGGCATCCCCCGCATGGAGATTCTCTACCATTCCATCCACTACCTGGACCTGATCCGTTCCCTTTTCGGGGAACCCAAGGGCGTCACCTGCCGCACCTACCGCAATCCCCGTCTCCCGAAAGGTTTCGCCGATGCGGGCCATTCGGCCCTGCTGGATTACAGCCCCTGGATGCGCTGTTCGCTCCATACCAACCACGCCTTCGACAGGGGCCCAAGGCATTCCATGGTCCAATTGAAGGTGGAAGGCACCCAGGGTGCGGCCGTGGCCCATATGCAGCAAAAGCTCAATTCGCCCGGGGAAGCCAAGGGCTATGACGAACTGGAAGTCTCGATCGGAAAGACCGGCTGGCGCAAGGTGAAACTCAAGGGCGACTGGTTCCCGGACGCCTTCCAGGGGACCATGGCGAACCTGCAACGATACGTCTCTGGGGAAGACAAGGCCCTCCACACCCGGGTCGAGGACGCGGCCAAGACCATGGCCTTGGTGGAAGCCTGTTATATAGCCGCCGGAAAGCCAGGAACAAAGATTCCAAAAGCAGATTGAACCACAGAGGTCACAGAGTACTCAGAGTAAAGCAACGGCAATAATCATGAGGGTGAAGAGGATAAATCAATAATAGATTTGTCTTACTTTGTGAAATTCTGTGTACTCCGTGGTGAAAGAGGTTTGTCGTGCGGATTGACGCCCACCAGCACTTCTGGACCTATACCCCCGAGACCCAGGCCTGGATCGACGATTCCATGGAGGTCCTCAAGCGGGATTTCCTGCCCCAACACCTGAAAGTAGAACTGGACGCCGGCGGTTTCGACGGGTCGGTGGTGGTGCAGGCGCCCCAAACATTGGAGGAAACCCGCTGGCTCCTGAAGCTGGCCGGACACAACCCCTTTATCAAGGGGGTGGTGGGATGGGTCGACCTGCGGGCGAAGGATGTGCGGGACCAACTCAAGGCCTTCGCCGCCAACCCTAAGTTCAAGGGGGTACGCCACATCGCCCAGGCCGAGCCCGATGAGCGTTTCCTGGTGGGGGCGGCATTCACCGAAGGCGTCGCCGCCCTGGGGGAATTGGGCCTTACTTACGATATCCTGGTCTTCCCCCGGCAGCTTTCGGCAGCGGCGGAATTGGCGGGGAAGTTCCCCAAGCAGCCCTTCGTACTGGACCATATCGCCAAACCGGAGATCAAAGCGGGGAAGATGTCCCCCTGGCGGGAAGGGATCAAGGAACTGGCCAAACACCCGAACGTTTATTGCAAAGTTTCAGGGCTCGTGACCGAGGCGGACTGGCAGAATTGGAAGCCGGAGGACCTAAAGCCCTACCTGGAGGTCGTCTTCAAGGCCTTCGGACCCCAGCGCCTCATGGCAGGTTCGGACTGGCCGGTCTGCCTTTTGGCCGCCGATTACGGCCCGGTCATGGCGACCGTCCGGGATTTCATTGAAAAGATGCCTCGGGAAGACCAGGACGCTATCCTGGGCGGCAACGCCGCGAAGTTCTACAAGCTTTGAGGAAACCATGAAACAGAAACTCGAGATTATCGATCTGAAGACATTTGTTCCGGCGAAGGATTATGAACAAAGCCGGCGATTCTTCAAAGAAATGGGCTTTGAGGAAGTTTGGACCTCAGCAAATCTTTCCCACCTCCGATGGGGTTCTTTTGGCTTCCTGCTTCAGAATTTTTATAACAAGGAGATGGCTGAGAATCTGATGCTATCAATGATGGTGCGGGACCTTGAAGCCTGGTGGGCCCATCTTTCAGCTCTGGGCCTTGAAAAGTCCTATCCCGGAGTCTGCTTGACGCCCCCAACTGATTATTCCTGGGGTCTCCGGGAGGTTCACCTCATTGATCCATCCGGCGTTCTTTGGCACATCTCTCAGCAGCCGAAGGCCAAAGATGAAAATTGATTTTCCAAAACCCAAGACCGTCACCCTTTTTTCCACCTGCCTGGCGGACCTTTTCTATCCCCAAGTGCGTCATTCAACAAAGTCCCTTTTTGAAAGCCTGGGTTATTCGGTGACCGTCCCGAAGGACCAGACCTGTTGCGGCCAGCCGGCCTTCAACAGCGGCAAGTGGGACCAGGCGAAGCCCGTGGCCGATGCGTGGATCAAGGCCTTCCAAGGGGCCGAGTGCGTGGTGGTGCCTTCGGGTTCCTGCACGGCGATGATTCGGGTCAACATGCCCCATTTATACGAAGGCGACAAGGACAAGCTGGCCCAGGTCGAAGCCTTGGCGGAGCGGACCTTCGAGTTGGTGGAATTTCTCACTTACGTCCACCGGGACGAAACAGTGGCTTCAAAACTGGCCGGGAACCCCGTCACCTACCATTATTCCTGCCACCAGCGGGAGCTGGGATTGAAGGGCGAGACGGAAGCCTTACTTTCCGCATCCGCGGTTGTTTGCCATGAACTGGAAGGAAAAGAAGAATGCTGTGGGTTCGGGGGCGCCTTCTCCGCCCGGATGCCGGAGATCTCCGCGGCCATGTTGAGGAAAAAATTGGCGAATATCGGCCAAGCCGCCTCCCAAGGGGCCCAATGCGTGGTGGCCAACGACCTGGGATGCCTGATGAACATGCAATGCGCCGCCCAGAAAGCCAAGATGGACATCGAGTTCAAGCACGTCGTGGAATTGTTTTCCTCCGAAACCCTCGCCCCTGGGGGAGAGGGAAGGGTGAGGGGGACATGAAACCAACTGCCTTTTCCCGCCATCTTCGGAAAAATCAAACTGAGGCGGAAAGGGTGCTCTGGGGTCAATTAAAGGCCGGAAGGCTTGAAGGTATTAAATTTAGACGCCAACATCCGGTAGGTCCCTATTTCGCAGATTTTTGTTCCATTGATAAGAAACTGATTGTGGAACTGGATGGCGGCCAACATGCGGCGAGTCTCAAAGAAGATGCCACAAGGACCGATTTTTTGGAAAAACGCGGATTCAAGGTGATCCGGTTTTGGGATCATGAAGTGTTGCGGAATTTAGAAGCGGTTTTGGAAGCCATAAGGTTACGGCTTGTGGATGCCCCCTCACCCCCCCCTCTCCCTAACAGGGAGAGGGGGCAAAAAAGCCACCTTTCTGCACTTTCCCTCGCCCCTCGGGGAGAGGGTAGGGTGAGGGGGGCTCACCCTCTTTCAAAGAAGGATCAAAAGTGACCACTCCCGTCGGGAAGTTCCGCGAGAAAAGCCGGGAGGCCATGGCCTCCCCCCTGCTGGGCCCGGCCTTGAAGAACGCCACCGACAAGTTCATCGCCGGGCGCCTGGGCACCCTGCCCCAATTGGGCGAGCCCGAGAGCCTCAAACAGGAAGCCCGCGAGGTGAAGGTGCGCTGTATCGCGCGCCTGGACCAACTGACGGCCCAATTCGCCGAGAGTTACCGGGCCCGGGGTGGGCAAGTGCATTTCGCCGCCGACGCACAGGAAGCCCGCCAGATCCTCCTTTCCATCGCCCGGGAGAACGCGGTCAAGCTGGTCGCCAAGTCCAAGTCCATGGCCACGGAGGAGATCGAGATCAACCATTTCCTCGAAGGTCAGGGCATCGAAGTGGTGGAGACGGACTTGGGCGAATACATCATCCAATTGGCCAAAGAAAAACCCTCCCATATCATCACGCCCGCCATTCACAAGACCAAAGAGCAGGTTTCGAGCCTCTTCCATGAAAAACTGGGGACGCCCGAAACGCCGGATATTTCCGAAATGACCCGGACCGCGAAACGGGTGCTCCGGAACGTTTTCTTGAAGGCCGACATGGGAGTGACCGGGGCCAATTTCGCGGTGGCCGAAACGGGCACCCTCACCCTGGTCACCAACGAGGGGAATGGGCGCATGGTGACCTCCCTGCCCCGGATCCACGTGGCGGTAGTGGGGATTGAAAAGATCGTCGAGAAGCTTTCCGACGTGCCGCCGCTCCTTAAAGTTTTGCCCGCTTCGGCCACCGGCCAGAAGATCACCGTTTATTTTTCCATCATCTCCGGGCCCCGCCGTCCCGGCGAGACGGATGGGCCCGAGCAGTCCCATGTCATCCTTTTGGACAACGGGCGCATCGACATGCTGGGCGGCGACTACCGGGAATCCCTCTACTGCATCCGCTGCGGGGCCTGCCTGAACGTCTGCCCGGTCTACCAGGCTGTGGGGGGCCACAGTTACGGCGGCACCTACCCCGGCCCCATCGGGGCGGTGGTGACTCCGCTTTTGCATGAGGAAGACGCCAAGTACCCTTCGGCCTTGCCCCAGGCTTCCTCCCTTTGCGGGGCCTGCCGGGACGCCTGCCCGGTGAAGATCGACCTGCCGCGAATGCTCGTTTCCCTGCGCCATGACGGGGTCCTGCACCCGGCCGGCGGTTTTTCAGCCCGTGTCACCGGGATGGCCGAAGGCGTGGCTTTCCGGTTCTGGGCCTGGGCGGCGAAGTCGCCGGCGCGGTTCCATCAAGCCGCGAAGCTCATGCGATGGCTCTTCAAGCTGCCGGGTTTCAAAGGGTTGGTCCGGTTTTTCCCGCCGGCCTCCGGCTGGGCCTTCGCCCGCGAACTGCCCGAATTCCCCGAACGCTTCGGCTGGGAGGAATAATGGAACAAGCCCTTTTTCTCCAAAGGATCAAAAGCGCCCTCTCGCGTTATTCCACGGAAGAAGAGGCGCGGGTTTTGGCCGCGCCCGCCAGGCCCAAGACCGGGTTTGCCACCACCTTGGAGGCGAAGATCGAACGCTTCAAGGCCGAGGTGGGTGAATTGCACAAGGTCCAAGTGGTCCGGGTGGGGAATTGGGACCAAGCCCGTGAAACAATAGGCCGGATGCTGGGGGAACGGGGGGCCACTTCCATCGCCCTGGCCGGGGACTATTTGAAGCCTGCCGCGCCCTTTTGGAAGAAGTGGAATTTGGCGGCCGACTTGGATTCCGTGGAAAAAGCCGATGTCGGGGTGATCCAAGCCGACTATGGCTTGGCCCAAACAGGTTCGGTGGCACTGGTCGCGTCGCCCGGTAAACCCCGGACGGCCTCGCTTTTACCCCCGGTTTGCTTCTTCGCCCTTTCCGTTTTCGACATGCTGGAGTCGATGGCTTCCCTGATGGAAGAATTGGAAAGGCGCCATCAAAATGGCGGGATGCCCGCGACCGTCAATGTGGTGACCGGGCCCAGCCGGACCGCCGACATCGAGCTTTCCCTGACCGTGGGCGTCCACGGCCCAGGCGAGGTGCATGTCCTTCTTGTGGGTTGAGCGGCTTTAAGGTCTCTCCGGCCAAAGGTTCAGTTCGGGCTGGGTTCGATTTGAAGCTCCTTCAGGATTTCCTTGGCGGGCTCCAGGGTGCTTTCCAATATCCCCAAAATCTTCATGTTGTTCTTCAGCAGGTTGACCTGGGCCATGCGGGGATTCAGGGCTTCGCTGTCCGCCATGGCTTGGGAGGATTGGATGAGGCTGTCGGCGATCTGCCAACTGGTGTAAACACTGGAAATTTTCTGGTTAAGATCCCGGTTGGCGTCCTTGTCCAGATGCTCGAGCTTGAAGAAGGTCGGATTGGAATAGTAAACGGAGGTGGGAAGCGGAATCTGAAAGGTTTCGTGGAGGCTGGTGTATTCGGTGCGGTGGATGATGACATCCTGGATCCGGCTGATATTGTTCTGGATCTCCGTTTTCATGGCCAAGATGCGGAAGGAAGCGGCCTTTTCCTGGGAGGTGAAGATGGCCTGGATGATCTGGCGGGTGCTGGAAATCTGGAAGGTGGCCACCACCACGCCCACGATGGTGAAGAAGTTCGTCAAAATCTGGATGCTCAAAGCGTGTTTATGGAAAAATTTCATGAATTTCATGGCGGCCTCCTATGGGGCCACATTCTACCCCTGTTTGCCTCCGTTCGAATAAAATCAGGCCAAGCCCCGGAACAACGAAGAAGGGAAAAGCCTTAGGGAAGTTGACCTGGAATTTGGCTTATACTTGGACCATGGAAGCCCCGTCCCCCGACAAAAACACCAGCGAATTCCCCGGCGTGGCCAAGGCTTCCTCCATCACCCTGGCCTTGGAGGATTACGAGGACGTCTTCTCGGATTTCGACCCCCGGCCCTATGCGGTCCGGAGCCTTTCGGAAGACTTCCTCTATGAACTCCAACGCGCAGCCCTGAACAAGGAGGAAACGGGCCTGGTGGTTTCCCTCCTCATGCCCAAGGACGAGCGCAACGCGGGCCGGGAAAAGGTCATCCTGGAGCGCCTGCGGGACCACTTCCGCCGCCACTGCCGGAAGCTGGAGGAAAAACGCCGGTCGGACATCCAAATGGGCGCCTGGATGGTCGCCCTGGGCGTCGCCTTCCTGTTCGCCGCCACTTATATCCTTTATGAGTTCAAGCAGACCCTTTGGACGGCCTTCATCGTGGTGCTCCTGGAGCCGGCCGGATGGTTCACCTTCTGGGAAGGGTCCAGCCTCATCCTTTTCAAAAAGAAGGAAATCGCCCCCGAACTGGTCTTTTACCGCAAGCTGTCCGGCGCCAAGATCACCTTCGCCAACGAGCCTTCCGCGCCGGCTCCGGGGGCGGCCAAGTGAGATTGACTCCGCCCTTCCGACACCCCTCCGTGATCCTGGCCCTGGCCCTCCTGCTGCCCGCCCTGGGACGGGGCCAGGCCTCCCCGACGCCTGCCGCGACATTCACCCCTTCGCCCACCGGGGCCGACTATTCCAAGGCCGTCGCCGACCTGGAGGCGTTCATCCCCGACGAAATGGACAAACACCACGTCAAGGGCCTGAGCATCGCCCTGGTGGACGGGGGCAAGGTGGTCTGGAT
>JAJPJW010000049.1 GCA_021324075.1 Pseudomonadota bacterium | reverse complement strand
GTCGAGAAACGAAGCATGTCCATCTTTTCGTAATTGAGGAGGGTCTTGGCGCTGAGGGTCAAAAGTAGCCTTCCTTTTTCTTCTGTTCCATGGAGCTGTCGGACCCGTGGTCGATGATGCGGTTTTCCCGCTCGCTCTTCCGTGTCTGGATGAGGTCCTCGATGATGCCCCGCAGGTCATGGACTTCCTCTTTATTCTCCACCGCGCCCGTACAGGACATGCAGCCCAGGGACCGGAACCGGACCCGCATCTCCTTCACTTCGTCACCGGGCAGGATGGGGATGTGGGATACCCAGGGGATCAGCAGGTTGTTGCGCTTGATGATCTTGCGCGTATGGGTGAAGTAGATGGGCACCACCGGGATTTTTTCCATTTCGATATAGAGCCAGATGTCCAGTTCGGTCCAGTTGGACAGGGGGAACACCCGGATGGACTCGCCTTCGTTGATTTTAGAGTTATAAAGGTCCCACAGCTCGGGCCGCTGGTTCTTCGGGTCCCATTGGCCGAAGGAATCCCGGAAGGAATAAACCCGCTCCTTGGCCCGGGACTTCTCCTCTTCCCGGCGGGCGCCGCCGAAAGCCGCGTCAAACCCGTGCTTGGCAAGTCCGTCCAACAGGCCCTGGGTCTTCAAGAGGCCGCAGCACTTCTGGACCCCGTATTTGAAGGGGCTGGAGCCCTCGGCGATGGCCTTTTCATTGCGCTCGACGAAGAGTTTCGCCCCGATATCGGCGATGAACTTGTCTCGGAACTCGTACATCTCGGGGAATTTATAGCCCGTGTCCACGTGCATCAGGGGAAAGGGGATCTTTCCGGGGTGGAAGGCCTTCTGGGCCAGGCGCACCATGCAACTGGAGTCCTTCCCCACCGAATAAAGCATGACGGGGTTTTTGAACTCCGCCGCCACTTCGCGGATGATGTGGATGCTCTCCGCTTCCAGTTGTTTTAAGTGGGAAATGGTTTTGGAATCGGTGGTTATCGGCATTTTGCTCTCGTTTCAGCCTTCAATAGTCGGTTTTCCCGCCCTTTTTATCCATCCCCTCGGGCGGCACCCAAAAATACACTTTTCTGCGTTTTTACTCAATCCTTAACCCCTAACAATCTAAAACCAAACAGGATTGCATCCCAAAACTTCAAAAGCGAAACCACTATAAAAACACCCGATCCTTAAGGTCGGGAAATTTTCGATCCTTGCCGAAATTTCACGACTAAAGGGTTAACCCTCGGCGTCGATCGGAAACACGTGGAAGGCCGTGATGGCGGCATAGACTTCCCCCCCTTCCTTGAAACCGCTGGCCAGGGCCACGCCCTTGGGGATCTGGGCGGAAATATATTTATCTTCTCCTATATCCAGTTTGTACTCGATCGTGGTCCCCTTGAACCGGGTCTTGGCGATCCTGGCCCGCACCTGCAGGGTCTCGAATTGGGCGGTCATATAGACGTCATTGGGCCGGAAATAAATGCGGATCTTCTTCCCCACCGGCAGGCTGGGAGCCACCGAAAACCGGAAAGGGCCCCAAACCGCCAGGCCTTTTTCCGAAACCTCGGTGTCGATGAAGTTCGATTCCCCCACGAATTGGGCGATGAAATGGGTGGCGGGTTGGTCGAAGATCTCGATGGGCGTGCCGTCCTGCTCGATCTCACCGTGGTTCATGATGAGGATGCGGCCCGCCACTTCCATGGCCTCCTGTTGGTCGTGGGTGACGAAAAGGGTGGTCATGTTGGTTTCCTCATGCAGCCGGAGGATCCATTCCCGCAGTTCCTCCCGCACCTTCGCATCCAGGGCGCCGAAGGGTTCGTCCAGGAGCAGCACTTCAGGCCGGGGGGCCAGGGCCCGGGCCACCGCCACCCTCTGGCGCTGCCCGCCGGAGAGCTGGGAGGGGTAGCGCTTCTCGTAGCCGGTCAGTTGGATGAGCTTCAGGAGTTCGAAGACCCGGTCCTGGATCCCCCTCTCGCCCTGTTTGCGCACCCTGAGGCCGAAGGCGATGTTCTCGAAAACCGTCATGTGCTTGAAGAGGGCGTAATGCTGGAAGACGAAGCCCACGTTGCGTTCCTTGGCCGAGGCGAAGGTGGCTTCCCGGCCGGTCAGGTGGATCTCCCCCGAATCGGGTACCTCCAGCCCCGCGATCATGCGGAGCAGGGTGCTCTTTCCCGAGCCCGAAGGGCCCAACAGGGCGGTCAGGGACCCTGTCTCCAGTTTCGCGCTCACGTTATGGACGGCCTTGAAGCCGTTGTAATGTTTGCAGAGGCCGCGAACTTCGATGCTCATGCGATTCCACTTTCAGCCTGCGCCGCAGGCGTTTGGCGCGACTTTTCGTATTTCAATCCGACAAGAGTTTTTGCGATCAGCGTCAAGACGGCGAGGAAAGTCAGAAGCGACGCCACGGCAAAGGCCGCGGTGAAGTCATATTCGTTATAGAGGATTTCCACATGCAGTGGCAGGGTGTTGGTCAAGCCGCGGATGTGGCCCGAAACCACCGAAACAGCCCCGAATTCCCCCATGGCGCGGGCGTTGCAAAGGATCACGCCGTAAAGAAGCCCCCACTGGATGTTGGGCAGGGTCACTTTCCAGAAGATCTGCCGGCCGCCGGCGCCCAGGACCATGGCCGCCTCCTCTTCTTCCGAACCTTGTTCCTGCATGAGGGGAATCAGTTCCCGGGAAATGAAGGGGAAGGTCACGAAGACCGTAGCCAGGACGATTCCCGGAAGGGCGAAGATGATATGAAGGTTATGGGCCTTCAGCCAGGGCCCCAACAGTCCCTGGAGGCCGAAGAGCAAAACGTAGATCAATCCCGAAACCACCGGCGAAACGGTGAAAGGAAGGTCGATGAGGGTGATCAGGAGGCTCTTTCCCGGAAAGCGGAACTTGGTGATGGCCCAGGCCGAAGCCAGCCCGAAAGCTGAATTAAAAACCACCGAAAAGAAAGCCGCAACAAGGGTCAGTTTGACGGCCGACAGGGCCGCCGGTTCCCGGACGGCGTTGAAATAATAACCCATGCCCTTGTCCAAGGCGGAGGCAAAGACTTGGGCCAGGGGCACCAGCAGGAACAAGGCGATGAAAGACAGCGCCACCGCGATCAGGACCCAACGCACCCACCGGGGCTCGGTGAGGGCCCTGGCCGGGTCCAGCACAGGATAGGTTTTCACCTCGTCAACCCTTGGGGCCATTTCCATTCCTCAATGGATCCGGTGGACGCCGGTCCGGGATTGCAGCCAATTGATGGCCAAAAGCAGCGTAAAGGAAATCACCAGCATGACCACGCCGATGGAGGTGGCTCCCGCGTAATCGTATTGCTCCAGTTTGGTGATGATGAGGAGGGGGGTGATTTCGGTTTTCATGGGCATATTGCCGGCGATAAAAACCACCGAGCCGTACTCCCCCACCGCCCGGGCAAAAGCCAGGGAAGACCCGGTGATCCAGGCCGGGGCCAGGGTGGGCAGGATGACCCGCGTGACCGTGTACCAGCGGCCGGCGCCCAGGCTCACCGCCGCCTTCTCCATTTCCGGGTCCAGGGATTCCAGGACGGGTTGGAGGGTCCTCACCACGAAAGGCAGGCCAATGAAGGTCAGGGCCACCACAACCCCCAGGGGCGTATAAGCCACGGGGATTCCAAGGGGCTCCAGCAGCCTTCCGATCCATCCTGTGGGCGCGTAGAGGGCGGTCAAGGTGATGCCCGCCACCGCCGTGGGCAGCGCGAAGGGCAGGTCCACCATGGCATCCACCAATTTCTTGCCGGGAAATTCATAGCGGACCAGCACCCAGGCCACGATGACTCCGAAAACCGAATTGATTAACGCACCGACCAGGGAAGCCCCGAAGGTCAGCTTGTAGGACGCCATCACCCGGGGGCTGGTGACTTCCTGGACGAACTGGGCCCAGGTGAGCGTGGTGGATTTCAGGATCAAGGCCGCCAAGGGGATCAGGACGATCAGGCTCAAATAGGCCAGGGTGAAGCCCATGGTCAGCCCGAAACCCGGCAATATGCCCGTGGATTTGAATTTCATTCCCATCCCCTTTTAAAGCCCCGACAGTTTACTTCCCCGGTTGGTAAATCTGGTCAAAAACACCGCCGTCGCCGAAAAAGGCCGGTTGGGCCTTTTTCCAGCCCCCGAAAACCTTGTCGATGGTGAAGAGCTTGATCTTCGGAAACTGCTTGGCGTATTTCGCTGCCACCTTCGGGTCCTGGGGCCGGTAGTAATTCCGGGCGACGGCTTCCTGCCCTTCCTTGGAGTAGAGGTATTCCAAATAAGCCTTGGCCACCTCGGTGGTACCGTGTTTTTGGGTGTTATCGTCGACCCAGGCCACCGTCGGTTCCGCGAGGATGCTGGCCGAAGGAACCACGATCTCGAACTTACCCTTGCCCAATTCCTTCACGGCCAGGAAAGCCTCATTTTCCCAGGCGATGAGCACGTCCCCGATGCCCCGTTCCACGAAGGTCGTGGTGGAACCGCGGGCGCCCGAATCCAGGACAGCCACATTCTTATAAAGCTTGCCCACGAACTCGCGGGCCTTTTCCTCACTGCCGTATTTCTTCAGCGCATAACCCCAGGCCGCCAGGAAATTCCACCGGGCTCCACCGGAAGTCTTGGGGTTGGCGGTAATGACCGAGACATCCGGCCGCGCCAGGTCCTCCCAATCCTTGATGTGTTTAGGATTTCCCGCGCGCACCAGGAGCACAATGGCCGAAGTGTAAGGCGCGCTGTTGTGTGGCAGCCGCGACTGCCAATTTCCCGGGAGCAGCTTGGCCTTAGAGGCGATGGCGTCGATATCCCCGGCTAGTCCCAAGGTGGCAACGTCGGCCTCCAGGCCGTCAATGATGGCACGGGCCTGCTTGCCCGAACCGCCGTTGGACAAGTTGATGGTGACGTCCTGACCCTTTTCCTTCTTCCAATGGTCGGCGAAGACCTTGTCGTAGTCTTCATAAAGCTCCCTCGTCGGGTCATAAGACACGTTTAAAAGGGTCACCTGGGCCGAAGCCAAGGCTGCACTACCCAACACCACCAACAACGCCGCAGAATAAAGATATGCTTTTTGCATGTTCCGAACCCCTTTTCCTAAGATTTGGAGTCCAGACAAAAAATCCCGGACCCCGCTGACCGCGGGCCGGGATTATGAAGTTCAATAATCTCAACTCCGCTTTAGCGCCCTGTTTGCATCCCTTTCAGGTGCACGGCCGGGGCAAGTTGGTAGTTAAAGCCTCGCCGGCGTTTTTTGCAAAAAACGCTTAAAAATGCCCGAAAACAAAAAAACCAGGCCGCCTTTAAAGCGGTCTGGGTTTAGGGATTTCTCTAAACTTCGTTTGCCGCTTTAGCTCCTGTTTACCTTTCGGAACGCCGGAGCAAGTTGGAACTTAAAGCCCGCGTTGAATGGTTGAAATTTACCGGAACAATCCCCGGATGTCAACTCCTTCGTAAAATTGGCTTTTTACCCCTAGTGGGAAGCCGCGGGGTCGCCCGTGGGGGGCGGCGCATGGTCGGTCTTCGCGGGTGGCCCCAGCAGTTCGGTAAAAATGGGTTTCAATGCGTCCGCCCAAACCTGGTAACCCCTGAGCGCGGGATGCAGGTGGTCGGTTGGGTTCATCATTCCATCGAACAATTTTCCATCCTTATCCGCCAGCTTGTCGTTGATGTTGAGATATCGGACTTTCTTTCCGTCGGCCAATTTGGCGAGGCCTGCGTTCACCTCATTGATGGCCGGAATCAATTCCATGTGGTCGTTCCGTGGAAAAATGCCCGTCAGGATGATCGTCGCCTCAGGCGCCTTGCTTTCCATGGTTTCAAGGATCTTCTTAAAGCCAAGGAGGATTTCGCTCGGGCTATTGGACGCAACCCATTGGTTGGCTGCGATATTGTTCGTACCCCCGAGCAACACGATGACCTTGGGATGGACCCCCTCCAATTCCCCGTTTTGCAGGCGCCAGAGAATGTTCTCGAGCCGGTCGGCGCCCCACCCAAAGTCGGCGGCGTTCCAACCGTAGAAGTTCTGGTTCCAATTGGCCAGCTGTTGGGGGTAATCCGTCGCCCCCCAGCGGCGCACAATGGAATCGCCTTCAAAATAAACGTCAATGCCCCCCTTTTTGGCTTTGTCCAGCAACTGGAGATGGGCCTTTTGGGAATTGGCGTCATTCCGGGGCAGTGGCTGGTCCGGTTGGAGTTGCAGGAGGGCACTCCCAACCGAGACCCCCATCATCAGTACCGACAGGACTCCAAAAACCGTCCAAAAAATCTTGAACCAACCCGACCTGGATTTCTTTAACAATGTCTCCTCCTTAATCCTTAAGCCTCGCATTGGGCCGAAACCATATCCCTCTCAACCTTGCCTTGTCCACAAGCCTCGCAATCCGGATTCCGGCCCGGAATGATCGACCGGGCTTCCTTCTTTTGGATGTCCATTTTCCAAAGCCGGAAGGGCCCCCGGCCTTCCGCAAGCCTCAAGGCCTCATGGGCTTGGAAATAACCGATGGCCTGGGAAAAAGAACCCAAGACCCCGGCCTCCTGGCAGGTAGGCATGGCGAAGGGAGGCGGAATTTTAGGGATCAGGCACCTCAGGCAGGCGGTTTTCCCCGGCAGGACCGGTAAAACCTGCCCTTCAAACTTGACCACGCCCGCATGTACGTAAGGTATTCCCAGTTTTACGCACCAGTCGTTGAGGATGAATTTCTTTTCCAGTCGGTCCAAGCCGTCGATGACGAGGTCATATTGGGAAAAGATTTTTTCGGCGTTTTGGGGCGCAAAAGCATTGGGAACCAGGTTTGTCTTGACCTTCGGGTGGTGTTTTTTAAGGTAATCCGACGCGGCCTCAACCTTGGGGCGCCCCAGGTCGGCCTCGGAATAAAGGACCTGCCGGTGCAGGTTGGAGAGTTCTACCTTATCCGGATCCATGAGACCCAAGGTTTCCACACCCGCCTCGGCCAAAACCAGGGAAACCGGACATCCCAGGCCTCCGACCCCGACCACCAAAATTTTTTTCCTCACGGTTTCCTCACAGTAGGCCGATAACCATCACAATGGCGCCAATCCCCATCAAAGAATAGGAAAGGACGGTAAGAACCAAATAGGGCCAGGGAATGTTCTTTTGGCCCTGGGCGGGATATAGGCCAAAAAGCCTGGAAAACTGGTAAATCCCGAATCCCAAAATAACAAGGCAAAGGCCGGTGAAGAATTCACCCACAGGAACTTTCCTTTCAGCGGTCCGCCGTTTTGACGAGAATGAGCTTGTTAAGCTCCGTTCCATCCTTCGTATACAACACGGTGTATTGGCCGGGGGGCATCTCCCGCCCAGCGTCATCCTTCCCATCCCACTCCACCCAATCGTCTTGTTGGGCCACCACGCGTTTTTCGAACAAAGCCCTTATTGGGCGAAGCGAAGAATCGATGACCTCAAGGCGGTAGGTGCCCGCGCCATCAGCGTAGTTGATATAAATATTAGCAGGCTGGCTTTCGAAAACAATGGTCTGGGCCCCATCAGAAACCAAGGCGGGGCCCGTGGCCGGACTTGGAACGGGTGTTGGAACCCTTGGGAGAACCATCGGCGCCTTGATTTCAAACGGATCGGCCCGGTTCGGACTCCCAAATTCCAGGACGGCTGTGGGGGTTGGCCTTTGCAAGCTTGGCCGCCGGGAATAAACCGCCGTCGGGGTTAAAAGCCTGCGCGGGTTCGGCGCGGGCAAGGGAGTGCGTTGGGGCATGACCGTCGGAGCTGACAACCGTACGACAGGGGTCCAGGTGGGCGGCGGCCAAACGGGAGCGGGAGTTGGGGTCGGCGCGGGAGTCAAAGCTTTGGCCGGCACGGCTATTTTCGTCGGGGATGCGGCAAATGAAAACGGCACAGAGGCCGGGGCGGCCTTTTTGACCGTGGACACAAGCGTGGCGGTGGGAAAAACGGCCGGCAAGCCTTGGGGGGACTCGACGCGGGGATGGATCTCCTCCATCCTGTTTTCCCCCATCCTTTCACTCGAAGGGGCCGGTTTGTCCACCCGTGTGGATTCAGAAACAGTCGGCGGCCGGGAAACAAGGGATGGGCGGCGTACCCAACGAACCGTCTTCACGGATTGTTTCAAGGGGACGGTTTCCCGGCCTGAACAACCGGGGTTGGGTCTGATATCCAAGTTGAATTCCCGCCGGTAAAGATGCCGTTCTCCTGAGGTACGAACCTCAAATGTCGCACCGGAGGACGCCAAATAAGGGATAGCTTGCCCGGTTCCCGGGTCCGGAAGCCTCGCCACTCCGGGAATGGTGGTTCCGAGCGAATAGGCGGAAGACCACCCGGCATCGTTGAAGGACATGGCCTGCCAATGGAGGGGCTCCCCTGTTTCCCGGTCGGGAAGGTAATAAGCCCTGTGGTCTTGGAGGTCATTGCTGGAAAGCGTCCTTATGGAACCATCCGAAAACCGGAGTTGGAGGACGTAAGCGGTCCCGATCTGCCGGTTCAGAGGCGGGGATTCGCGGAAGGCATTGGCGTTTTCGATGGCCAGTACGTTTTCATTTTGAAAATAGCAAAGATGCTCCGGGAGGCATTGGATGGTCTGGAAGCCCTTGGAATCCGGGGTTGAAGGCTGGCTCTCCCGGATGGGGACACCATTGAGCCAAATATCCACCCACCCGTCGGATGCCAAGGTCAAGGTGGCGGACTTTAAATAGGGGGGCTGTCCTTGGGCCGAAACGCCGGGGAATGAACCCCAAAAAAGGACTGCGGTCAGCAAAACCGTATTGCTGAGCGACCCTGCGCGGGCGTATTTCATGGCGCCATGATATAACGCCCGTCATCGGCGGAGTGAAGCTTTCCCGCCTTTCAGTCAGGGAAAGGTGGGCTTAGGCCCTTTGGTTGCGGCGCTGTTGGACGAAAAAGGTCACTTCCGCCCCGAACAGCAGGATGATCCAGGAAAGGTAAAACCAAACGAGGATGACGGGGATGGTCCACAACGCCCCGTAGACGTGGCTGCGCTCGAAAACCTTCAAGGTGTACCAGTTCATCCCCCATCGAGCGGTCTGGAGCAGGATCGCCGCCACCAGGCCGGTGGAGGCCGCCGCCTTTGCATCCACTTGGGTGTGGGGGATCCAGGCGTACATCCAAGCACAGGCGGCCCACAAGAGGCAAAAAGGAAAAGCCAAAGTAAAAAGCCAATGATGGAAGGACGGGTTGAAAAGGTTGAGCGCGCCCGCCCACCCCTTCAAGGTCAGCAGCAAAACACTGATCAGGGGAACCCCGATGAAAAAGGTGGCGTGGCGCACCATTTGGGCTACCAAAGGCCGGGGCTTCTCCACTTCCCAAAGATAATTAAAGGAATGCTCTACGTCCCGGAGCAAAAGAAAGACGATCAGCAGGAACCCCAAAAAACCGATATAGCCGACTTTTTGGGAGAAAAAGGCGAACTTCCGCATGGAAATACGGATCTGCTGCTTGCCCAACTGGTTGAGTTGTTGGAGGTTCTGGGGTTCGGAAGGGTCCAGGATGGAGTTGGTGGTCTGGGTCTGGACCGGGTAAATGGCGTCGACGATCTGGTCCAGCAGCTGTTCCCTCTTTTGGGCAAAGGCGTCGCTGGAAAGCACGGCCATGAGGATGGCCAAGGCGGGCACGAGGGCCAAACTGGTCTTGAAAGCCAAGGAGCTGGCGTAAAGGCGCTTCTGGCCGCGGCGGGGTTGGTTGCCGTTGCCCAGGACTTTACCCGTGGCCCAAACGATGGCCTTCAGGTCTTCCCAAAGCCAAAAGGAGCGCCGGGGCCGCCTTTGAATCCGGTGCTGTCCGTGGAAATAAGTGGCCAAAATTTTCCTTCGCGAAAGCTGGCAGGCTGCCCATGGTTCAAAAAAACCTTTTAGAGTCTGCCACACCCAAATTCCGGAGGAATTTGGGTGTCTCGAAATATCCGACAAGAACGCTTTCTAGACAAAGTGATTTTATGTCGTCCTGCTAGAATAAGGACATTCTAACAGGATGCCGTATAAATGCCGTTACATCCTGTCGACAGCCGCTGGCTAGGCGCGAATCATTTTTATGCCTTCTTTTAATGATTCGCGACACTGGCATAAAAGTCCGTTTTACGGACTTTTATCACTCTGTCCAGCGAAAGCCCCTGGGAGAACAGGCCGATTTAACGACGTTGAAACGAGGGATTAAATTTGAGTCACCGGAAAGTTTCACCGCTTAAACACCAGACGTCCGCCGAATGGGCCCCGAAGGTCCTCCAAGAACCCCTGGCCCTTCTTTCGGACCAGGCTTACCTGGAAAAAAAGGCCGCCAATAACGCCTTGGAGTTCCTCAACCTCTGGCCCAGCGCCCAAGCCCCCGACCATTGGCTATCCTCCGTGAGCGCCATCGCCGGTGATGAAACGGCCCATTTAAAACTGGCCTTGAGGCTCCTGGAAAAAAGGGGAGGCCGGCTGGAAAGGTCGCATAAAAACCCCTATGCGGTCGATTTGCACCGCCTGGTACGGCGCGGCAGGGGAAAGCAGGATTTGGCCGACCGGCTCCTTATTTCAGCCTTGATTGAAGCCCGTTCCTGCGAAAGGTTTGAACGGTTGGTGGAATCCTGCAAAGATTCCGAATTGTCGAAATTTTACGCGGGTTTGATCAAATCGGAAAACGGCCATTACCGGCTTTTCGTGGACATGGCTAAAAAAGTCCTCCCCGCCCGGGAAATCGAAATACGTTGGGCCCATCTACTGGAAGAAGAAGCGAAAATCATCCAGAACCAGCCGTCCGGCCCCAGGATTCACAGCGGGTCGGCCTGAGCAAACTTATTCGGAAGCTTTTTCCAACGCTTTGACGAAGGTCTCCACGCTTTGGGCGCCGGAAACCGCGAACTTACCGTTGAAAATGAAAAAGGGGACGCCGTTGATGCCAAGGTCATAGGCCTTTTCCTCCGCCGCGCGCACTTCCTCTTCCCCTCCCTTTCCCGCCAGGAGGCTTTCGACCGCGGCCTTGTCCAGGCCTGTGGAGACGGCTACTTCCGCTAAGACTTTTTTATCCCCCAGGTCCCTCCCATCGGTGAAATAAGCCTTGAAGAAAGCATTATGGGCGGCGTTTCCCTTCCCTTCCTTTTCCGCCATCCAAAGAACCCGGTGGGCATTGAAGGTGTTGGGCGTCCGCCGGATATCGTCGAACCGGTAATCAATACCCACTTCTTTTCCAAGGGCGGTCAGGCGGGCATGGGCCGCGTCCAGGGCGTGCACTCCACCAAACTTGGCGGCCAAATGGGCTTTGTGGTCCAGCCCTTCCTCGGGCGTGGCGGGGTTGAGCTCGTAGGGCAAAAAACGCACCTCCGCCTGGGCGTTTTTCCCGGCTGAACCCAAAGCCTTCTCAAGTCTTTTCTTTCCCAGGTAGCACCAGGGGCAGATCACGTCGGAATAAACGTCGATTTTCAATACTTCCATTTCGTTTCCTCCAAAACCATGTTTCATTCAAGGTAAGGACGGGAGACGGGCGGAACAAGTTTCCAAGGCTAAATCAATCCCCCCACTTTAAAAACATCCCTACACAATAGGCCCGCCCGCTTTCAAAACAAAACTCAAATATTCACGAAAGGGTGGGACAAGGGCCAAGATTTCATGGCAAAAACTACGAGTAGTGAGTGGTAAAAAGGTGGGATTAACCATAAGTTAAAAACATGAACAAAGAAACCATCATCAAGCAATTCGGCGTCAACGTCCGCAAGCTGCGGCTCAAGCGGCGTTGGACCCAGGAACAACTGGCCCAACATGCCGGCCTGACGCCGAATTTCATCGGTTTTGTCGAGCGGGGCGAACGAAACATCACCCTTCGAAACGCCGTCAAGATCGCAAAGGGTTTGAATTACCCCGTTCACAAATTGTTCGAGGGAATTTAACCACTGAAGAGGGGGAGACACCGGTTCCCCATCCATTCCGGGTTCAGGGCGATTCTTTTTTCCCTAAGTACGCAACCCTTTCAATAGGCCATACCTTTTCCCGAAGGCAGCGCCGGAAGGCCTCCGCTGAATCCCCGCTCTCAACTTCATAAAGTTCTTGGGTTCCGATAAGTTGGAAAATATAAACATGCGTTTCTTCAAGCAACGCAGCCCCGAAAACGCCTTGGTTTGGAACCGTTAATTTGCCCGAAGCAAGGCTTTTGTGCCACTCACTACTCGTGGTTTTACGCCGAGGAAAGGTCATGGAAACACGGGCTCTTCCCGGGATTTTTCAAATTTTTCCATTTATGATGGGGGGATGAAAACAGTAAGAATTCAAACGGACCAGCGCGAACAAATCCTGGATATCACCCGGCAGGTCCGGGAAGCGGTGGAAAAAAACGGTTGGGGTTCCGGTTTATTGGCCCTTTTTTGCCCCCATACCACCGCGGCGATTTCCATCAACGAAAACGCCGATCCGGACGTGAAGCGGGACATCCTTTACCACCTGAAGAAAACCATCCCCCAATCCCCGGAATTCAGGCATTTTGAGGACAACGCGGACGCCCATATCAAATCGGTGTTAACCGGCTTTTCACTTGTCGTGATTGTGGAAAAAGGGGAAATCCGTTTGGGCCGGTGGCAGGGACTCTATTTCTGTGAATTCGACGGGCCGAAGGACCGGGAAATTTGGCTGAAGTGGCTGCCCGAAGCCGGAGGATAATTAAGGTTTTGCGGCGAAAACCTTAATGACCTTCCTTCTCGAACTCCTCCTCCAGGCTGAAATACCTTTCACCCATGTCGCAGCAAATGGTGGCCACGCGGGAGTCCGGACCCATCTTTTGGGCAACCTTGACGGCGGCTGCCACATTGGCACCGGAGGAAATGCCCAAGAGCAGGCCTTCTTCCCGCGCCAGGCGTTTGGTCATGAGATAGGCTTCCTTGTCCTCGATCGTAAGGATCTCATCCACCACCGACCGGTTTAAAACCGACGGCACAAACCCCGCGCCGATTCCTTGGATCCGGTGGATGCCCGGCGAACCGCCTGAAAGGACCGCCGAGGCCGCCGGTTCCACACCGATGATCCGGATCTTGGGGTTCCGGGCCTTGAAGTATTCCCCCACCCCCGTAATGGTGCCTCCCGTCCCGATGCCTGCCACGAAGCCGTCGAGCCTTCCTTCCGTATCTTTTTCGATCTCGGGAGCCGTGGTTTTTTTATGGGCTTCGGGATTCGCGCGGTTGGCGAATTGTTCCGGCATGAAATACTCCGGATGCCGCTCCCTGATTTCCCTGGCTTTGCGGACCGCCTCGGCCATGAGTCCCTTGGCGGGAGTCAGGACCAGTTCGGCCCCATAGGCCCTCAAAAGCACCCGCCGCTCCTGGCTCATATCCTCGGGCATGACCAGGATCAATTTGTACCCCCTTTGGGCGCAGACCAGGGCAAGGCCGATGCCCGTATTGCCGCTGGTGGGTTCCACCAGGGTGCCTCCGGGTTTCAAGAGCCCCCGTTTTTCCGCGTCCTCGATCATGGCCAGGGCGATCCGGTCCTTGACGCTGCCGCCCGGATTGTAAAACTCCAGTTTACAAAGAACCTGGGCCCCGCCTTTTTCCGGAATTCGGTGCAGGCGCAAAAGGGGCGTATTGCCGATCAAGTGGGTGATGTTGGTGGCCGGAGTGTAGCGGTTGAACGTCATGGGGTGACCGGAGCGCCTTCCTCCAACAGCCGGGCCGGGCATTTGTAGGTGGGTTGGACATCATGGTGGAAGGAGGCGCCCGTCTCAAGGGAGGTCAGCCACACCTTCCCTTCCAGCGCCGATTTTCCGTTCGAAATCCATTGGAGGGCCTCGGAAGCGGCCATGGCACCCATCATGCGGTGCAATGAAGCCTCCCCCTTTGTGAAGGCCTTCGGGTTCATCACCTCGAAACATTCCAGGCAAGGGCATTGCCCCCCCTCGTGACGGGCCGTCAACAGGGCGAACCCGCTTCCCGCGGGCCAGGCGAAAAAACTCGGCCGGGCGTGGTGGCGCAGCCACCGGCTGAAACGCCGGCGGACATCCCTGTTTTCGGTCAGGACCACCGAGGCCGAAGTTTCGGGCAAATGCTCGAACTCTTCCGGCAAGACATCCACTTGGAGGTGGGGGAATTGGGAAGTCAGGGAGAAGGAATCAATGGGGCCCAGGGGAACGATGAACAATTTCGAAACGCCTACCGAAGCAAGGGCTACCGCGGCGGACTGGAGGGTCACTCCCTCCCCCACCAATAGGACCGCGGCACCGGACCATTTGGCCTGGCCCTCAGGCCCGACTGACGGAAGGATGGTTTGTCGGGAATAACGGCCTTCGGAGGCGGGCCCCGGTTTCCGGTCCACGGGTGGATTCCCCTTGGGTGGCATCAAAGCTACTCGACAATGTCTTTGACGATGGGATTTACGTCGATCCCCTGGCCGGCCAGGTCTTTCAAGGCCCGGTCCAATTCCTTCTCGTCACCCTCGATTTCCATCTGCACGTAGCCGAAACCCTTGGTGATGGAAGCCCGTCGGATATTGACGGTCACGTCGTATTTTTTGATCATCTCTGAAAGGACCGGTTTGGTCACCAAATCGGTGGGATAGTCCAGTTCAATGAGTTTTTTGGATGGGGTCACGGAAAAACTCCCGGATGCGGAAAAACGATCAATAGATCCCGCCCGCGATGGCGGGCACGATGGAGACCTGGTCCCCCGCCTTCACGGCGGTGGATTCCCCTTGCAGGAAGCGGATGTCCTCTTCGTTCAAATAGATGTTCACGAACCGGCGGATCTTCCCGTTTTCATCGCAAAGGCGGTCTTTAAGGCCGTTGTAGTTCTTCCCCAGGTCGTTGATGAGGTCGGCCACGGTTGCCCCTTCGGCGTTGACTTCAGCCTGGTTGTTGGTAAGGTTCCTTAAGGGGGTTGGGATGAGCACTTTCACTGCCATGTAAATTCCTCCTGGAATTCGGCTACCCACATCTTCTTTAAAACACGGTGCACCGATGGGGTGATGCAGGATTATGACCGAAAAAGCCCCGCCGTTTCCAGGGGAAAAGCGCGATATTCGGCCGGGCACGCCAACCCTTGACCCTCCCGTGCCGCCGGAACTTGTCCCGTTTTATTTTAGAAGCGGAAATTCCGTCACCCGCAAACGCGTGGAACCATAAGGCACCAAAATCAGGTCTTCCATCGGCGCGGCGCTTGCCACGGGGCTTTGGGGCGGAGGTTCGGCGGCTCCCTGCGCGAAAGCCCAATCCTCCAGCCGCTTGCCGCCCACCGTTACAAGAAGCGGTGCGTTGTCCAGAGTGAAGGGGTTTCCTTTGAACTCCCGGAAACCTTTGAAGGCCAGCGACTTTCCGGGATTCTCCGGATCCAGGGAGAGGGCGTAATTCCAAGCCGTCTGGGGAATGACCGCGTAGTCGTATTTTCGAATCCCCTTTGGTTGATAAGGGAATGGAAGGGATGGCTTCCAGATTTCTTTCAACCCCAGGCAAAGGACCAAGGGGCCCATTTCAACGCTCACCGAATCTTGGAACCCCCGCCGAACCTTGAAGGGCATGTGGAGGTAAAGTTGAACCGTGTCCCCTTGCTTCCATTCACGGGCCACCTTTTGAAACCTTCCCCGTTCCAGTGTTTGCTTGGTTCCGTCCGGCAAGGTAAGAACGGCTTGGTCCGCCCATTCGGGCACCCGCAAGTAGAGGGGGAAGAGGATGGGCTTGGAAGTTGAAACCTTGAAGGCCAGTTGTTCGCTGAAAGGATAATCAGTGGCCAATTCAACACGGACCGGCTGCCCGGAAACCGTGGTTTCCACCACCGAGGGGGCGTAAATGACGGCGGCCAAGCCGCCGTCGGGTGTGGACATCCAGAGGCGGGAGGCGAATTTGGGCCAGCCTTGGTGGAAATTGGCGGTGCAGCAGCCGTACTGGGGTTCCAAGCCAAATAAGTTCGATTCCCCCCGGTTGGTGGTGTAAACGGGTTGTGGGGCGTAAACACAAGCCACCTGGTTGGCCTGCTCATCATACTGGTGTTGCCAGTAGTCGGCCGTGCAGGCGGCCGGCAGGGCGTTGAAGGCGATCTTTTCCAGGCGGTCGGCGTCCCCGACCCTGCCGAGGGCCGACAAACTGTTTTCCAGGGAAAACATCGTCTCAACGATGGCGCAGAATTCCGTCCCTTGGGAGGGGCTTTTGCCGGCCAGGCATTCATCCGCGCTGAAAAGGCCGTTGGCTTCCCCGTGGTAGCGGTCCAACTGCTCCAAGGCCCGGGCGGACAGCTTTTTGTATTTTTCATCCCCCGTCAGCCGGAAAAGCAGCGCCGGTACCTTGAGGCCCATGGCATTGTTCACCCCATGGCCGGTCCAGTTCCAGGTGGGTGATTTTTCCTTGATGGGCAGGTCGGAAAAATGCTTAGGCCAGTCGTAACCCTGGTTCGCCGCCTTGGCGGCCAGTTCCAGAAGCCAGGGCTCCTGGGTTTGGTCGTAAAGCCAAAACAAGGTGACCAGCAAATCCCCCCACCTGAAATAATTCCATCCGAAGAGCGGTCGTTGGTTGAGCTGGCTGTTGATGCACCAAAGGTCCTTTTCCATGGCCGCAACGACCCGGGGGTCACCCGTGGCCTCGGCGTATTGGGACAAGGCCTTGAGGATGACGAATTGGGGCCAGGGATCCTTGGGATCGGGGGCCTCGGCTCCCGGAGGTGCGCCTGTCGGCGGGGGGCTCTGTTGCGGCCCGAGCCATCCATCGGGCCACTGGTGCCCCAGGATGTAATTAACCCAGCGTTTGGCTTTGTCCTGGAGCTTCTTGTCGCCGGTCAGGTAAGCCAAGGGGATAAAGCCGTCCAGCCAATAAGGCGCCCGCTCCCACCCTTCGGCCGGGCCGCCGATCCATCCGCTTTCATGGACGTCCGGCCAAAATTCGTCCAAATGGCCCGAAAGCCCCCCGGCCTGTAGCTGGAGTTGCTCGAGCAGCCATCCTGCGGGTTTGACCTGCCCCAAGGGGAGCGGTCGGAAGGCCAGCGGTTCCAACCCGACAGGCCGGTTTCTTTTTTCCCCTTCTTGAACCAGGAAATAAGCAGCCCCGGCCAGCGCCGCCAATACCAATACCGTCACCCACAACCAATGCGGGATTGGAAATCTTTTTTCATTTTCCGAGGATGATGGATTCGATTCCACTCAAGACCAACCCGTCTTTCGAAAAAAATATTCGCAAGTTATTTCCAACTTCAAACCTTTAACCTTCTTGAACGAACTGCACTCCAAGTTTAGCGTTCCTATTTTGGCAAGAAAACTCTTCCGAAGTGATTTTTAATTTACTTTCTTTGATATTTCCCCCAAAAAGGGTTATGTTTTATCAGCCGGTTCGCTTCCACTCTTCAACCTCTGAATGAATTTCCGCCGGGGAATTCAAAACAAGCCGTCCATCGTGCCGCCTTTTTTGTTTAACTACTAATCCTTCATTGGTTTTTTCAATTCACAAGTAACCCTATAAGAGAGTCTCTATGCGGTCATTTATTGAGCCTTCGAACTCAGACCACCAATTCCTGAAAAAAGTCGGCCGGAAAATCGGGGAAATCCGGTTGCAAATGGGGTACACCCAATTCCAACTGGCCGAACAAGCCGGCGTCTCCATTCAAATGGTCCAATATTGGGAATCGGGCCGCAACATCACCCTCAAGACCCTTTACAACCTGGCACACCAGCTCGACTGCCCCGTCCATAGTTTTTTGAAGGAACCACGCCATTTGACCGCCCAACGCGGCAGGCCCCGGAACCACAAAAATAAAAAAAATCATTCCAAGTTGAGAAAAAGCAAGCCCCAGCCCTGACTCTTCCCGGTTCTTTTTTTTGAACAGGTTTGGGGGACTCGCCTCGAAACAACCGGTAGCTTTGCCAAGTTCGCCGGAGGATGGAGGCCGGGACTGGAAACCCAGGTTCAGGACTGGGTCGGTGGGCGGCGCAAAGAGGAACGGTTCTTCCAGGCGCCATAACCCGTCCAGCCCGCGCTGAAAACCGAAAGAAGCAAAGCAAGGATCGGCAGGAACCCCGTTGAGAATTCCTTGGAGGCCCAGGGACTGTCGTCCCTGATTTTTGAGACAAATTTCCTTAAATCAGGGTTATTGGGATGGAGTTGGAGGCTCTTTTCCATGGCCACCACCGCCTCGGTACGGTTGGCATCCTGGTAATAGGCTTCCCCCAGGAATTGGTAGGCTTGCCAATAGTCGGGCCGTTCATCCACCGCCGCCCGGAAATACTGGATGGCCTTCTCGTAATCCCGGTTTTTAAAAAGATCCATGCCGGCGTTGTAATAATCCTCCGGTGCGACCGCCCGGACCCACGCTGGGACCCACCCCAACGCCAAGACAAGCAGGAATATCTTCATTCGTTCAAGCCGGAACCATATGGGTGGCTTCAAAGGCCGCCAAATTGGGCTGGATGACCTTGACTTCCTTCAAGTGGTCCGTCACGGCTTCCTGGGTTTTGAGGCCCGTTCCAGTAACATAAGCCACCGTCACCGCGTGGGGGTCCAGGGCCCCTGATTCCACGAGTTTTTTCAGGCAGCCAATGGTCACCCCTCCCGCCGTTTCGGCAAAGATGCCCTCGGTGCGGGCCAGGAGCTTGATCCCTTCAACGATTTCCTCATCCGTCACCATCTCGGCCCCGCCGTTGGATTCGGCGATCGTTTTCAGGGCGTAGAAACCGTCCGCAGGGTTGCCGATGGCCAAGGACTTGGCGATAGTGTTGGGCTTCACCGGCCGGAAAGTGTCGGTCTTGGCCTTGAAGGCGGTCGTCACGGGCGAACAACCGGCGGCCTGGGCCCCAAAGACCTTCATTTTTTTCCTTTCGATCAGTCCCACTTTGGCGAATTCTTCCGTGCCCTTCCAGATCTTGGTCAAAAGGGACCCGGATGCCACTGGCACCACCACTTGGTCCGGCGCCTTCCAACCCAATTGTTCGGCCACCTCGAAACCCAGCGTTTTGGATCCCTCGGCGTAATAGGGCCGCATGTTGATGTTCACAAAGGCCCATTTGTACTTGCCGGCGATTTCACTGCAAAGGCGGTTCACATCGTCGTAATTGCCGTTTACGCCGATCAGGTTCGGCTCGTAAATCAGGGAGGCCGTCACCTTGCTCGGTTCCAGGTTCGAGGGAATGAAGACGAAACGCTTCATGCCGCCTTTGGCGCCATAGGCCGAAACGGCGTTGGCCAGGTTTCCCGTCGAGGCACAAGCCAGGGTGTCAAAACCCAATTCCAGTGCCCTGGTCGAGGCCACGGCTACGACCCGGTCCTTGAAGGAGTGGGTCGGGTTGGCGCAGTCGTTCTTCACATAGAGGTTGGAAAGCCCCAGTTCTTCCCCGAGCCGTTCGGCGCGGATGAGGGGTGTGTAGCCCTCTTCCAGGGTGTTGTAGCGTGTTCCCTCCACGGGAAGGAATTCCCTGTAACGCCAGATATTCAGCGGGCGGGATGCGATTTTTTCCCGGGAAACATCTTTCTTGATCTTGTCGTAATCATAGGCCGCTTCCAGGGGGCCGAAGCAAAACTCGCAGACGTATTTTGCCGTCTTCTCGTATTCCTGCCCGCATTCGCGGCATTTCAAGGCCTTCACGTAACTCATTGGTTTTTCCCTTCCGCTCTCGGAGGGGGCTTTTTCAGAAACAAAAAAGGCCTCCATCCTGAGATGGAAGCCTTTGGTATTTGGATTTCCATCTCTCATCTTTCCCCGGATCGTTGTTTTCTTCCGGAGCAGGATTTGGCACCTGGCGACCCTTTCGGGTCCGGTTGCCGTGGCATCAAAGGGCCTGTCCCTCCGCCACTCGCGATAAGAGCGATAAATTGTTGGACAGATGGTACTGAACAGCCGCCCCCCCTGTCAAGGGATGGCCCCTAGTCGGCTGGCGCCACCTCAATTTTGAGGATCTCATACTGTAAAAGCCCCGCCGGAACCTGGATCTCGGCCTTCTCACCCACCTTCTTGCCGATAAGCCCGCGGGCGATGGGGGTGCGGATGGAGATTTTATTCTGGGCGAAGTTCGCTTCCTCTTCCCCCACCAACCGGTAGATCTCCTCCTGCTTGGTCTTCAGGTCCTTCACCCTAACCACGCATCCGATGGAAACATGTTCCCCGGTGATGTTCTCATCCTCCAGGATACGCGCCCGGGCCAGCTTGTCCTCCAGCTCGCGGATGCGGGCCTCTAAAAGTCCCTGTTCCTGCTTGGCCGCGTCGTATTCGGCGTTTTCCTTCAGGTCACCGTGGGCGCGCGCCTCTTCCAGGGCCTTGGCCACCTGGGGCCGGCGGACGACCTTGAGCTTGTTGAGCTCGTCCTGGAGTTTGTCCCGGGTGGCCCGGGATACGAGAAAGTCGGACATTTTCTTCTCCTCATAAGCCTTGAGATATTACTTGCCGCTCTTCTGGCACTTCTGGCACAGCCCATACAACTGCATGCGGTGGGAGGTGATTTTAAAGCCGTGTTTGCGGCTGACCTGTTCCTGCAACTCTTCGATTTCCGGGTTCAAAAACTCGATATAGGCCCCGCAGTTGGTGCAGATCATGTGGTCGTGGTGCCGCCGGTTGAAATCCGGTTCATATTTGAACCGGCCATCCCCGAAATCCAATTCCCTCGCCAGGCCGCATTGGGTCATGTGCTTCAGGGTCCGGTAAACCGTGGCAAAGCCCATATGGGGCTGCTTTTCCTTCGCCTTTTGGTAGAGTTCCTCGGCGGAAACATGGCCCTCGGAGGCCAGGAAAGTCTCCAAAATCAGTTCCCTTTGCGCCGTCAGCTTGAGGTCCTTTTCCTTAAGGTAACGGCTAAAGACCTCATGTTCGCCGGCTCCTTCTTTTTCCTTCACCTGATTTTTCATAAAAGGGTATCCTCAGCGGCTTTTCACCCAAAGGGCGGCTGGATTTTAAAAGGAATTTAATTCAACATGACCGGCATCAGGACATTGGAACGGACCACGTGCTGGAAGGCGCCCGAAATGTTGTCCGTCACGTCACTCAGGGTTTGCAGGTAATCTTCCTCCACTTCCCGGCTGTCCACCAGGAAGGACGTCTTCAACAGTACGGAAAGTTGGCCCTTGATCACCTTTGAAACCCGGAGCATCTCGTTGCGGAAATAATCCGGATGGTCCTTCCGGACCCTCTTGACGATGCGGGGCTTGGAATATTTCTTTTGGTTCATAGCTATCGAAGCGATCATTTGGGCCAAGTGGTTTTCCAGCATGGCCCGGTCCACATGCTGGCCGTGCACCAGGCGTTCGATCACCACTTCCATGTACGATACGTGGGAAAACAGCTCACGGTACAACTCAAGGAAACCTTCCCTTACGTCGGAGTCCTGTGGTGGAACCATGGCATCCCCCGTTCCTTGTTTTCGAGATTATACCCCTTTTCACTTCCCAAACAAAGCGCGCCGGAAGGCGGGCAGGTATATTTACTATTCTGAAAGAAGTTTTTCAATGGCGCTTGTAAATTCCGCTTCCGGATGCGCCCCGACAAAAGCCAGTGCGATTCGCCCGGATTTGTCGATGAAAAAAGTCGCGGGGATCGGATCGATCCCGTAGGATTTCAAGGTCTCGGCGCTTGCCAGGCCGGTGGGATAGGGGATGCCGGCCCCCGAGATGAACTTTTTGAAATATTCCCTAGTCTCGCCGTCGCCGGCTTCCACCGAAAGGCCCCAAAGCTCCAGCCCTTTCGGATGGTAAGTGTTGTACATCCGGATCAGCGTGGGGATTTCCATCCGGCAGGGGCCGCACCAGGTGGCCCAGAAGTCCAGCACCAACACCTTGCCCTTCGCCCGGGCCAAATTCAAGTGGTCCGGGGTGTTAAAAAAATCGGCTTTAATTTCGGCCGCCTGGGGCCTTTGGGCGGGCGGGGCCAGGGCGAGCTTGTCCCCCTTGCCGCAGCCCACCAAGAAGAGGATCCCCAAAATGACAGCCAATCGTCTTTGCCCCATGAAAACCTCAGCTAAGGATGGATGGGACCGAATCCGTTAAAGAAGGGCGTGGGGGAAACGGTTTAGAAGAATCCCATATATTGGACGCGAACGATCCTCGAGAACAGGTCCCCCCGGTTGATATCCCGGAAGTCCACCCCCACCCTCAAGGGATTGTCCACGTTGAACATCACATTGGCGTTGAATTGCCAGTAGCTGCTCAAAAGCTTGTCCACCTCAAAGTCGAACATTAGCGGCTCGGCGACGGCGAAGGAAGTCCCCAAAAAGACCCCCAGGTCCTGGCTGGAATCGAAATGATCGAAGGTAATGACGTTGATCCCCCCATGGGCTTGCAGGTAGCCCAGTTCCTTGAATTCGTGGCTGACCACCGAATAAAAACCCTTCTGGGTGCCAGGAAAGAAAATTCCGTTGGTTTGTGTCCCGTACCCGCGGTTGTCCCATCCAACCGCCAAGGCCACCGGGGCGGTTTTTTCGTCCAAAGCCTTGAACTTCAGGCCGATACCCGGGGTCTGGATTTGAATGGTTCCCTGGCCCACCACGTTGGTGGCATTGCCGGAAAACCCGAACATGAAGAAATCTTCGAACCCCACGTTGCCGCGGACAAAAAGTCCGCCGTTTTCATACATTTCCGTGACGAGGTCATATCCGCCGTGCATCAAGGTATAGGCCGTGGGGGCCTCCACCATTTCATAGTTGGTTGGGGAAGAAACCGTTTCACCCTTGGCCCAGGCCAGGGGCGCGGTGGAAAGCAGGAGAAGGATGATGGAAAATCGGTGGAGTTTGACGGAAGGCCTCCAAGTTTCTCTTATTTTAGGGCGAATGACTTGCTTGTCAACCAACTGCGCCGGGCGTGGCGATCCGTCAGTATTTTTCAATGAAGACCTTATCGACTTTTGAAATGCCGCGCCCCAGGAACCGCTGGGCTTGCTCCTTGAACTTGCGCGAAAGGTCGCTGACGAAGTAGGCGCATCCGCCCTGTCCGTTCATGGGGACGCCGTGCATGGCCAGGTTATGGTGAAGGCTTCGGGCCGTTTCTTCCGCCGAATCCACGATCCGCACTTTTTTCCCGGCAACCTTCGCCAGGGTTTTCTTTAAAAGCGGGTAATGGGTGCATCCCAGGACCAGGGTGTCGATTTTGGCTTTCAAAAGGGGCCGGAGGTATTCACTGGCCACCGCTTCCGTCACTGAACCCGTCAATTTCCCTTCTTCCACCAAAGGCACGAAGAGGGGGCAGGCCTTGGAGTAGACCCTGGCTTTCGGGAAAATCTTGTGGATGGCCCGGACATAGGCGCCCGAGGCGATGGTGCCCTCCGTTCCGATGACGCCGATACGGCCGTTACGCGTCGCCGAAACCGCGGCGTAGGCCCCGGGTTCAATCACCCCCAGGATCGGTATGGGAAATTCCCCCCGCACCGTCTCCAAGGCCCAGGCCGAGGAGGTATTGCAGGCCACGACCACGCATTTGACCTTCTTTTCTTTGCGGAAGAACCGGATGATCTGGCGGGCGTAACGGACGATGGTTTCGGGGCTTTTGGTGCCGTAGGGGATGCGCGCCGTGTCCCCGAAATAAACCAGCTTTTCCCCTGGCATTTCCTTCTGGATGGCCTTGGCGACCGTCAATCCCCCCAGGCCCGAATCGAAGACGCCGATGGGGAGGTGTTTCAACGCTTTCTCCGCTTGGAGGCGCCTTTGGAACCGCCGTCTTTCAAAAGCTTGTAATCAATGGAGTCCACCAGGGCGTTCCAGGACGCTTCGATGATGTTTTCGGATACGCCGACCGTGCCCCAGGAATCCTTCTTGTCCCGGCTCTCGATCAGCACACGCACCTTGGCTCCTGTGCCTTCTTTGGCGTCCAGGACGCGCACTTTGAAGTCGGTCAAATGGACCTGGCTTAAGGACGGGTAGAACTTGGTCAGGGCCTTACGCAGGGCCTGGTCCAGGGCGTTGACGGGGCCGTCCCCTTCGCCCACGGTGTTTTCCAGTTCACCCTTCACCTTGACCTTGAGGGTGGCCTCGGAAACCAGCTTGCCATCGCCCCGGTTTTCCACGATGACGCGGAAACTGACGAGGTCGAAGAAGGGCTGGTGTTGGCCAAGGGCTTTTTTCAGGAGGATTTCAAAGGACGCCTCGGCTCCCTCGAATTGGTAGCCTTCGCTTTCCATCCTTTTAACCTTGTCGATGATGGCCCGGGCTTCGGGGGTGTCCTTGCCCAGTTTAATGCGGCGTTGGCCGGCCTGGTAAAGGACTGCCGAGGCGCCGGCTTGGTCGGACAAAACCAACTTGCGCTGGTTGCCCACCTCTTCCGGGTTCACGTGCTCGTAAGCTTCTGTGGCTTTTTGCACGGCGGAGATATGCATGCCGCCCTTGTGGGTGAAGGCGTTCTTGCCGACATAAGGGGCCCCCGGCCGGGGGGTCAAATTGAGGATTTCATCCACCCGGTGGGAAGTTTCGGTCAATTTCTCCAAATGGATGGGTCTCAAAAAGGAGAAGCCGCTCTTCAAGGCCAGCGTGCCGATGAGGGAAGTCAGGTTGGTATTCCCCACCCGTTCTCCATAGCCGTTCATGCAGCCCTGCACCTGGGTGGCGCCGGCGGCAAGCGCCGCCATGCTGTTGGCCACCGCCAGGTCGGAGTCGTTGTGGCAGTGGATGCCAAGGGTGGCCTGGGGAAACCTTTGGAGGACGCGCGTGACCACCGCTTCGATTTCCTCGGGCAAAGAGCCGCCGTTGGTGTCGCAAAGCACCAGGCAATCAGCCCCGCCTTCCAAGGCCGCTTCCAGGCATTTCAGGCCGTATTCGGGGTTGCGTTTGTAGCCGTCAAAAAAATGCTCGGCGTCGAAGAAAACCTCGTCCGTCTTTGACTTCAGGAATTTCAAGGAATCAAAAATGATGTCCAGGTTCTGTTCAAGGGTGATTCCCAGGGCCTTGGTAACGTGGAAATCCCAGGTCTTCCCCACCACCGTGATGGTCGAAACACCCGACTTGACCAGGTTCAGGAGGTTCGTGTCCTCGTGGGCCTTGTGCTTGGCGCGGCGGGTCATGCCGAAAGCCGAAAGGCGGGCCTTGAGCTTGAGTTTCTTCACTCGTTGGAAGAATTCGGTGTCCTTGGGGTTGGCCCCGGGCCAGCCGCCCTCCAGGTAATGCAGCCCCAGGTCGTCCAGGGCCTGGGCGAGCGCCAGTTTATCCTCCACGGACATGTTGATTCCTTGGGTCTGGGGCCCTTCCCTTAAAAGGGCGTCGTATAGGACGATCTTTTTATCCACGGACTCCCGCCACTTTCTTGCCCAAATTGAACTTCTTGTGGATGGCCGCAACCGCTTTGGCCACGTCTTTCTCGTCGATGACCACCGAAATCTTAATCTCAGAGGTTGAGATCATTTCGATATTCACGCCCGCCTCCGCCAGGGCCTTGAACATATTGGCCGCCACGCCCGAATGGGAACGCATGCCCACACCCACGACCGAGACCTTGGCGATGCCCTCATCCGAAAGGATGCCCGCAGGCTTCAAGGTCTTGGCCGCATCCCCGACCACTTTCATGGCCTTCTTGAACTCGGACTTGTCGACCGTGAAGGAAACGTCCGAATGCCCTTTTTCCCCGATGTTCTGGATGATCATGTCCACGTTGATACCGGCTTTCCCCAGTTTGGAGAAGAGGATGGAAGCGATGCCCGGGCGGTCCGGAACGCCGCGCACGGTGATCTTGGCTTCGTTCTTGTTGTAGGTAACCCCGCTGATGACGACTTTCTCCATGGCTTTGGTTTCCTGCATGACGATCGTCCCTTCCTTTTCGTTGAATGTCGGCCTCACGTGGATCTTGATGCCGAAGTTTTTCGCGAACTCCACCGACCGGGCGTTCAACACCTGGGCGCCCGCGCTGGCCATTTCCAGCATTTCATCATAGCTGATCACCGAAAGTTTCTTGGCATCCTTCACCATGCCCGGATTGGCCGTGAAGACGCCGTCCACATCCTTATAGAATTCACAGACATCAGCCTTCAAGGCCGCGGCAATGGCCACAGCCGTCAGGTCGCTGCCGCCCCGCCCCAGGGTCGTGATCTCGTTGTCCCGGGTCATCCCCTGGAATCCCGCCACCACAACCACTTTTCCGTTATCCAGCGCCTTTCGGATGGTCGAATCCCCCACCTTGACGATGCGGGCCTTGGTATGGACGTTGTCGGTCACGATTCCCACCTGGGGCCCCGTGAAGGAAATGGAATCACAACCGGCAGCCTGAATGGCCAGGGCCAAAAGGGCGATGGATTGCTGTTCGCCGGTCGCCAGGAGCACGTCCATTTCGCGCTCGTTGGGACTATCGGTAATCTTATGCGCCATTTCAATAAGGTCGTCGGTCGTGTCGCCGGGAGCCGAAACGACCACCACCACCTGGTGGCCTTTTTTGCGGGTCTTGGCGATCCGGCTGGCCACCTCCAGCATCTTGGAGGCGTCCGCCACCGAGGAACCGCCGAACTTTTGAACGATCAATGCCATGGTTCCGTCCTTGGGGGGATTCGAACTACAACTTCAAGGCTTTGAGGATGTCGCCCATTTCGGGTTTAATGACCGTAGGCTTGGTGCTGCGCATGACCGCCGTATCCGGGTCCTTCAAGCCGTGGCCGGTCAGGGTGCAGACGATCCGCCTCTGGCCGTCGATGAAGTATTCTTCCTTGTTCTTCTTGATAACCCCGGCCAGGGAGGCTGCCGAAGCCGGCTCGCAGAAAATCCCTTCCATCGAGGCCAGCATCTCGTAGGCTTCCAATATCTCCTCGTCCGTAACCGCTTCAATCAAACCACGCGATTCGTTGCGGGCTGACTCGGCCGATTTCCAGGAATAGGGGTTCCCGATCTTGATCGCAGTGGCGATCGTTTGGGGGTTCTCCACCACCTTCTGGTTGACGATCGGGGCCGCCCCGGCGGCCTGGAAACCGCACATGCGGGGCAGTTGGGTGGACTTCCCCAGTTGTTTGTATTCCTTGTAGCCTTTCCAATAGGCCGTGATGTTTCCGGCATTGCCCACGGGGATGGCGTGGTATTCGGGGGCGTCCCCGATGGTGTCCACGATCTCGAAGGCCGCGGTTTTCTGCCCCTCAATGCGGTAGGGGTTGTTGGAGTTCACCATGGTGATGGGGTGCTTCTCGGCCAGTTGGCGCGTCAGGGCCAGTGCCTGGTCAAAACTTCCTTCCACGGCCAACACCTTGGCGCCATAGATCATGGACTGGGCCAGTTTGCCTAGGGCAATGGAGCCATGGGGCAAAAGCACGGCGCAGGAAATACCCGCGTGGGCCGAATAGGCCGCCGCCGAGGCGGAAGTGTTGCCCGTCGAGGCGCAGATGACCGCCTTGGACCCTTCTTCCACGGCCTTGGAGATGGCCATGGTCATTCCCCGGTCCTTGAAGGAACAAGTGGGGTTGAGGCCCTCGAACTTGAAGTAGACCTTGATGCCGTTACCCAGCTTCGCGGAAATGCGCGGCCCATAGAGCAACGGCGTATCGCCCTCCTTGAGGGTGATGACGGGGGTCTTTTCGGAAACGGGCAGGTGGACCCGGTATTCCTCGATCAAACCTTTCCAATAGGCCATTTATTCCCCCCGGTCCATGCGGATGAGGAGGGTTTCCTCCTGGATAAAGGGCAGGCCATTGATCTTTTTGAGTGCTTCTTGCACGTTTTTCTCCAGGGCTTCGTAGGTCACGATGACAACCGGCACCTTATCGCCCTTCTTTTGTTCCTTCTGGATGACCGAGGCGATGGAAATCTGGTGTTCGCCCAGGATCCGGGAGATGTTGGACAAGACGCCCACCTGGTCCAGCACGGTGAACTTGAGGTAATAGCGGGACTTGATGTCTCCTATCTTGCGCAAGCGCTTGATCTCGGGGTTGTCGGAGAGGAACCAGCAGTTGGAGATTTCCCCAGCCACGTTGTCGCTCACGCTGCGGCAGACGTAGATGAGGTCGCTCATGACCGCCGAGGCCGTGGGCTTGTTGCCCGCGCCCAGGCCGTAATACATGGTGGTTCCCACGAAATCGCCGGTCACCAGCACGCCGTTGTATTCCCCGTCCACCTTGGCCAGAAGATGCTCCTGGGGGATAAGGGTGGGATGCACACGCACTTCCAGTTCATCCCCTTCCACCTCGGCGATGGCGAAAAGCTTGACCACCCGGCCGAACTCTTCCTTGGCAAACTCGATGTCCTGGAGGGTAATCCGGTCGATCCCTTCCACGTGGATGTCCTCCACCTTGACCCTCTTGGAAAAAGCCAGGGAGGCCAGGATGGCCAGCTTGTGGGCCGCGTCCATGCCGTTGATATCCAGGGTGGGGTCGGCCTCGGCCAATCCCTTCTTCTGGGCCATCTGGAGCGCTTCCTTGAAGCTTTTCTTTTCCTCGGTCATCTTTTGCAGGATGAAATTGGTGGTACCGTTCACGATGCCGTAGATGGAGGTGATATTGTTAGCCGCCAGGCCGTCGTTGATGGCCTGGATGACCGGAATACCGCCGCAGACGGCCGCCTCGAAATAGATGTCCACCTTGTTGGCGCGGGCCGTTTCAATGATTTCGTCCCAATGGACGGAAAGCACGGCCTTGTTGGCGGTGACGATGTGTTTGCCCTTTTTCATCGCATCCAGCAGGTAGGTCCGGGCAGGCTCATAGCCCCCCATCAATTCAAGGACGACGTCGATGTCGGGGTCATTCAGGATGTCCTCATATTTATCGGTAAGCATGCCCTCGGGCGTAGCCACTTCCCGGGTCTTGGAAAGGTCCTTGACCATGATGCGTTTGATGCGCATTTGGGCCCCGACCTTGGCTTCGATAAGCGTCCGGTTTTTCTCCAAGAGGCGGTAAAGCCCCTGGCCGACATTGCCGAAACCGATCATGCCGACCTGGACGATGGATTTTCCTTCAACCATGACTTCGCTCCGTGACCATAAATAGCAAAACGCCCCGCGCTTATGAAAAGCCGGGGCGTTTGGTGAAAAGGTGCCTTAGATTATAAGAAAACAGGGGTCAATTCAAGGAAAAGCCCGGTCAAACCGCCTCTTTGATCCGCTTCAGGCCCTCTTGAATGATCTTCTCGCCGGTGGCGTAGGACATCCGCATGAAACCCTCAGCGCCGAAGGCGATGCCGGGCGTCAGGGCCACCTTGGCCTTGTCGAGAAGGTACCCGGAAAGTTCCATGGAATTGGAGCGGCGCGGTTTAAACAATCCCGTAACGTTGGGAAATACGTAAAAAGCGCCCGCAGGCTTCAGGCATTTCACGCCCGGGATGGCGTTCAAACCCTCGACGATCATGTCCCGGCGTTTCTGGAACACAGCCACCATCTTTTGGATTTCGGAGTCTGGCAGGGCGAGCGCCGCCACACCGGCTTTTTGCACGATGGAAGCGGGGTTCGAGGTGGACTGCCCTTGTAGGTCGGAGACGGCCTTCATTACATTAGCCGGGCCCGCGGCGTAACCCAGGCGCCAGCCTGTCATGGCATAGGCCTTGGACATGCCGTTGACCAGGATGGTCTGGGCCGCCACTTCCTTCGAGAGCGACGGGAAGCAAACATGCTCTTCCCCATAGACCAGCTTGGCGTAAATCTCGTCCGAAACCACCGTGATCTTATGTTTCAGGACCAGTTCGGCGATTCCCTCCATGGCCTTGCGGCCTACCACGGCGCCCGTGGGATTGCTCGGGGAGTTGAGGATCAGGGCCTTTGTCTTGGACGTGATCTTGGCCTTCAAGGCCTGGGGGGTCAGCTTGAATTCGTCGGCCTCGGAGCATTCCACGAAAACCGGCACGCCACCCGCCAGTTTGACCTGCTCCGGATAGCTGACCCAATAGGGCGCGGGAATCAGGACTTCGTCGCCGGGATTGACGATAGCCATGAAGACGTTATAGAGGGAATGTTTGGCGCCGCAGGAAACAACGATGTCCGTCGGGGCATATTGGACCTTGTATTCCTTGTTCAGGTACTCGCCAATGGCTTTGCGCAGTTCCAGCGTTCCCGGAACGGGCGTGTACTTATGGAAGCCGCCGTCAATGGCCTTCTTGGCCGCCTCACAAATGGGCGCGGGCGTGTTGAAGTCGGGCTCCCCCGCCCCGAAGTTGAGGACGTCCACCCCTTCTTCCTGCAGTTTCTTGGCCTTGGCGTCGATGGCCAGGGTCATTGATGGGGCGACTTGTTTCATTCGTTCCGAGATTTCCATTTCACACTCCCGTTTTCAGCCTTCGTCCCTTGGCAAAGATTCCAACAACGTCAAACTAATCAAGCGCCCGGATAGCGGACGAATTGAGCGGAAGGACGATCGACGGCTTCCCGTTCGACGTATTGAACTCAACGTCATACCCGCCGCTTTTCGCGTGAACGTTGAGGATCGTACCCGCGGCGCCGCGGTATAAATGGTGCAGGGGCATGTCTTTTTTCAAGACCACCCTATCTAATTGCCTGAACATTCGTCCCCCAATTTTAGAATTGCCGGCTTAGGAAAACAGCTTTTTGATGTTTCTCAAGGCCTGGCGGATACGGTCCTTGTTCTCGACAAGGGCTATTCGCACATAACCCTCCCCCAGGCTGCCGAAGCCGGAGCCCGGCGAAATCGACACCGCCGCCTCCTTCAACAACATCATCGAGAAGTCGAGCGAGTTCATCTTCGCGTAGCGTTGGGGGATCTTGGCCCAAAGGTACATGGCGGCCTTGGGCTTATCAACGGGCCAACCCATCTTGTTCATTCCATCCGCCATGATGTCCCGGCGTTCCTGGTAAACCGCCGCCAGTTTCCTCAAGTTTTCCTCCGGGCTGTCCAAGGCGGTAATGGCCGCCACCTGGATGGGGGTGAAGATGCCGTAGTCCATGTAACTTTTGATCTTCGCCAAGGAAGCGATGACCTTCGGGTTCCCCGCGATGAACCCCACCCTCCATCCCGCCATGTTGTAGGACTTCGAAAGGGTGAAAGATTCCACGCCAATGTCCTTGGCGCCCGGTGTGGCCAGGAAGCTGGGGGACTTGTATCCATCAAACACGATGTCCGCATAGGCCAGATCGTGTACCACCAACACCTGGTTTTTCTTGGCCCACTTGACGATTTCCTTGAAAAAATCCGGTTCCACGCAAACCGTGGTCGGGTTGTGGGGGAAATTGATAATCAAAATTTTGGGTTTGGGGCGGGCTTTCGAATAGGCCTTGCCCAGGTTCCGCAGGAAAGCTTCGGGCCCATCCAGGATGGAAATGGGAACCAGGGTCCCCCCCGCGATGATGACACTGTAATGATGGATGGGATAGGTCGGCGTCGGGGTGAGGACCTTGTCCCCCCGGTTGATGACCGCCAGCCCCAAATGGGCCAAACCTTCCTTGGAACCGATGGCCGACACGGCCTCGGTTTTGGGATCGATGGAAACCCCGTACTTGCGCTCGTACCAGCGAGAAACCGCCCTTAAGAAGGCCGGAATGCCCTTGGAGGTCGAATAGCGGTGGGACTTCTTGTCCTGCACCACTTCGATCAATTTGTCCACCACAGGCTGGGGCGTGGGGTTGTCCGGGTTGCCCATGCTGAAGTCGATAACGTCCTCCCCTTTATGGCGCGCGGCCAGCTTTTCCGCGTTCAGGCGCGCGAATAGATAGGGAGGGAATTTTTTAATGAGGTTCGCTTCGGTTTGTAACGGCATTTTGTACCATCTCCCGGCCGCCAGTTCTTAGCTGGGGGCAAAAATTAAATCGTCACCTTCGGTATGCTGGCAAACTTGTGGTAATCAACAGCCCGCTTCTTGAGCTTGGCTTTGTTCAAGGCCGCGATGGACTTGGTTCCCAGGCCTTGCACGGTGAAGGACGCCACCAAGTTGCCGGCGATGACCGCCTGTTTTAGGATTTCCGGCGTCAACTTCCCCGCCCTGGCCACGTAACCGATGAAGGCCCCCGCGAAGGTATCCCCCGCCCCCGTGGGATCGACTACGTAGTCCAGCGGCACAGCCGGGGAAAGAAAGGTCCAACCCTGGCCGAACAACATGGCTCCGTGTTCCCCCTTTTTCACAATAACGGTCTTGGGGCCCAGTTTCTGCAGGGCTCGGGCGCCCTTCATCAGGTGCATTTCACCGGTCAAAAGGCGGATTTCCTGGTCGTTCACCACCACCAAATCGGTCTTTTTCAGCACCTTCATCAAGGCCGGCTTGGTGATGTTGATCCAAAGGTCCCGCGTGTCCAAAACCACAAACTTGGGCTTCACCATCTGCTTCAAGACGTTCATCTGCAGGTCCGGATGGATGGCCGCAAGGAAGACGAAGGGGACATTGCGTGAACGGCCTGTAATATGCGGGTCAAACCGCTCGAAAACGCCCAGGTCGATCTTCACCGTATGGGCCACCGCCATATCGTTTTCGTAGTATCCCTTCCAATAAAAGGTCTTTCCCTTTTCCTTCGTGACCAGGTCCGTATTGATCCCATGGCGCTTGACCAGGGCCATGTCCGAATCCTTGAAGTCGTCGCCTACCACGCCCACCATCTTCACCGGGGCGAAAAGCGAAGCCGCCAGGCTGGAATAGGTGGCGGCGCCGCCTAAAACCCGGTCCGCTGAACCGTAGGGCGTTTTCAGGCCGTCATAAGCGACAGAGCCGACAATGAGGACTTCGGACATGTTGTTTCCTTTAACTTTTCAGGTTTTTCCCGCAGGGGCAAAGAGAACATACCCGCGGAGCATGCAAAAAACGACGAAAACCAACACGGCCAAAATCGTGTCTCCCGTCAACTTCAGGATCAGGGGGTTGTCCTCGTGCTTGTTGCACTTTACCTTCAGGCCGTGGGCCGTTTCACCCACGAAGTAGTAATGCTTGTCATGATCGTAGGAAAGGGGCTGGAGGTAGCCCGCCTGTACCAGGGCGTTTTCATCAATGTCTTCGGTCACAGGCTTGGAAGGATTGGCCGCGTCCCATTGGTTTACGGCCTTTTGGAGAGTGATGACCCGGGCGTAACAATCCAATTCGTCGCGGGGGATGAGGACTTGGCGAAGGACATAAACCGCCAGGAATGTAAAAACCCAGCAGGCGGCGAAGATTAGAAGGCTGTTCTTCCCGTTCAGTAGTTTGGATTTGGAATCCATGTGGTTTTCCCCCGAAAAATTCCAAGAAGTATAGCAAGGATAGCCGTTATTTGAGGAAAAACCTTACCCGCGCCCGGTCACCAGGACAGGCCGGCGGTTGGCGTAGGAGATGTTCAAAAGAATCCCCACGGCCGCGTAACTGAAGACGAGGGACGACCCGCCGTAGCTGATGAAAGGCAGGGTGAGGCCGGTGACAGGCAGGAGGCCCACCGTCATGCCGACGTTGATGACGATCTGGACCGCGAACATGGAGGCGATCCCTAGGGCCAAGAGGGACCCTTCCCGGTCCCGGGCCTTGCGGGAAATTTCGAAGGTCCTTTGGATCATGAAGAAATAGAGGCCCAGAATGAGGACACAGCCCACGAAACCCCATTCCTCCCCCACTACCGAGAAGATGAAATCCGTATGGTGCTCGGGGATGAAGGATAGCTGGGTCTGGGTCCCCTGCATGTAGCCCTTCCCCGAAATGCCACCCGAACCGATGGCGATCATCGATTGGATGATGTTGTACCCCGCGCCCAAGGGATCGTCCTGGGGGTTGATGAAGACTTCCAGTCTTTCTTTCTGATAGTCCTTCAGGAAATGCCACACCAGGGGACTGGAAGCCAATCCCAGTACGAAAAGCCAGGTCAACCACTTGAAGGGCACCCCGCCTACGTACATGAGAATGATGGAAACCGGCACCAGGAGCAGGGCCGAACCCAGGTCGGGTTGTTTCAGGATCAGCAGGAGGGGCAGGCCCAGCATGGCCATGAGCAGCAACAGGCGTCCCAGGAAGAAAAGCTCCACCGTCTTGCTGCCGATGAACCGGGCCAGCACCAGGAGCACCGACAGCTTAGCCAGTTCGGAGGGCTGGTAGGAAAGGATGCCGATCTTGATCCAGCGCCGGGCGCCGTTGGTCTCGTCCCCCACGACCAATACGGCAAGCAAGGAAACGATGGAGACCCAATAAAAAATGTAGGAAGCCTCGATCCAGAAGCGGTAGTCGATGCGGGAAAAGAGCCACATGACGAAAAGGGAAATGGAAAACCAAAACAATTGCCTTTTCCAGGGTTGGGTAATGTCGAAATTATGCGAGGTGGCCGAAAAAACAACGAAAAAACCGATGAACGACAGGACGAGGACATTCGAGGCCACGGCCCAGTCCATGCCCTTAAGGTAGGATTTAATCGCGCCTTTCATGGGGTCGCCCCCTTGGCCGCCGTCGGTGTGGGCACCGGTGTGCCTGCCTCACCGGGGGTTGTTCCCGGTGTGGGGATTTCCATCGGTGTAACTTCCTGGCCCAGTTCCAGTTCCATCAGCCGCTTGGCGATGGGCGCCGCCACAATGCCGCCTTCCCCTCCGTTTTCCACCATGACCAAAACCGCCACCTTGGGATCCTCCGCCGGGGCATAGGCCATAAACCACCCGTGGTCATCCCCATAGGGGTTCTCGGCGCTCCCTGTTTTACCCGCAACCCTCACCCCCGGTATGCGGGCTTTTTTCCCTGTTCCATGGGGCGAACTGACGACCTTTTCCAGAGTGGCCTTAAGGAAGGCCAAATCCTCGGGCACGATCTCCGCCTCTCGAAGCAGATCGGGTGGGTCCTCGAAAACCGTCCGGCCCGTATTGTGGTCCAGGATACGGTACAAAAGATGGGGTTTGAATATCTTGCCGTCCATGGCCAGACCGCTGATCACGTCCAACATCTGGATGGGGGTCGTTAAAAGATAACCCTGTCCAATGCTCAAGTGGATGGTGTCCCCCGGGAACCAGGGCATGTGCTGGGTGCTTTCCTTCCACCGTGGATTGGGGACCAGGCCCGAAGCCTCCGAATCCAGGTCGATCTGGGTGCGGCTGCCCAGGCCGAACCGGCGCGCCACCCGGTAGATCTTGTCGACCTTCACCAAGAGCCCCACCTGGTTGAAGAAAATGTCGCAGGACTCAATGATGGCCCGCTCCAGGTTCACCCAGCCGTGGCCCGCGTGGTTGTGGCAACGGTAGGGCCAAGTCTTGTACCAGAAAATACCGGTGCAGAGGAACACCTTGTTCAGGTCGATGACCTTGTCTTCCAGGGCCGCCAGCGCCGTGATGGGTTTAAAAATAGAACCCGGCGGATAGAGGCCGTTGATGGCCCGGTCTTCGAGCGGATGGAGCTTGTCCTTCATCAAGTCGTTCCAGTCCTTGTAGGAAATGCCGCTGACAAATTCGTTCGGGTCGAAATTGGGGCGGCTGACGAGGGCCAGGACCTCACCCGTCTGGGGGTTCGAGACGACGATGGAACCCACCTGGCTGCCCATGAGGTCTTCAGCCAGTTTTTGGAGTTTCCAGTCGATCGAAAGTTTGAGCGTCTGGCCTTGGACGGGTTCCCGGTAGGCCAGGGTGCGGCGCTGGATGCCCGAGGCATCCACTTCCACTTCCACACCGCCGTCCTCGCCTTTGAGGGCCCGGTCGTAGGTGCGTTCCACTCCCATCTTACCGATGAGGTCCCCTTCGTCGTGATTGCTGTCCCTCAGGCGCGCAAGCTCGTCCTCATTGATCTCCCCGATGTAACCCAGGACATGGGAGGCCAGGTCCCCCTGGGGGTAATACCGCTCGGGCTCCATCTGGATATAGACCCCCGGCAGGTGGACGCGGTTTTCCTCGATGCGGGCGATCAGGTCCGGGTCCAGGTGGGATTGGAGGCGGACAGGTTCAAATTTGCGCCGCTGGCGGCGGCTTTCCACCAGGTTCTCCAGGGAAGACAGCGGTTCTTCCAAGAGCTCGCTCAGTTTTTGCAAAGAGGGGCCGTATGCCTTAACGTCGGCAGGGACAAGAAAAAGCGAGTAGGTCGGCCGGTTGGTGGCCAGGACCTCATTATTGCGGTCCGTGATGATGCCCCGGGGGGCCCTTTGGGGAATCAGGCGGAGGCTGTTGGTATCGGAAAGGCTGCGGTAAAAGGGGTAATTGAGGATTTGGAGGTAAAAAAGTTTCAGGAATATGCCTGCGAAAGCCATTGTGATAAGGCCCAGCAGGAAGCCCATTTTTTTCTCTGGGGAGCCGCCGAATTTTCCCCGTGGAAATTTTAAAGCCACTTCAACCCCCGGATCCCGAACTCAAGTTTAAGCGGTCGCGGGATCAAAACGACGCTTCCGGAACCGGACAACAAAGAAACAAACCACGACCCCCGCCAAGGTCGTCGCCATAAGGCTCCTGACGAGGATCCCCAAGGCGTCCCCTGCCGGCGGAGCCGTCCCGTCCCATTTCAATAAAACCCATATGAAAATCTGGTGAAAAAGCGTCGCCAAGAAAACCAGGAAGGTCTGGGTCAAAACCCTCTCCCGGTAAATATGCCTCTTCGATAAGGAGGCCAGGATACCGGTGAGGGTCTTGGCAATCGTGTTGGGGCCGATCCATCCGGACGATAAAAGGTCCTGGAGCAGGCCCATCAGGAACCCCCATCCCCCCGCCTTGGGCAGGTCGGTCCGGAGGCCGACTAACACCACGAATAAGAGGGGCAAATCCACTCCCCAAGCCGCCACGGCGGGCAGTTGCTGGATAAAGAACAGGGCCAGGATCCACAGCATTTCTTTGGGAATTCTCATTGATAAACATCCACCGGCGGAAGGATAAAAACATAATCCAAGGCGGCGAAATCGACGGCCGGCGCCACCTCGATTTCAGTGTTCAATCCGTTTTCTGATTCGGTTTTTTTGGTGATCGTCCCGATGGGATAGCCCTTGGGGAAGACCCCCCCCATCCCGGAGGAAACCAGGACGTCGTTTTTTTGGATATCCTCACCCGCATTGACATAGGCGTACCGCAATTGGTTGTGTCCTGTTCCCTGCACGATCCCCGTCACCCGGGACCGGTCGTCGATGCCGGCCACGCTGGAACCGTTGTCCGTGAGCAAAAGCACCCTGGAATTCTTCGCGGTAACCTCGATGACGCGGCCCACCATGCCCTGCTCGGAGATGACGGGTGAATCCTCCTGGATGCCGTCGTCCGACCCAACATCCACGATGAAGCTGCTGTCCCAGGTGCTGGGATCGTGGGCGATGATGCGGGCGATCTTGGCGGCGTGGGGCAGGTGGGCCTTGATCTGCAATACCTCCTGCAGGCGCGACAACTCGGTTTCAACGGACTTGTGATTGGCCAGTTCCAGGCGCAGGGATTGGTTTTCCAGCTGCAGACGTTCCACTTCCTGGCGGAGGACCCTCAGTTCCCGGACGGCATTCAAGGTATTTTCGGGAAAGGAGATCAACCAATTAATGGACTCTTGGAACGGAAGCCAAAGGGCGAGGGTCGCGCCTTTGGGCCCCGACCCAGCATCGGCCCGGTGGCTGTTGCGTTCGATCAAAAGCCAGGCGCAAAACAGGAGGGCGGCGGTCAGTAGGAACCGGGAGATGTTTTTAAGGAAAAATTTAAGCATGAGGCCCCGATAGGCAGTTTTCAGTCATCAGTTGTCGGTTCTCAGCTGGAACCTGACAGCCGACAGCCGGCAACTGTCGTTACACGTACTCTTTCTCGAGGACAGAAATGCGCTTGAGGAAGTCCATGGAACGGTCCAGCAAATGCCCCGCACCCATGGCGACCGCAGTGGTGGGATCATCCGCATGGTTCACCGGTACGCCCGTTTCGTCCCGAAGGCGCTCGTCCAACCCCTTGAGAAGGGAGGAACCGCCGGCCAGGATGATGCCACGGTCCACGATGTCAGCCGCCAACTCGGGAGGCGTACGTTCCAACGTCATCTTGATGGTTTCAATGATGGGAACCAGGGGCTCTTCCAGGGCGCCGCGCACTTCCTCGCTTGTCAGTTCGATGGTTTTCGGCAATCCGGTGACCAAGTCCCGGCCTTTGATCTGCATGCGCAGCTCCTGTTCCAAGGGGAAAGCCGAGCCGATCTGGATCTTGATGTCTTCCGCCGTTCTCTCCCCGACCAGGATATTGTAGGTTCGCTTGATGTAATTAATGATGGCTTCGTCCAGTTCGTCACCCGCAACCCGGATGGATTTGCCGTAGACGATGTCACCCAGGGAAATAACTGCGACCTCAGTCGTTCCGCCGCCGATGTCCACGATCATGTTGCCCTGGGGCTCGGCGATCGGCATGCCAGCCCCGATAGCCGCCGCCATGGGTTCCTCAACCAGGTAGACTTCCCGGGCGCCGGCCTGTTCGGCCGAATCGCGCACGGCGCGCTTTTCCACCTCGGTGCAACCCGAAGGGATAGCCACCACGATGCGGGGCCGGATCAGTGAACGGCGGTTATGGACCTTGGAAATGAAGTAACGGAGCATGCGCTCGGTCACTTCGAAATCGGCGATGACACCATCCTTCATGGGGCGGATGGAAACAATTGAGCCCGGCGTCCTCCCCAGCATCAGCTTGGCATCGTTCCCTACGGCCAGGATCTGGTTGGTGCTCTTATGAACGACCACGAGGGAAGGCTCTTGGAGGACAATCCCCCGGCCCTTCACGTAAACCAGCGTGGTGGCCGTACCCAGGTCGATGGCCACATCACTCGAGAATAACCCTAAAAGAAAGTTTAACAAGCGAAGCTCCTAATGGTGTTTATTCCAGGAGACCAAAAAATGTCCCCTAAAACCCGTTTCCCGCTGCTTTCGAAACCCTATGAAACAATTGAGGGGGTATGAAAGATTTCGGATTCAAAAGATCAGTTGATTTGACCTTCAAACACAAAAAAAACCCCGGTTTGAAAAACCGAGGGTCTTGAAAGCGGTCGAAAACCTTTATTTCAGGGGGGTTAATATAACACAGGCCCTAGGGGAGTCCAATCCTTTTCACCCTGCAAAACCGTCACTTCAGGAACCGGGGTCGGATTGGAAAACGATGCAGCTTTAAGAAAAGCGGAAACAGGCCTTGTGGCGGCTTACTTCTTTTCGGGTGCCGGCATGGGTGCGGGATTACCTTTGGCCTTCTCTTTCAAAATTCGCTCAAAAAGCTTGAGATATTCTTTTTTCAAATCGGCCGTGCTGAAATTGCGGTACTGCCCTTCGTTGTATTTCTCGCCCAGGTATTCCTTGCTTTGGCGGATAAAGGTAAGGACGGCCCCGATGTTTTCATCGGTCTCGGCGGTCACAGGAGCATCGATCACAACGCGCTGCAGAATCCCTTCCCGGTACCGGCCAATCTGGTCTTCCGTCGGATTGACGATGCCCGTGATTTTCCCGGAGAAGTTCTCAATAAAGAAAAGGACTTCGACTTCCTTGCCGTATAACTCGGATATGGCCGTAACCGGCGTGGACCTGGGTTTGTTGCTGAGTAAATCGGCGCCACATTCCTTGCAAAATTTGCTTTGAGGATCGTTTTTAGCGCCGCATTGGCTACATTTCATGAAACACATTCTCCGCTAGAAATGGGCCTAACTATACCATGGTGCCCAGCCCTTGCAAGGGCTTTTACCGCTGTTTTCACGTTTTTCTCCATGTTCCTAACGGCCATTAAGGCCAACTCTTGAGTGTTTAGACGTTTACATTTTCCTGGTCGGCACGGCACCGGTTAAGGATTCGTAAACCCATTTTAGGTCCCGGCCCTTCCTCAAAGATCGTTCACACCGGTGGAATTTTTTTATCGCCCAACAGTGATTTATAAATCCACGGAATGCTGACCAAAAAAATGCAAATTTTATTGAACACCTTTGGGATTCGAGATAAGTTTGTTGCCATGACATTTCGTCAACACCGGAGCGCCGCAAACACTTCGGGACAAGCGGCGGTTGAATATCTGCTGACATTGACGGCGGTCTTTATCGCGTTCGCCGGAGTGTCGGTTTTGTTTTCGAACCAGGTGGACCATTATCTTTCCCTGCTGTTCGACATGATCGTTCTGCCGTTTTAATTTGAAAGGAGCCGTCCGATGAAGAATCTAAGTCAAAAAGGCCAGGGCATGACGGAATATATTTTGATCGTCGCCTTGATCGCAGTCGCCGTTATTGGAGTTGTTAAATTTTTTGGTTCCAACGTCAAAAGCGGCTTCAAAGATGCCGGGGATAAAGTGAACGGCGCCATCAAATCCGGGACCGATAGCAGCAAGGACCAAACCGGCGGCAAAATTTAACCGCAAGTTTGACGAATGAGAAAGTTTCCTCGAACATCCGCGAAGGGGCAATCAGCGGTTGAGTTTGTACTGATAGCCCCTTTACTTTTTTTCATCTTTTTTGCCATCATTCAAATCAGTTATATGGCTTACGTGTCTTTCGCGGTTCAAAGGGCCGCCTTAGCCGTAGCCCGTACGGCTTCACTGAGCGGCCTTGACAACCAGGCTCTTTTCCAAACCCAATTGGCCGTTTCTCTCATGCCGATCGCAAACTTGAATCGAAAAACCCTTTTGACCGTTCTGGCAAGCGACTGCAAAGTTTCCGTCTCACCCGACGGGCAAAAAATCACCGCTCAAGTCCGGTATCCCATGCCTATTTGGGTCCCCCTGGCGGATAAGGTTCTCGGGGAAACCTTGGTTCCGACGGCCGATTACAATTCAACGGCAGCCGGCCAAGCCATTAAAGCTATTTTTAAGATGTTGAATTTGAATCCGTCCCCCGATTTGTCCTTTTCGGGAGTCCACTTGCCGGTTTGCTGGATAAGTTATCAAGCGACGACTTTCAATGAGGGTCATAGGCGGTAAACAAATGGCGTTCCAAAAATTAAGGGACTTCAACCAAAATCCCCTTGGCCAAGTGCTATTGGCCACACTCCTTTTTTGCTTCGTTTTCATCGCTCTTTTCCTCGGTCTTTACAAGAGTGGTCAAGCTTATATTGTCAAAGAAGAGACGCGCCGGGCGGTCAACTTGACCTCCCTCACCGGTGGGGCGGTCTATGCCAACGGGCTTCAATTAGTCCGGGAAGCTAATATCGTCATAATGGGTTCTGCCGCTTTTGATGCTGCGGTCATTGCCCAATCCATTGGGGAGGCCTTACTGGCGCCCCCTCCCCTCGATGTTGCGGCAGTGGCCTTGGCTGCGGAAAAAGCGGATCCCCATTCACGAAACCCGGCCCAAGACATTTTTGCCGCCGTATTCGGCGTAGATACCCCCGCCGGAATCGGAGCCTATCCGGCACTCATCGCGGGGCAGGCCTATCTCACGGCCAACGAAAACTCCCTGTCCCTGCCCCCTTACAATGCATACAACTACGAAACCGCGAAAGATATTGATGCCGTCGCTCCCAATATGGCCCTACGTTTTCGCCATGCCGATGAATTCCTTCCCGATAACAATGTCGCGCCTTACTCCTTGATGCATAACGGGGTCCGACACTATTTCTATTCGGACCAGGTTGAATCAGCCGACAACCCCCGACACCCAAAGCAAATGCGGGTCAAAAAATTCTCCAGTTCCGAGTTTGCCGGGTGGTGGGTACGGCGAGAAAAGGGAGGGCTGGATGACGGCGGCGCTGGCAATTTATCGGGCCAAAATCCTTTCTCAAAAGTGACCGGAATTGGTTTGTTGAAAAAATATTTGCATCAATTCAAGTTGGATATCACCGACCGGGACGACCCGCCCTGCCACAGTTTCACCACGCTGGGAAACATGAAGGTTAAAACGGGAGCCCAGGACAAAAGCCTCTACGAGGTTGGTGAGGTCCGCGTCGAAACGAAAGGAATATCGGCCTGGGATACCGGAAAGCCTTTCCAGATTTACCTGGTCAAAGTCAATATCGATGCTTTCCCCGTCTTGCGCCAAAGCCTTCAAACACTTCGAAACATACCTGTGCTCAACAATATTCTCCAAAGTTCGGATATTTTGAACGGTTTATGAAAAACCTCAAAATCCCGGGTGATTTCAGGGGACAGGCGCTTGTCGAAATAATCCTGGCCCTTCCCATCCTTTTGCTTTTTGTGGCAGGCATTTCCCAATTGGCGGTCACTTTCCTTTGCTACGTCCAATTCGAACATGCCTGTGGTGAAGCGGCCCGCCAGTACGCTGCCGGAACAATCAACAAGGATGCGCTGGGATCCAGAATCGCAAATAACCTGGGAAACCTAAGTGGATATTTCGATATTGGATCACTTGATATTCGAATCCAGACACCAAGCAACAATGCCGAAAAAGCCTTGGACAAGGTCCGCCATTCAATTTCATACTTTCCCTTTGTTCCTCATTATGAAGGCTATGAATGGTCGATTAGCATAAAAGTCCATCCGCCCTTTTTGTTTAAACTAATCTTTCCAAATGGAATAACCTTTCGAACAGTTATGCAGGTCTACCGGTATCCAACATGAGAAAAATCTTCAGCCAACACCTGTGGTTTTGGAGCGCTCTTTTCGGGTGGTGTTTTATTACGGCGGTGGGCGCCTGGGCCCTTATTTTTGCCCCTTTTGATATACGACCAAAAAAGTTTTCGGAGTTCTCCGTCAAAATCAATGGTGTAACTGAGGACAACCAGCTCTTGGTTTGCAACGCTCCGCTCCGTGAATCTTTGGAATCCGTCACGGATCAATGGCAGGCCGAGGGTTGGAAATGCATTACGGGAATCCTGAACTTGGCCCCCCTCCTTTCAACCATGCCAAAAAGCGACCAAGAAACACTTGATCGATTTGCGCAATTGCGATGTTTCAAAAAGGGGGAAAATTTTCGCTTATTAGGATTTCTTGGCGATTCCAACTCCAATCAAACCTATGAATGGATTTGTGAAATTCCCGCGAAGACCCTGGAAGAGCAAAAGCCCTTCGCCATCGATTTCCCGCTGAAACCGCCCCAAAACGCTGTTCACATTTTCACTATCAAAGCCCAAAAAGTCGAAACCTGCATTTGGTCATTACCTTTTTCGACAAATCCAGAGGGCCGCTTTATTGACGATTTCACTTCACAAGGATTTAACGGCCGTCTTTGGTCCAAACAAGGCGAAGGACATGTTTACCTTCTCCAAAGGGGATCCATCCGTTTGCTGGCCTCGATTGAAATGACTGACAAAAAAGAAACAATTTCGGTGGTGAAACTCGACAGAATCTAAGTTAAAATTTGTTTTATTTTTAGTGCAAATATTCGGACACATTGGACGAATCGGAGCATTATGAACAACCGAAATTCTCTGATCGCTCTCGTTATTGGAGTTTTGTTCGGAGGCCTGGCCTTTTTCATCCTCTATCAAAATGCGGCCGAATTGGAAAAAAAAACCACCCCGGTGGAGGTTTTAGTGGCCGTCGATTACATACCCGCCGGCGTTTTTTTGAAACCGGATATGGTGCAAAAGAAATCGGTTCCCGATTCCTATGTTAGCCCCAGTGCCATCCGGGATTTAAAGGAAGTCGATGGCATGATGACAATGGTCCCTATCTCGGCGGGCGAGCAGATACTTTCGAATAAATTTAGCGAAGGTGAAGCTTCCCTCGCCTTGGCACTGAATCCCGGATACCGCGCTTACACCCTGGCGGTGGATGAAACCAACGGGATTGGCGGTCTTTTGAAGCCGGGAAACCATGTTGATATCCTGACAAGACTCGAATCGGACAAACGTTCGGTAACATCCTTTGTTTTTCAAAATGTTTCAGTAATCGCTGTTGGACAAAAGCTCGGTTGGAAACCCAACTTGTCTAAAACCTCCGCCCCCGCTCCCGGCGATGACAATTCAGGCTACAGCACGGTAACACTGGCGGTCACTCCGGAGCAGGCCGAGACTTTAATGTATATGGAAGGCCGCCCTCTTCGCCTGATACTGCGGGGGCCCAATGACGATGAAATCGTTTCAGTACCCGCGCAAACCGAATCAGACGTCTTGTCAAAGCTGGGGCATTTCACCCCCACCTCCAAACGCGGGATTCAAATTATCCGCGGAACTTCCAAATCGGGTGACTAAAAGCATGAAAAATATTGCCGGTTGTTTTTTGATTCTTTGTTTTTTTTGCCCACTCGATGTTTTTCCAAATGCTAGCCCTATTTATCTGACCACTGGGGAGTCCAAATTAATCCACGTTGAATCCGCCAAAAAGGTCGCCATTGGAAATCCCGACATTGCCGATGTAACGGCGGTCAGCGACCAAGAAATTCTTCTTTCAGCCAAATCTCCGGGCACTACAAACCTCATTTTTGTTTCTCCGGACGGCGATAAGGAAACCAGGACTATCACGGTTTCGGCACATAACTTGAAAAAATCCATGGTCGAAGTGGATGTGGAAGTTATGGAAATCGACAATCAAAGCGCACTAAGGGCCGGATTAAGCTGGGGATCGGTTCAACCGGCCACTGGAACCGGTTCTTCGAATGGAGTTTCCCTGGCAACGGGGCCGGTCACCCCCAATAACATCGGGATTGCCGAAAACTTTCCTCCTCCCCTCGTTTCTTTTGGAACTTTTGCCCGGCAAAGTTTGAGCGCCAGCCTCCAGCTTTTAATTGACCGGGGAAAAGCCAAAATTCTCTCGAAACCCAAACTGTTGGCTGTCAGCGGGTCGGAAGCCAGCTTTCTTTCAGGCGGGGAAATCCCCTATGTTTCCGAAAGTAATTTGGGTTCGTCGAATGTCCAGTGGAAACCCTATGGCGTAAAGCTCAAGATCAAGCCCAGCATCGATGGTGACGACAACATTTCCGCCGATTTGAGGGTGGAGGTCAGCGGCATCGACAACGCGAACGGGGTATCGACCGGGAATGGCATTATTATTCCAGCTTTAAGCACCCGGTGGGTTGAAACGTCGGTTTACATGAAAAGCGGCAGCACTCTTGTTATCGCCGGTCTCATCAATGAAAACGACCAAAAACTTACCTCAGGCATACCTCTCCTGAGCGACATTCCCGTCCTGGGCGAGCTCTTTCGTTTCACCAACGACCAAAAAAACCAGACGGAGCTTGTTATTTTTGTAACTCCTTCGCTGGTAGGCCAATCGGGCAGTGAAACTTAGAAGGTTGGAGGAATTAAACCGCTCAATTCTCCGCTTTGGGGGCGGTCAAAACCCCTTCCATTTTATCCCCTGGTTTTACGCCTTCCTTGCCGAACCATCCTCCGTTCATTTCCAGGACATATTTGGCCGGGCCCTTGGACCAAACGCTCTGTTCGCTTTGTGGAATCATTTCCTCTGTATTAATGATATTTCCTTTTTCATCCATAAAGGCGACGCTGAGGGGGATCAGCGTGTTCTTCATCCAAAAGGCTCTCATCGCCGTGTCAGGGAAAACAAACAACATCCCGTTGTTCCAATCCATTTCCTGTCGGAACATCAGTCCCGAACTTCGGGTGGCTTCCTTGTTGGCCACTTCCGCCCAAACCTCCTGTCCGTCCACCTTCAAGGAGACTACCGGCATATCGCTTTTCGGTTTTGGATGGCAGGATGTTCCGGTGAGAAAGGGGGCGAAACTCACCGCCAAGAGGACGATCAGGGCTCTAAAGAATTTGGACATGGCTTGCACCTATTCTCCGGAACCGGATTCGACGGACATCCGGCCCAAAAAGTGAAATAAATTGACGCTTTTCAAGGGGTTGTTTTAATATATCCCATATGAGAAAGCTTTGTTTAACTTTTGCTTGCCTCTTCCTTGCCACCTCGATTTTACCTTCGACTGTTTCAGCCGCCTCGTCCAAAAAGAAAAAACACAAAAAAACAACTCCGGTTGCCGCACCCCTTGCCAAACCCTCGGTTGCGAACCCCTCTTCCGAATCCCAAACCAGTGAGCCAGTCCGAACCATTGAAAGGAACCACGGCATTGCCCGCGCCAAATTAGCCGATGCTTACGACTACGCCAAAGCCTTGTACGCGGCGAAACAATACGATAAGGCTATGGATATTTTCAAAAAAATAGTCCTCGCCGCCACCGATTCAGACCTTAGCGCCAATTCCCTTTACCTTTATTCCCAATGTGCATTTCACACCCAGGACTTCAACGGTTGCGTCAAATCCCTGAACCTTTTGGCCAAACGCTGGCCCGACTGCCCGATTATCAAAACAGGTTATGTTTCCCGCTTTTGTTCTTACCTTATTGATGACGAGGCCAATGTTCAAACCG
>JAJPJW010000160.1 GCA_021324075.1 Pseudomonadota bacterium | reverse complement strand
TGGCAGGAACCATTGACGTCCACTTCCACCCAGAAGGGGCAGCCGCTGAAGGCCCCGTTGCCCACCGTCGTGGTGGTAATCGTGGTGGCCACCCCCGCGGCGTAGGAGACCCAGTACATGGTTCCCGCGTTCGAGGAGCCGTTGTTATTGAACACCAGGCCGTTGCCGTTGCCCGTGCTCTGGTTGTACCCGAACACCAGCCCCTGGAAATTGCCCCCGTTCACGTTCTGGCACAGGGAGGTCTGCAGGGTCCCGGGCCCGCTGTTGACATTCGTATCCAATAGGAAGTTGTTCTTTCCGTTACACCCGCCGTTGATGGAGATCCCGGAGGAACTGGCCCCCCAGGAAGCTTCGCCAAAGGGGTAGGTCCCCGTGGTCCACCCGAAAGGCAGGGTGGTCTGGCTGAAGACCTGCGTGGTTGAACACTGCTGGACCGGATTGCACTGGTATTGGGATACCAGGGCCTGCTGCCAGAAGCTGGCCTTGGCGTTCTGTTCCTGCATCAGAAAGCCCCATTCCATGCTGGTGGCGCCGTTCTGGAAATTGCCCAAGTTGTAGTTCCGGGCGAAATCGCCCGCCGTATTGGTGCCGCCACAGTTCAAGACGCCCGGCGGACCGCTAAACAGGGCCGGGGAACCGTTCTGGCTGCCGCCTGAGCTGGTGGTCACCCCGCCCGATCCATATTTCTCGACCTGGTCCTCGTCCCCGTCAATTTGGCCGTCATTGCAGTTGTTGCGCCCGCCTAAAGAGGCGAATTTCAGGTTGGTGTTGGAACAGGAGGGGTTCAGGCAGGACCAGTTCAAGTCGGCATCGGGCGGGGCCGTGCCGTTGCCGGGGATGACCAGGTTGTTCTCCTCCACATGCCAGGCGTTGTTGCCGTCGGCGATGGAGACGTAGTTCATGCTGGTTTCGGCCGGGTTGGTGTAAAGCACCATCAAGGACTGGCCCTGGCAGCTTCCCGTTTCGGAAGGGGTAATGGTGTAGGTGGAAGTGCCGGCACCGCTGATCCAGGAAGGGCTCAGGCTGTAGCGCATGTTGTAATAGATGTTTTGGAAAACCGTCCAGGTCATCGGGGCGCCCGCCACCGCGCCGGCCGGGGACGTATGGCCGGAGAAGTTGATGGGGCTGTTGTTGGGGGCTCCCGAATCCCCGCTGATGTCGTATTCCACGTAGGCGAAGGCCGTGACGGGCACCGCGCCGGCGGGGAGGCTGACCGTCAGGGGCGAGCCGCAGGGGCTGCTGGCCACCGCGTAATCCAGGCCGATGCCGTAGGCCACGCTGTTTTGGGTCAGTGAATAACCGGGCGAGGGGTTTCCCGAACCGCAGGAAGTAAAGGTGATGCCGTTGACCACGGTGGACCCGCCGGAAGTCGGCGTGGGCGTCACCCCGCCCGGCGTATTGGTTTTCGTGGGAGTGCTGGTGGGCGGCCCGGGGGTGAAGGTCCGGGTGGGGGTACCGGTGATGGTGGGGGTGGCGGTCGGACCGCAATCCTGGAACTGGGAGGTGGTGGTGCTCACGCTGCAAGTGGTGTCACTCAAGGGGCCGATGGTGACCGACTGTCCCCTTCCATCCGTTACTTGGAAATAAAAAGGGCCGTTGCTGCCGTTCAGGCCCCCGCCGCTCGTCCCCCAGTACTCGTTCCCCCCGACGCCGTTGGCCCCTAGGACCAGGGAGGTGAAAGGCCCCCCCGCGCTGGAACTAAAGCTGACCGCCGTGATCGGGAAAAGCTGGTCCATGAACTGGATGGGGTTATAGCCCGCATTGTTGCACTGCTTCCATTGATAAGAGATGTTTCCCGTGCTGTTTCCCGCCATGAGGCTCGCGGGACAAGGTGTGAAGCGCCAGGAGATATTGGCGATCCCGGGGGCCGCGCCATTGGTAAGGCTGCTCCAGGCGCCCGGGGCCAAGTCCAGCTGGTTGGCGTTGTTGCAGGAGGGGCAGCCATCCGTGATCATGACAGTAATGGTTTTTCCATTCGAAGTATCGCTGACGGCGGCACAGGCACCGCAGACCAGGCCGTTCTGGTAATCATCGCCCCCGCCGCCTGAATTCGAGTTGATGGCGGCAAACAGGTTGGGGTCAACGTCGCTTGTGGGAAATCCGCATTCACCCATGCCGGAGGGAGTGTAGGTGGTGGCAATCGTGGAATAGGTTCCGGTGGTCGAACAATAATTCGCAGTGTTGTAGTTGATCTGCGCCAGAAGAGGCGAGGCGCCGAGGAGCAATAAGGCCGAGAAAAGGAAAAGCCCAAGTTTTGGAGTTCCAAAACTTCCGCTCTTCCTATAAAAAAGTTTTTTAAGATCTAAAATCATGATTCCCTGAACTGCGGGTCCCAAACCCACATTTTTAAAACCTGGTTTTCTTTATCGATTCATTTCCCGGGCGTTGAAAACGTTTTTAGGTGGTGTTGTAGGAATCGAGAACTGAATATGATAAAGGCCCTAAAAGGCTAGAAATAAAGCGCTTTCAGGAGTAAATATATCACTCACTGACAAAAAATCTCAATAAGCTTTCACAAAAATCTGAATACTAGTTTCACATTAAATTAGGCTTAAAGTCGGCCAAGTCAAGGATCCGCCACGACAACCTCATTTTTTTTTGCAGACTCGTCTTGTGTCTCCAACCCATCACGCCCCCAGCCGCTGGGGTGCCAAAAGAGTATCGCTTAATTAGGAAATAAAAACTTCCCCTTCTACTTGGATAGAAAAGGTCCGGAGGCCGTTTTTTTGCCGTTTCTCATTCGTGCTATCATCCCCACTCGCAAGACTTCCATATTTACGCATTGGGGTTCCATGAAAATGTTTAAGTGGCTAGTACCCTTTTTTTTCATCGGCTCCCTCGCCCAGGCGGATTTCGGATCCCATTTCATCCTCAATTCCCGCCTTGCCTTTCCCCTGGACAGCGGCACGAAGAAGATCGCCTTCCGCTTTACCTGCCGCCAGGACGTGAGCCTTATCGGCGCTTCCTTCTACTGTGAAAAATCCCAGACACCCCCCGAATACAAAGTCAGCCTGGTGGACGATGAAAAGGGCCTCCCTTCCCCGAAAGTCCTGGAGTCTTCGAGCGTCACCCCAAAGGGGGGCTGTTGGGTTACGGTTCCCTTCAACAATCTTCCCCTTCAAGCCGGCCAGGTTTACCACCTTGTCCTGGAGCAGGATGCCACCCGCGGGGGACAGCATCCGGTGGGTGTCATTGACACTCGGCATTTTGCCTCGGTGGCCTATGGGGACGCCCTGAACGCCTTCGATCCCCGGGACGAAAAACCCGACCCAAAACTCAACGTCCTCGTTTATGAAAATGGAAAATGGCGGGTCCTCGATAAACAGCCTCTCTTCGCACTCCATGGGGGCGGTTCGAAGTTTCAGGGCATCCCCTACGATAGTTTCGGGGAACTTCCTATCCATGGCAACGGCACCCCCGGCAACCCTTCGGACGACGTCCTTGCTGGCGAGGTCCTGCATCCCCACAGCGGCCTGATCCCCACTGGTTTTGCCTTGCGTTTACGCAAGGAGGGTCACCCCACTGCCCCGCTGAAGTACCGCGTCTATACCATCAACTTCCTCCAACACAAAATCACCCTGGCCTTTTCGGGGCTTGCCGCCCTTCCTTCCCAGGTCCAGAACGGTTATCAATGGGTGACCATTGGGCTCAAGAAAGAGGACCAACCCCAGGAATTTCCAGCCGAATGCCGGTTCGTGACCTTTCAAACCGATTCAGGTGGACCCTCGGATCAGCCGCCGGGCTGCAGTGATTGTTACCTGATTTCGGAATTCGGGAACTCCGGCGGCCTGGCCGGGGCGGCCGACTTGAGCTTCGACGGCGGCGCCCACCTTTCACGGGAGGCCTTTTCCACGGACGGCGGCGCCACCTGGCAGGACGCCTTCGAAAGGGACGCCAACGTGGTCATCTTAGGAAGCCTGTCTGCACCTCCCGGACCCCAGGAATTCGCCCCGGTGCCGACTCCCATGCCCTGGTTTGAAGGGACGGCACCATGAGGCATTTGGGGAGTATTTTTCTGGTTTTTGCCCTCGCCCTTTCCAGCCAGTCCGGTTTCGCCGAGCAAACGATGGACAGCGAGGACGCCTTGTCCATGGCCGAAGTTACCGCCGTCGACAGGGCCCAAAGGGGAAAATTCACGGAAGCCCTGGCATCGGAACAAAACGCCCTGAAGCTCGCCGAAAACCGTTATGGCCCCACCCATCCTTCCCTGGTCCCCATCCTGGCCGACCTGGCCACCCTCGACCGCGACCTGGCCCTTTATCCCCAGGCCGAATCCAACCTTCAATGGGCCCTGGCGATCCGGCAAAGGAATTTCGGGATCGACGATCTTCGGACTGCCGAATCCCTCGGCCAGCTGGCCTCCCTTTATTTCTATTGGGGTCACTGGGAAGATGCGGAGTTTTTCCAACGAAAAGCCGTTGTTCTTTATAAACAGGCGCCTGCATCCGCAGCCGACCCGCAGAGGCTTGCCGAAGCTTTTGGGCTTTGGGGACAGATTGAATTGGAGTTTGGGAAAAAGGACGACGCCCTTTCCTTGCTGAAAAAATGCGGCGAAATTCTTGAAAAGATCCCGGAAGTCCCGGCTTCACAACTCATCCAATCGTTGAATCTCCTGGCCTCCACTTATCACGCCCTTGGGAAATACCCGGAAGAAGGCTCCTGCCTTGAAAAAGCCCTCCAAACGGCTCAAAAGGGATTCAAGGCCAATGCCGTCGAGCTGGCCGATGCCCAGCAATCTTTGGCGGGCTTTTACCATTCCCAGGGACGGGAAAAGGAAGCCCAACCCCTCTATGATTCCGCCTTAAAAATCTACCAAGGCTGTGTAGGGTCTTATTTTGGTTATTCCTCCTTGCCCTACGTCCAAAAACTGGCCAAAGCCCGGATGGCCGCGAAGCAATGGAAGGAAGCGGAGGGCCTCCTTCAAAATATCCTTCCATCCTGCAGGGAAATATACGGAACCAGCCATCCCCAAGTGGCGGTGTTTTTGCTGGAACTGGCCCAGGCCCAGGAAGGTCTCGGTCAAACAGGCATCGCCCGGGAAAACTTGAAGACCGCCCTTCAAATGGCCCGGTCCTTTTACCGGGATGACCACCCCCTGGTCCTTCAAATCCAAAAAGAGCTCCGGCGCTGAAGCCTTGGGCACCCCTTCCGGCACTATCCCTTCCCGGCTTCGGAATTTTTTAACCCAGCCTTGGTCCTATCCCCTTCTGGCCTGTTTCATCCTCGTGGCCCTTTTGTCCTCCCGGAAAATCGGGTCGGACGACATCGGCTTCCACCTCAAAACCGGTGAATGGATCGTCCAACACCTCTCTTTCCCGCAAAAGGACGGCTTCACCTATACCCAGACCAACCGGGACTATCTCGATTCCAACGGCCTTTACCAGGTCCTTCTCTACGGCCTTTACTGGGCTTTTGGCTATTCCGCCCTGACCCTCATGACAGCTTTTGTCATCGGCGCCGTCTTCTTCCTCTTATGGACCCGCCTGAAGGCAAGCCGGGCCCCGCCCGGGGCCGTTTTACTCCTTCTTTTGGCGGCCGTTTTGGAAATGGAAAGGCGTTTCATTGTCCGGCCTGAGGTTTTTTCCTGGTTCTACCTGAGTCTCACCCTCTGGGTTTTGGACCGAAGGTTCCAGAGGATCGGGAACCTTCTTTTCCTGCTGCCGGCCGTTCAATTCCTCTGGGTCAATACCGAAGGTCTTTTCATGTTGGGCTGGGCGGCCTGCGGAATTTACCTGCTCAGCGGACGCATCCACCAAAAACAGTGGGATCGGCCCCTGGCCCTTTATTTACTTTTATCGATGGCCGTCGACGCCCTCAACCCCTACGGGTTCCGTGGAATTTTGTTTCCTTTCAGGCTTTGGACGAGGCTCCAGGACTCGAACCCTTATAAGCAAACCATCGCGGAATTTTTCTCTCCCTGGCGCGACTTGCAGGTCCAAAACCTGGCCCTCGACCCCCATCTCCACCTCTTCCTCTTTTTTGGGCTGGCCCTTGGGGGGCTTGTTTTGATCGCCCTCACTTTCCAAGAGCGGAAATGCCACGATCTCCTGCTTTTCCTGGTCTTCCTCTTCCTGGCGGCCACGGCCTTGCGGAACATCCCGCTTTTTACGCTGGTTGCGGTCCCGGTGATCTCTTCCTGCACCGGAAAATTCCGCTGGGCTTGGCTTTCCCGGCCACCTGCGGCCTTGGGACTGGCCCTTTTGACCCTGCTTTGGGCCTTGAGGGTCTTTACCGGCGCCTATTACATTTCGGACCGCCGTAACGACCGCACCGGCTTGGGACTGGATTACCAGGTCCTGCCGGCCAAAGCCTGCCAGTTCCTGGCCCAGAACGGGCTCAATGGGAGGATGTTGAATGACTTGAATTCGGGGGGATGGTTGGACTGGCAGGCGCCCCAATCCACCTTCATGGACGGCCGCTTGGAATTGCCCGAAGATTCCTTTTACTCCCGGGTCCTTCAAAGCTACGCGCCTGGTGGCCTGATACCGTTACTGGCCCTCACCGACGCCCAGTTGGTTGTGATGGACTACAACAGCCTTTCCCCCTGGGTGGACCAGCTCAACCGCTTCTCCAATTGGAGGCTCATCTACCTGGATGAATCGACGGCCGTCTATGCCCGGTCGGATTATGCCCCCCAAATCCCCGCCCTTTCCTTCCCTGGCCTTTTAACGTCTTTGGACATTGCACCCGAAACAAGTTTCTCCGTTCGGGCCCAACTGCAAGACCTGCGGATTTCCCCCCTAGCGGACTGGCTGCGGGGTTTTTACCGTCCCCAAACCTACGCCATGGGGGATCTCAGCATGGGACTCTTCGCCCTGCGGGCCAAAGCTTATGGCCCGGCCCGGGACCTCCTGATGGAAGGCTTTCGCAAGACCAACGGCCGGTATTCCGAAATTTTCCTGGACCTGGCTTCCGCCCATCTCGCCCTCGGGGACCTTGAAATGGCGGGGCTTTGTTTGGAATACACGCTTCGGTTGGACCCCCAAAACAAAAAGGTGTCGGAAATATTAAGCCGCTCCTCCGGTTCCTGAAGGCCGATTCCTCCGCTTCCAAACGGCGCCCATTTCCGCTAAACTTCATTTTCCAAATTCATCAAAGAGAGTCCCATGCCTTCCGAAAAACAAAATTTTCCCATGGCGGAAGCCAAAAAGATCGTCGATGACCTCTTCGAGCCGAGCGCTCCCACCTATTGGGCCGATTTGCTTCTCAACGCCATCTTCGGCTGGGGCGCTTTTGTCCTGGCCGTATCGAGCCCCAACTTCTCCCTGCCCCAGGCTTTAAGCCTCCTGGTCTCGGTTTTTTGCCTCTACCGGGCGGTCATTTTCATCCACGAATTGACCCACCTGAAAAAGGATTCCTTCGGCTTGTTCCGGTTGGTTTGGAACCTCATCTGTGGATTTCCCTTCATGGTCCCCTCCTTCACTTATATGGGGGTCCATATCGACCATCACAAGCAGAAGATGTACGGCACCAAGGACGACGGTGAATATCTGCCCTTTGTCCTTCTGGGCCGCTTCCGGATCGTCGCCTTTTTTTTCACCATGCTGATCGTCCCCTTTGTCTTCACCTTGCGGTTCCTCCTAACCCCCATCTCCTACCTCATTCCGCCCCTGCGGAAACTCCTCTGGGAATACCTGTCCTCCCTTTCGATCGACCCCGAATGGAAAAGGCCCGCACCCCAGGAAAGGGACGGCAAATGGTGGAGGCTGCAGGAGCTTTTGACCTTCGCCTACGCGGTGGCTTTCGGTTTGCTGTTGTGGAAGGGTATCCTGCCCCTGAAAGTGCTCGTCCTCTGGTACTTGGTGGCCACCCTCATCCTTCTGACCAACGGCCTTCGCACCATCGCGGCCACCCATTGCTACCGCAACCCCGCTGAACATGTCCTTGAGTTCTCCGAGCAGTTCCTGGACTCGGTTACCATACCTGGCAACCCGGTGACAACGGGCCTTTGGGCTCCCGTCGGCCTTCGGTACCATGCGGTGCACCACTTGTTTCCAGGCATGCCCTACCACCACCTGGGGGAGGCCCACCGGCGCCTGATGAAGGAACTCCCGGAAAACTCGGTTTACCGCCTCACCCTGCGCAAAAGCCTTTGGGAAGGCCTGGCCAGTTTGTGGAATGAGACCAGGGATGCCCAGGCGGCCAAGGCCGCGAAAACCGCTTCACCCTCGAATCAGGTTTAAGTGAACCGGTTTTTTTGATTGAAGTCCTCCAATCGGGCGGGAAAAACTCTGCGCATCTCCTGGTTCCTTCTTTTTGCCCTTGTTTTCACGGCCCAAGTCGTCCCCGGCATCTACGAGAACTCCCCCACCGACGACGAACCCATTGAACTGACCAACGGCTATTTCTATTGGCGGGGCGATGTGGTCACCCACAACTTTCACCCCCCCCTTCCCAAAATGCTCCAAGCCCTGCCCCTTCGATTGAAGAAGCTGGAAGATTCCACACCCCCATCTTTTACGGAAAACCAGCTGAGGGCCTACCATTTCCTTTTCGTTTCAAACAGGAAGGATTTTGAATGGATGACCCGGTGCGGGCGTTGGGTTTCGCTGTTTTTCGGCATCGGCATCGGCCTTCTTTTATTCTTTCAAACCCGTCGGGGAAATCCCGTGACGGCTTTCGCGGCCCTCGGGCTTTGGTCTTTTCATCCGACCCTGCTGGCCTACTCGGGCCTCGCCATGGCCGACATCACCGTTTCTTTTTTCGTGTTGGCTGCGGTCCTGGTGTTCCAAAGGCACCTGGAAAAGCCGGGCCCCCGTTGGGCCTTGGCGGCCGGAAGCCTCGCTGGCCTAGCCGCCTGCTCCAAGTTTTCCGCCCTGGCCCTTGTCCCCATTTTCGCCGCCTTGGAGGTCCTCCAACATTTTCACAAGGGTAACCCCGGGGGGAACCCCGTGCGAATTCCATGGACAACGGACTGGTTGTACGGAACCCTGGGTTTTTTCGGGGTCATCTCCCTCATTTACCTGCCCGGAACGCTGTTCCAAACGGAACACCGCTTCCCAATGGTTTATTTCTTACGGGGGCTAAAAAACATGGCGGATTATTCGGATTACCACCATCCCACTTATTTCCTGGGCCGATGCTCCCGTCAAAACCACTGGCTTTATTTTCCGGTGGCCTTCTTATTAAAAAACACGATCGTCTTTACCCTGCTTGTCCTTATCGCTGTTTGGGAAGGCCTGCGCAAAAAAACCTCTTATCCGGCATGGATGTGGGTGACACCCCTCGCTTTCTCCCTTGCCATCTTGCCGGTTCAAAACTTGGGGGTGCGCTACCTGCTTCCCGCCGTTCCCTTTCTCATCCTGATGGTTTCGAAAGCGGCGGGTGAAGGGTGGGAAGAAAGGAAGCGGGCCGGAAAACTCCTGGTAGCGGGCTTGTTCCTCTGGAATGCCTTGAGCGTCCTGGCTAACGGACCCGATTTGATCGGTTATTTCAACGACCTTGTTCCGGCCGAAAAAAAGGTTTATTACCTGGCCGACAGCGACCTGGACATGGGGCAGGATGTGAAGCGGCTGGCCCTATGGGGCCGGCAAAGGGGCTGGAAGCAGGTGAAATTGGCCCAATTCGGCGGTGCCTTGGACCCTTCGTTCTATGGCTTGGCCTGCGTCCCATGGACCCGGAAGGACTTGTCGGGCCCCCAACCGGGGCAGGTTTATGCCGTGAACGTCACCCTGTTCCAAACCGGGCCCGTCTTTTCGCCGGAACTGCTGCCCATTGCCCGCAGTTGGGCTTCCGCAACCCCGCCCACCGGGCGCGTCGGCGATTCCTGGATCTATTTCGAGATGCCCGGGAAAACAGTCCCGGACCCGTCGCCTTCCCTTTCCAGCATCAGTATCTTTTGAATCAAGCCACGAAATAGTTGAGCGCGTATTGGATGGCCAAATAACCCTGCAGGGCCAGGGACGCGGCCAGCCAATAGCCTTCCTTCCCCTTCCATCGAAGGGCCAAAGCGGAAAAAAGCGGGAAGAGCACCAGTAAATAGCGCAAATAAGTAACCATGCCGCCGGCAAGGGCTGGAACCAAACCTAACACCAGGCAATAAACAAAGGAGGGCCTGTTCAGGAAATCCCGGCAGACCCAAAGGGCCCAAAGTAAAAGGACAAAGAAAACCCTGTTCAACAGAAGAATGGGGGTAAAAGGCAGCGAGGGGTCGAGTTGGAGGAAACTCCGGAAGAACCAATCGAATGGATGAAAAAGGTTTTTGACGTCAAAATGCGCGATGAAGGATTTCTCCGCCTCAAAGGACGCGAAGGCGTCCCCGGTCATCATCTGCATCAGCCCTAGATAGGCGGCATAACCGGCCAGGAAAGCCGCCACCGGAAGCCATTTGGAGGCCCGGGGCCGCGCTTTCTGCCTCCCCTCCAAGGCGGCGAAAAGCGCCGGCAAAAACACGAGGATGCCCGTCGGCCGGGTGAGGGGAAGCAAAAAGGCGCAAAGGGCGGCCGGCCCCGTTTTCTTTTTTTCCCAGTAATAAAAATAGCCCGAAGCCAGGGCCAGGAAAAGGGATTCGGAATAAAGGAGCCCCAGGTAAAACCCCGTGGGAAAAGCCAGGAGGAAAAGGCATCCATAAAAAGCGCCTCGTTCGCCGTAGTTCACCCGGGCAGTCTGGTAAAGGTAAAACACGGCCAAGAAGGTCAAAAAATGTGAAAGCAGTAACCCGCCCAGCATCATGTTCCCGCCCATCAACAACCCAGCGATGCGGACGAGGAAAGGAAACAGGGGATAAAAGGCATTCATCCATTGGTGGGGGCTGTAGCCCTGGTCGGCCAGGAAGAGGTAAACCTGTCCATCCCAGGTTTTAAGGGGGGTCCAAAAATTCGGCGCTTCCCCCGGAGGATAGATAAAATTCGCCTGGTAATTGGCGAGATTGAAGGGGAAAAGCCCATACCCCAGGTAGGCCAAGGCGATCACCCAGGCCTTGAGCAGGACGGTCCATAAGAGAAGGCTTCGCAGGCCCGGTTGCAGGACCCAGTTCAGCTTTTTTTCGGCTGTGGCCATTCCACTTCTTTCCACGGGACTCTTTGAAAACCCAGGCTTGAAAGGCATTCCTCAAAGTCCCGGGGCGGGACGGCGAAAAACCCCTCCACGGTTCCCGTCCGGGGGTGCTGGAAGGAAAGCCGGAAAGCGTGGAGCATTTGCCGTGGAGCCGCCTCATCCGTGCCCCCGTAAACCTCGTCCCCCAGGATGGGGTGGTGGATGTACTGCAGGTGCACGCGGATCTGGTGGGTCCTTCCCGTTTCCAGTTTCAGGTGGAGCAGGCTGGCCTTCTCGTTGGAAGCCAGGGTCCTAAAATGGGTGACGGCCGCCTTGCCGCTCTCGGCCCGCACGGCCATTTTCTTTCGTGCGATCACATGCCGCCCGATGGGCGCATCCACCCTGCCGAACCCCTCCATCCGGCCCCTGGCGATCCCCAGGTATTCCCGGCTCAATTTTCGGTAACGCAACTGCTTGACCAGGCTCTTGTAGGCCAGATCCGACTTGGCCACCGCTAAAAGCCCGGAGGTATCCTTGTCGATCCGGTGGACCAGGCCCGGGCGTTGAACCCCCCCCACGCCCGCCAGGTCGGGGCAATGGGCGACGAGGGCGTTGATGAGGGTATGGTCGGGGTTTCCGGCGCCGGGATGCACCACCAAACCCGCGGGTTTGTTGATCACCAGGAGGTCGTCGTCCTCGAACACGATGTCCAGCGCGAAAGCCTGGGCTGGAATGTCCGTTTTTTGGGAGGCCGGCACCGTCACTTGGAAGGCCTGGCCTTCCAGGACGGTCATCGACGCCTTCACCACCTTCACCGGGAATTGGGGCACGACCCGCCCTTCCTTGATGAGGGACTGGACCTGGCTGCGGGAAAAAGAAGGCAACTGGGTGGACAAGAATACGTCCAGCCGTTTTCCACCCTGGCCGGCCAGGACGGAAAAAAGGGCGCTTTGGGGCGAAGGAGAGGAGGGTTCCATGGTGCCTTATTTTAGGAGAGGCTCGGCTTTTTCGAACGATTATTCAAAAGCGTCCAAAGGACCGCACCCAAGGACAGGACGATAAGGACGGCGCTGGTGGCCTGGGAAGCGGAACGGAAGGTCACAAGGAAATGCACACTACGGTCCAGCCGCCAGATCTCGATGACATACCGCAAAAGGCCGTAGGTAAGCCCGTAAAGGCTGATGGTCAACCAGGGGGTCCGGAGGGTCCAGCGCCTTATCCACAACAAGAGGAAGAACAGGGCCAAGTCCCCCACCAATTCCCAAAGTTGGGTGGGAAGGTGGGGCAATGGGTCCTCCGCTCCTTTGAAAACCCAGCCATGCCCCCAATCGAAGATGCCCTGGTGTGGGTCGGCCACGTTGCCGTAGCAGCAGCCGTTCAAGAAGCACCCCACCCGGCCGATGGCGTGCCCCAAAAGAATGTAGGGTGCCACCAGGTCGAAGCAGTAGCTCATGGGCCATTTCTCGACTCGGAACCAATACCAGGCAACCGCGATGGCCCCGAAAAGCCCCCCATAAAACACCAATCCGCCCTGCCAAATCTTGAAGGCGTCCAGCCAGCGGCCGTTCCCGAATTCCGTGTGGTTTTCAATGACGTAGAAAATCCTCGCCCCCAGCAGCGAGCAAACAATGACATAGACCCCTAAGTCGAAGGCCTTTTGAAAGCCCTGCTGGTAGTTCAGCTTTACCCGGGGGGCGATGTAGGTGCCCGCGTCCCTGGCAAAAAGATAGATGCTGAATCCCAGGGCCACCGCCATGCAAAGGCCGTAGGAATAAAAATGGAAAGGGCCGATCGAGAGCAGGATGGGGTACATTTAAAACCTTTCTTGGGGACG
>JAJPJW010000041.1 GCA_021324075.1 Pseudomonadota bacterium | reverse complement strand
CCTGGCGGACGAACTCCGCCCGGGCCGCATCACGGTCCTTGGGTGAACCACTACGGTAGGCCTTCCTCAGCCAAACGAGCGCCGGACGCAGGCCCCGCCCCCGCCCTTGCTCGATCCCATCGGCTTCGTCCTCGTAGAAGACCATGGGCCGCCCCGTCGAGGAGGCTAGGTTCATGGCCAGTACCGCCTGTAACCGGGATTCAGCCAGTTTCCCGCCGGGCGCCAGGGTGGAACCGACCCCGGCCACCAGCTTGAGCCCGGTTCGTTTCTCCAGCCGACGACGGATGGCCTCAAAGCGGTCGCGGATCTCCAATTTGGCCTGCACCTTGGACTTGGCGGGCGAGGCCGAGGTGACAAAGAGGGCGCCGTAGTCTTCCAAGCTGCCCGCGACGGTCTCGGGGAACTCGCGCGCCATTCGCAAGGCTTCCCACTGTAACTGGGCCGCGCCCGCCATGGACCGGAGGGCGGACCACCTTTCCGGGTCCGGGACCGGTTGGGTGAGGGCCAAGACCGTCGTTGGCCAGCGCATAATGCCCAGCTCCTCCTGTTCCCACCAACAAGGCTCCCGGCCCACGGTCACCCTGGGGTGGAACTGGTTTAAGCCCAGCATAAAGTCCATCCAGACGGCATGCGGCAGGCCGTGGGAAATCGGGCCTTTCCGTAGTTCCTCCAGCCGTTCGGCTATCCGCTGATCCGCCTGTCCGCATAGAAAATCGGCAAGCATCTCCAACACTTCCTTAAACCCCGCCAGGACGGGCGGGGACAACACGGCTGTATCAAGCGCCATCCGAGCGTAGCCCAGGAAATCCGGATCGGGGGCATCGGCACGCCGGCCGGAGAGGGATGTCCATTGCCGGATGATTTCAGCCTCCGTGAAAGGTTCCCGCACGAAGGAACCGGCGGCAAGGAAACCTTGGAAGGTTCCGTTCCTGACTACCGGCGTGTAGAGGTTGTAGAATCCGACGTGTTTGGCGAAGAAGGTTTTTCTTTCCTTCTTCAGTCGCTTGAAATTCAAGCTGTTATACCGGTCGCGGTCCTGATTCTTTCCGAAAAGGGATTCATAGTGGGTGGGGTTATGAAGGCTGTTGCGACTGTAGAAGAGGGGCATCCATTCGGACAGGTTGTCCGCCGACACAAAAAAACAGTTCAGGTTCAAGTAGGTCGCGAAGAGGTTGTGGATACGCACGTAGATGGTAAGACGAAGATCTTTCGCATTCCCAGCAAAGGGAGGGAAATTGGTTTTCAACCCGCGTTGAGAAGAGGGAGACATAAACCCATCTTACAGGACGAGATCAACTCCGTCGAAAATCATGTTGGCGGAAACAGATCATCCAAAAGTCTGCGGTTTTACGAAAGGACAGGTAATCAGTATTGCTGACTGTCCACAATGGGTCCCCGCCGTGGACAACCGCTATTTCGATATTATTCCTTTTTCCAATCGAAGGCCAGCTTCGAGTTGCCCCTGGTCCTCCTTCCCCTTGAGCATCTCTTCGACGGATAACTTCCGGTGATCCAGCAGTTCCGCCACCAGAAGCTGGTAACGCAGGTAAAGCCCGGAGGCATGGGGGTCGAGGGAAGGGTCGCCCTCCTTGAAAAGCCCCAGGTTTTTCTTGAAATCGAAGTCGCCGCCCTTGCCCACGTAATCGGCGTAACCCTCGTTTTTCCAGGCGGGCAGCCGCAAATAAGCCAACCCCAGGAACCGGGCCGTTAGGCCGTGGGTGATCTCATGGGCGATGAAATAGGAAAGCGGCCTATCCGGGCCCGAGGGGGTCACCCCGTCCTTTCGGAAAAGGACGTTCCGGGAGACGTCGGCCTTCCTCAAAAAAGCGTTCTCCGGGGCGAAAAAATAACAGTTCCCCCCCGCACTGGAATGGACATTGGTTAAAAGCTTGTACCGCCACGCGTCATCGCAGAGAAAAATATTCTCCCGCGGATGGCCGGTATAGAAGGGGCACTTGTCCAGCCGCCGCTGGACGTCCTGGAGCATCGCATCCGCCCTGGGCGGGATGGGATTATCGCAATAAAGGACCAGGTTGTTCCAGGTGTGGCAGTAGGTGAAAAGGGGCTGGGGAAAGAAGAGCAAGGCAAGGTATACAACCGCCAAAGCAAGGAAGTTGATAAGAATGACTTGGATTTTTTTCCAAACTTTCATGGCGGAGTCACCCAATAACCTGAATTTTTCCCATTCAAACGATTCGTTATTAACAATTAATACGTTTTGTTCTTATGGTCCCCGGTTTATCCTGAAATTTTGCCGTCATCAACCACCCTCAGGCTTTGAATATTTGGATTTTTTTAGGCCAAACCTGATGAAGGCGATCGTATCGTACAGCCCGTGACACGACACAACAGCCCACAGGTTGTAGCCGGTGACATAAAAAAGCAGTCCAAATAAGACCGAGAGCTGGGTCACGATGATCACTGCCCGACGGCCCTGGTATAAGTGCAGTAAACCTGCCGCTACCGCCGTAATGAATATCGCCATACCAATCGCCATTGGCTTTGCGAGCCAAACCGATATCTCAGCTTCAATTGCACGGAGAATGATTCCTCGGAAAAATAACTCCTCTAAAAATCCCCCAAAAACCCACGCCACTACAATCCCCAAAAAAAGTTTAATCCCGGATTGTTGCTATACACGGAAGGCGCCAAGGGTTGGCGGCTTATCAGTCAACCGTGCCGCCAACATGTCCGCCAACGGCGTATAAGCCAACATAAGGGCCAACCAGGTTGTTGACCACATGGCCGTCGAGAGCCACGATATGGAAGGATCGAGTCCAAGCTCTTGCATCATAAGCTTATCTTTATCGGGTTAATGGGCATGTCTTTTTATCCAATCGGTTATGTATTCCAAGACGGGTCGGGCCGGCGTGGGGGTGGCGTCGGAATAATCACCCGGGCCGCCGGCCCCGTGGACCTGGAAAAGATGGTTCGCGTTTTTCCACTCGCGGATGGTGCAGTCCCGGTTGCCGGCCTTCCCCAACGCCTCCTCAAGGACCGGCAGGTTTTCCTTGGAAGCCACTTGGAAATCCCCGTCCCCATCCAGGGCCAGAACCGGGCACCGGACTTTTTCCAGCGCGCCCCGGGGGGCGTAATCGATGAAATAACGCATCCATGGGGAAAGCAGGAAATTTTCCTGGTCCTTCATTTGGGCCGATATTTTTTCCGCGATTCCCGGATCCAACTTCCCGATCCGGCGCCGGGTATCCTCCTCGATCGCCCGTATCTTCCCCAGGGCTGCTTCCCGGCCCTGACCGCTCCGGAGGACCCGGAATATTTCCTTTTGTACCGACCGGTCGATCTCCAGGATCTCCTCCCCGGCCTTCGCCGCCTGGAGGTAGTAAAGGTTTTGGCGGATCAGGATTTCTTCCCCGTCCAGGGCGGGCGCCGCCAAAAGGACGAGGTAGGAAACCCCGGGGGAATCCACCGCAACCATGGGCGCGATCAACCCGCCCTCGCTGTGCCCCAGCAGACCTATTTTACCCGGATCAACTTCTTTCCGACCCCTCAGGTAGGACAGCGCCGAGCGGGCATCGTCCGCGAAATCCCGGGTGGTCGCCTTCGCGTAATCGCCTGACGACCCGCCCACGCCGCGCTTGTCGTACCTCAATGTCGCGATCCCCTGCCGGGTCAAATAATCCGAAAGCACCAGGAAAACCCGGTGCCAGGCCACCGTCTCGTCCCGGTCCACCGGGCCGGACCCCGCCAGCAGGATCACCGCCGGGAAAGGGCCCTTGCCCTCGGGCAAGGTGAGGGTTCCGGCAAGGGTGACCCCTTCCCCCGCCCCGGCGAAAGAAACATCCTCCTCCCCGTAAGGGTAGGGCTTCCGGGGCTCCAGTTCGGCGTCAGCCTTCATCTTCGATTCCATCGCCCGCACTTTTTCGTTGGGGGGCCTTTCCACCGGCGGTCCCGGGGATTTGGTGAGGTTCAAGGTGAGCCAATCCCCCTTACCCCATTTTCCCATTATTCCTGAACCCTCGTCGTTGATGCGGCCATTATAAGAAGCGTTTTTCAGGGCGCACGCCATGTGCACCCTCCCTTTTTCCCAAGTCACGGATTCGAGCGGAATGCCCGAAAGCCCCTGCTCGGGAATATCCAGGGTGCCGATGAAGGTCTGGTCCGGGTTGTATTTGATATTGAAAACAACCTGGTGGTGGCCGGGGTCCGCCCACCCTTGCCAGACACCCGCCAGTTGTCCGGCACCGGTTTCATCCGCCTCCATCGCGAAGGCTCCCAAGCCCCCGGTGGCCAAAAAGCCTGTCAGGAAAAAGCTGGCCATCCGCCGGGTCATTTTTGTCCTGTCGTTCCCCCTAGGGGATCGGTTTTTGGCGGTCATTTAAAAACCCCAGTTCAGCCCGGCCACCGGCCCTTCCCCTTCATAAGAGGGGTTCCACGGCCCCAACCCCTGCCCGTTCGAGACGTGCATCCACTGGTATTTGAGGAAGAGCGAAGTCCGCTGATCCAGCGCCAAGCCGAACCTGGGTCCGGCCCGGAACATGAAGTTGTAAATGTCCCCGCCGGCCGGGAACCGTCCGTCGTAGAGGATGACCCCGGCGCTTCCGTCGAGGGAAAATTCGAGGTCTCCGGCCCGCAGGGGGGTGACCCGGGCCGTGAAGGCCGGGCCCAAACCGGAGGCGGCGTCGTCTTGGCTTGTCCCGTTAAGGAACCCCGCCCCTGGCGGCTGGGTGAGGGATCCCCAAGCGTGGGTGGCGGTCATACCTAAATACAGTTCCAACCGCCTGTCCAAGTAGGACTTTCCCCAGGAGGCACCCAGTGAAAGGGTTTGAATCCGCCGGTCCGGCTGATAGGGAAAAACATATTCCAAGCTGCTTTCAAATCGGGTGGGCGGTGGCGAGGAAAACCAGGCCGGCACCCCGGCCGCCACCCCCAAAGCCGCCAAAACCGCCAGAAAGCTT
>JAJPJW010000127.1 GCA_021324075.1 Pseudomonadota bacterium | reverse complement strand
TGAAAAGGTGAATATCACGGGTTTGGGGATCTTCAAGCTGAAGGACAAGAAGGCCCGCCTGGCCCGGAACCCCAAGACCGGTGAATCCATCCAGGTGCCGGCCAAAAAAGCGCCCAAATTCCTTCCTTCCAAGAATTTCAAGGAAGCCGTCAAGTAACACCGAATTTCCAATCCAACGCCCCACTCAAGCCCCTTTTCAAGGGGCTTTTTTGTTTCGCAGACCTTGACCCTCTCCCCCGACTTTTTTATATTACCCGCCCTGGCACTCTCTGCTGTCGAGTGCTAAAAAGGCGGCTTCTTCGCCTTCTTTTAAACAGTTCAACCAGTCATTGAGACATTACGTGTCCCTTCGGGGATCACGACATTTTTGGGAGGTTGTTCCATGAAATTTCGTCCGTTGCACGACCGCGTTTTGATCGAGCGGGTCGAAGAAGAGGAAAAGACCAAGACGGGAATCATCATTCCGGATGCGGCCCGCGAAAAACAACAGAGGGGCAAAATCGTTTCCGTCGGCAAGGGCCGGATCAACGAGAAGGGCGAGGTCCTCAAGCTGGACGTGAAGGAAGGGGACGTGGTCCTCTTCGAGAAATACGGCGGGGAAGAGATCAAGATCGACGGGAAAGAATATGTCATCTTGAAGGAAGAAAGCATCGTTGGCGTGGTCGAAGGCTGATATTAACCCCTTAACTTCAATTTAATTCAAGGAGTCGGAATCATGGCAAAGCAGATCATTTACGGTGAAGAAGCCCGCAGGGCCCTTCAGAAGGGCGTGGACAAGCTGGCGAACGCGGTCAAGGTGACCTTGGGCCCCAAGGGCCGCAACGTGGTGCTGGACAAGAAGTTCGGAGCCCCGAACATCACCAAGGACGGCGTTTCGGTAGCCAAGGAAGTCGAATTGGAAGATGCTTTCGAGAATATGGGCGCCCAAATGGTGAAGGAAGTGGCTTCCAAGACCTCGGACGTGGCTGGTGACGGCACCACGACCGCGACGGTCCTGGCCCAAGCCATCGTACGGGAAGGCCTGAAGAACGTGACGGCGGGGGCCAATCCCACCGCCTTGAAGCGCGGTATCGACAAGGCCGTGGAAGTGGTGGTGACGGAGCTCAAGAAGTTCTCCACCCCCACCAAAGGCAAGAACGAGATCGCCCAGGTGGCCACCATCTCCGCCAACGGCGACAAGAAGATCGGCGACATCATCGCCGAAGCCATGGAAAAGGTCGGCAAGGACGGCGTCATCACCGTCGAGGAAGCCAAGGGAATCGAGACCACCCTGGATGTGGTCGAAGGCATGCAGTTCGACCAGGGCTACCTTTCCCCCTATTTCGTCACCAACGCGGACCGCATGGAATGCGACCTTGAAAATTGCTACATCCTGATCCATGAGAAGAAGATCGGGAGCATGAAGGACCTTTTGCCGGTGCTGGAAAAAGTCGTGCAAAAGGGCCGGCCCCTCCTGATCATCGCCGAAGAGGTCGAGGGTGAAGCCCTGGCCACCCTGGTGGTGAACAAGATCCGCGGCACCTTCGTCTGCGCAGCCGTGAAGGCGCCGGGTTTCGGCGACCGCCGCAAGGCCATGCTGGAAGACATCGCCATCCTGACCGGCGGCAAGTCCGTCACCGAGGACCTGGGGATCAAGCTGGAGAACGTGAAGCTGGAAGACCTGGGCCAGGCCAAGAAGGTCACGATCGACAAGGACAACACCACCATCATGCAGGGCGCGGGTTCCAAGAAGGATATCGACGCCCGCTGCGAGACCATCCGCAAGCAGGTCAAGGAAACCACCAGCGACTACGACCGGGAGAAGCTGCAGGAACGCCTGGCCAAGCTGGTCGGCGGCGTGGCGGTCATCAACGTCGGCGCGGCCACCGAGGTTGAGATGAAGGAAAAGAAGGCCCGTGTCGAGGACGCCCTGCACGCCACCCGCGCGGCGGTGGAAGAGGGTATCGTTCCCGGCGGCGGTGTGGCGCTCATCCGCACCATCAAGGCTCTGGAGACCTTGAAAGTGGCCGGCGACGAACAGATCGGCGCCAACATCGTGCGCCGCTCCCTCGAGGAGCCCCTGCGCCAGATCGTCGGCAATGCCGGCGGTGAAGGCTCGGTGGTCGTGGCCAAGGTGCTCACGGAGAAGCAGAACGTGGGCTACAACGCCGAGACCAACGTCTATGAAGACTTGGTGTCCACGGGCGTCATCGACCCGGCCAAGGTGGTCCGTTCAGCCCTGCAAAACGCGGCTTCAGTCGCGGGCCTGATGCTCACCACCGAGACGCTCATCACCGACATTCCGGAAAAGAAGGAAGCCCCGGCCATGCCGGGCGGCGGAATGGGCGGCATGGGCGGAGGGATGGACTACTAATCCGCTAAAGCAAAACAGAAGGTTGTGAAGGCCCCCGGCGGGAAACCGCCGGGGGCTTTTTTGTTTTTACAGGTCCCGGTTGCAGCTGGGGCTGGAGTAAAGCGACCCGGCGGCCTCGTAGCGGTCCTTCACCTGGCCTGCGGGAAGCACCCGGATGAAGGTCATGAGCCCGCCCATATTGGCCGGGGTGGTTTCGTTGCCTTCGCCCTGCGGGCCGGGATTGATCATGTGGTCCAGGATGTGGCAGTGGAACATCCAGCAGCCGGGGTTGTCGGCCGTGAAGGCGATGTCGGCGGTCTGGGACGGCTCCAGGTCCACGGTGTTGGCCTGGTAAGGGCGCTCCACCGGATTCCCATCCAGGGCCACCACCTTGAAGGTATAGCCGTGCAGGTGCATGACATGCTGGTTTTCGGCGCTGGCGTTGACCAACCGCAGGAGGACCCGGGCCCCCTGGGGGACATCCAAAACCGGGGCCTCGGGGAAGGCTTTGCCGTTGAGGGTAAAGACATTCTCCTGGTCCACGCCCGCGATCTTGAAGGCCCCCATCTCGTAAATGGCCTCCACGTCGTAGGGCCGGGCCGGTCTTTTGGCCGGGTCCACGATGAGGACGCCGTGCAGCCCCATATCCATCTGGAAGCTGTCGTTGAAATGGGTGTGGTAGAGGTGGGTTCCCACCATTTGGGAAGTGACGGTGAAGGCATAGGTATGGCTGCCGCCCGGTGGGACGGGTTTTTGGGTGATATCGGGCACCCCGTCCTCGGAATTGGGGACGGCCAGGCCGTGCCAGTGCACGGTGGTTTCCTGCGGCAGCTTGTTCTTGAAGACGAACTTCACCTTATCCCCGACCTTGAGCCGGATGAGGGGCCCGGGCACTTGCTGGTTGTAGCCCCAGACCGTCATTCGGGCGGTGTTATAGAGCTGCCAGGTGAAGGCCGAGGCGGTCAGGTCGAATTCCTTGGTGCCGTCGGCCAGGACCTTGGGCTCCATGGCGTGGCCGCGGAGCATGTCGTTGCAGGCCTGATCCTGGCGGTTGATCTCCTTGCGGGGGATGAAGGGGTTGTCCAATTGGGAATACAGGATGACTTCGTCCGCATCCGCGTGGTGGGCGGGAACGGCGGTCGTGGCGGCCTCGGCCTGGGGGACGGCCCCTTTCCGGGTGGATTGCCCCAACAGGAATCCCAACCCCAGGACGGCGGCCGCCAGGACCGGCAACTTCAACTTCGCCATCTTTCGAAAACGTTTAGGGGAAAATTTCATTCAGGGCTCCTGGCACCAAGGATCGAATTCACGAAGGCATGTTCATAGCACCCGGCCAGGCGATTGGCCACGGGCCGAAAGTATCATTCGTGTTAATTTTGAAAAAAGCCAGCCGGTCCAGAATAAAAAAGGGCCCGCTCCCGAAGGAGCGGGCCCTTTCGACGAATAGGCTTTTAAACCCGGCTTAGATGTGGTGATCCACCGGGCGGCCCGTGTCCGGATCCAAGATCAGGTGCACGTGGCGCGGGGCGTCGTCAAAATCGAACATCCCATTGATCGAACCGGCGACGGCATCAAAGGAACCATTGCCGATGCGGCCCAGGTTCCAGTTATCCTCGATGAAGCGCAGGATCGAGGTCTGGTCCGTGGTGCGGTGGTCGACATAGTTTTCCTTGGCATAAGGCGAAATCACCAGGAGGGGGCAACGCGGCCCGTAACCCATGCGGCCCTGGAGCCCGCCCAAGGCCGGCGGGGTATTGGACTCGTAGGTGAAGGGATCGGCGCTGGTGTGGGAGAAGTTGACGACGGGCGGGGCCTGGTGGTCGTACCAGCCGTCCGAATCGTCATAGGCGATGATGATGGCCATTTCATTCCACTCATCGGATTTCTGCAGCTTGTTGATGGTGTCCACCACGAATTCCTGCTCGCAGACGGGTCCCGAATAGCCGGCATGTCCGTCCTGGTAGGCCGGGGCCTTCAGGTAGGAAACGGCGGGCAAATTGTGGGCCGCCAGGGCGTTCCAGAAGTCCGACAAGTCGTACTGGTGGTTGGCCTGGTCGGTCTTGCCGATCATGGCCACGCTGGTGGGCGGAAGGTGGGTGGGGTTGGCCGTGGAAGGGAAATACTGGAACGGCTCGTGGTGGGGGATGTAGTCCGTGATGCCCGAAGCGGTGCTGCAGGCATGGGTGGCGGCGGGATTATCGAAACCGCCCTCGAACCAGCCCCAGGTGATGCCCTTCTTGTTCAAGAGGTCGCCCACGTTCTGCCCGAAGGTAACGGCGAAATTCTTCGTGGTGCTGGAGGCGGTGTCCCCCGTCGGGTCGGCGTCATTGACCTGGGTGCCGTCCACATTGGAGGTTCCCAAGCCGATGCCGGAGGCGTAGGCCGTGTTGCCGCAGATCAGGTTCAGCGCGCCGGGCGTGGAAGGCCCGTAGCAGGTGTTGTAGTGGTTGTCGCTCATGGCGAATTCCTGGGCGTAGTTCCACATGCCGGTCACCACGCTTCCGTCGTAATAGCCCATGACTTCGTAGGGGACGGTGCAACCCGAACCCTCGGTGAATTCGACGAACTCGTCCGCGGCCCCTTGGTCGTAGGCCTTTTGTTCGGGGGTGTAGTTATGCCCCTGGTCGCAGGTGACCTGGTCGGTCAGCAGGAAGGGCTGGGCCGAGTTCTGGTTGTTGGTCAACAGGTTGTGGGTGAGGCCGTTCACCCTGGGGGTATCGTCCTTGGGGCGGAAAACGACGTGACCGCCGGCGTCCTTGATGAGGCTCGGGTAGGTCCCGAAGTAGTGGTCGAAAGAGATGTTCTCATCGAAGATCACGACGACGTGCTTGATGGGCGTTGTGGTCGGACCGAAATCGTCCGAATCGGCGGAGGCTTTCACGACGAGGGCCAGGAGGATGACGGCGCTCAAGGCGAGGAACGGCATGAGCGGCGATGCGAACCTGCGGGACGCCGCTTTTTTCTTCTTCTTCACTTCCATTGTGTTTCTCCTTGTTGATTGGTTGCAGCCAGTTCAAGGGTGGGTAATTCGGAAAAGTTCCGCTGGTTTGAAAACCTCCTTTCCATCGGTGGGGTTGTTTCAACGACGGGCAGACTATAGCTAGCGGAAGATTTTTTTTTGAAGGGGCGTCCAAGGATTTAACTGAGGTTTTACGGCGCGGGTAAATTTCGAGAAAAACTTTTCACCGATGTAATTTGAAAAAATATTTTCTTGGCGATGTTTTAAAATCGTTTTCGGTTAATGGGCTGTAAATTAATTTTTTCCGTAACTTTTCGATTCAACCAACCGCGTGAGAAAAAATTCGGTAGTTCATCCGGCCCGGCCACCCGTCTTCGAAAACCCGGGCCGCGCCGGGTTTTGAAAAATTTTCTTGAACCGGCGCACCCAGGGAACGAGATTTGTTGTTTATCGTGAAGGCGGGATAGGAAGTTTCGACGTCATGCTAAAGGAGCTCCGCAACGGATTCGTTGTTTGCGGTTTTCCGGAGGGATTGACAAGTTAACAAGGGGTTAAGGGAGCCTGGGGGCGGGTGACCCTCGGATGCCCCACTTCATAAAATCCCAAAATGCCCTTGATACCGCCACGTTCTATAGACATAATTGCGTGGTTTCCCGTTGAACTTATACGAACGCCGCCCTCCTCACTCTTCTACACCTCGCTTTTAAACATCTGCTCCTGAAAGAGAAGAACGATTTATGGCCTCTTGGGGACCATTGCGAATTTTTTTGCATCGTATGGGCGGATCGTTTGCCTCTTTTTTCCGATTTTTTTTGAAGCCGAACTTGTTTTCTTCCGCAACCGGTTCCCCGACAAAACGAAAAACAAAGCATTCCTTCTCTTCGAATATTCCTTCTTATAGAAACCTTTTTTTGACGGGGATCTTGGTCCTGGCCTTGGGCGTGGCGGCCCGGGCCATGATCAACCTTCCATCCTTGGTCCGGCTGACCCCTCTTGCGGTCACCGTGACGCCGGAAGGGGACCTGCCGGCCCAGGTCCAGGCCCT
>JAJPJW010000128.1 GCA_021324075.1 Pseudomonadota bacterium | reverse complement strand
GCCGCGCCCATGGCCACCGGGGAAAGATCCGTCGCACCGTGACAGCCCGTGCGCACATGGTAAATCTCCGCCAGATTGGCGATCTTGCGCAAATGGGTGATACCGCCCGCGTGGACTACCGTCGAGCGGATGTAGTCGATCAATTGTTCCTGGATGAGCTGCTGGCAATCATAGATCGAATTGAAGACTTCCCCCACCGCTAGGGGGGTCGTCGTGTGCTGGCGGATCAAGCGAAAGCCTTCCTGCAGTTCGGCCGGCACCGGGTCCTCCATCCAGAAAAGCCGGTGGGGCTCCAGGTCCTTCCCCAGGCGCGCCGCCTCGATGGGCGTCAGCCGGTGGTGAACGTCATGGAGCAAATGGACGTCCCAGCCGTATTTTTCCCGGGCCTTCCTGAACAACTCCGGGGCCGACCGCAGGTAGGCTTCGGTGCTCCAGGTGGCCTCGGGCGGCAGGCCCTTTTCCGCAGGCTCGTAATGGTCCTTGCCCCGGCCCACACCGTAGGTCTTGGGCAGACCCGGCACGCCGGATTGCAGGCGCACGGCCTTGTAGCCCTGCTTCAGGTAGTCCCCCAGGGCGGAAAGGGTGTCTTCCACCGTTTCCCCGCTGGCATGGCCGTAGCAAAGCACGCCCTCGCGGGAAGCCCCTCCCAAAAGCTGGTACAAAGGCTTTTGGACCGACTTGCCCAGGATATCCCAAAGGGCCATGTCGATAGCCGCGATGGCGGTCATGGTGACCGGACCCCGGCGCCAATAGGCCCCTTTGTAGAAATATTGCCAGGTGTCTTCGATATTGCGGGCGTCGCGGCCGATGAGGCAGGGGATGAGGTGGTCTTTCAAGTAGCTGGCCACCGAGAGTTCTCGGCCGTTGAGGGTGGCGTCGCCCAGGCCGTAGAGCCCGTCCTCCGTGGTGATTTTGAGGGTCACGAAATTGCGGCCTGGGCCGCAGACGATGACCTTGGCGTCGGTGATTTTCAAGGAGGCCTCTTTTAAAGCGGGTTGCGTCCGGTATACCATCCGGGAAACGGACCCGTCAACAAGGGGCCCCGGGTGCCCGGGAGTTTTATGCTATCCTGGCCGCGCCGCCACCCCACAACAGGACAACTTTATGGCGCTAAAAGTGAAGCCCAAAAGCGAAGCCGAATTCGACCTGGTCGTCCTGGGCGAATGCATGATCCGCCTGAGCCCTCCCGGCCACCAGCGCATCGAGCTGGCCCCCTTTTTCGAGGCCTACGTCGGCGGCGCCGAATATAACGTGGCCTATGCCCTTGCCCGCTTCGGGCTCAAGACGTCCTGGGTTTCCCGCCTCGTCCAGAACCCCTTGGGCGCTTTCATCCGCAACCATGCCCAGGCCAGCGGAATGGATTTAAGCGAAGTGGTCTGGGTTCCCTACGACGGCGTGGGTGCCGCGGACCGGATCGGCTTGAATTTCACGGAAGTCGGCATGGGACCGCGCCCCAGCGTGACGATGTACGACCGGGGCCATAGTGCCGTTTCCCACCTGAAACCCGGCGAAGTGGATTGGAAGCGCCTCTTCACCCAACGCAAGACCCGTTGGTTCCATACCGGAGGCATCTTCACCGCCCTGAGCGCCAACTGCGCCCAGGTGGCCCTCGAGGCCATGAAGGCGGCCCGGGAATCCGGGGCTGTGGTCAGTTACGACCTTAATTTCCGGAGCAAGCTTTGGTCCAGCCGACAAGCCATTGAAACCACGGCCAAGCTGGTTCCCTTCATGGACATCCTGATCGGTAACGAGGAAGACTTTCAAAAGGTACTGGGATTCGAGGTGGAGGGTGCGGACACCGCCTTGAAACACCTGCCCGTGGAAGGCTATCAAAAGATGGTGGAAAAGGTCGTCAAGTCCCATCCCCACCTGAAAGCGGTCGGTACCACCCTGCGGGAAGTGGTCAGCGGCGGAATCAACCATTGGTCGGCCATCCTCTGGGCCGAGGGCAAGTTCCATCAATCCAAGCGCTATGAGAACCTGGAAATTGAGGACCGGGTGGGCGGGGGCGACGGCTTTTGCAGCGGCATGGCCTACGGCTTCCTGAACGGCCTCACACCCCAGGAATGCGTGGAGATGGGCGCGGCCCACGGCGCCTTGGTGCAGGGCACCCGGGGCGATACCAGCATGGTAACCTTGGCGGAAGTAAAGCATGTGATGGACGGCGGCAGCGCCCGAATCCAGCGCTAAACGGTCAAAGCCTGGAATAAAACCTGACTAAAACAACATTTTTTGCCACAGATGCATGGGATAAATGGGATAAAACTGTAACATTCAAGCTTCCCCAAAAACTATCTGCCTTTAGCCATCCAATGTATCCCATTAATCTGTGGCTAGATTGTTTTTGCCTTGCCTGCTTTAAGAAGGTTCAGTTTTTACGTCGTGGATTTTCTTTATCTAAGGAGACTTTATGGCCCGATTCGACCGCTTGAAGGTTTTTAACACCATCCTGGAAACCGGCCTCGTCCCCCTTTTTTACGAAGCCAAGTTGGAAATCTCCCAAAAGATCCTCAAGGCCCTTTATGACGGCGGGGCCCGGGTGGCGGAATTTACCAACCGCGGCGACGGGGCCATTGACGTCTTTAACCCCCTGGCGGAATTCGCGGCATCGGCCTGCCCTTCCCTCATCCTGGGCGTCGGCTCCATCGTGGACGCCCCCACCGCGGCCCTTTACCTGGCCCGGGGAGCCCATTTCGTCGTAGGTCCCAGCCTGAATGCTGAAATCGCCCGGCTCTGCAACCGCCACAAAATCGCCTACCTGCCCGGCTGTGGCAGTGCCAGCGAGATATCCCAGGCTGAAGAGGTTGGGGCGGAGATCGTCAAGGTCTTCCCAGGAAATTCGGTGGGCGGGCCTCCATTCGTGAAAGCCGTCATGGGGCCCATGCCCTGGAGCCGGCTCATGCCGACGGGCGGGGTTGAAGCGACTCAGGAGAGCATCGGGGAATGGATCAAAGCCGGCGCCGCCTGCGTAGGGCTGGGCAGCGGGCTGGTCAAGCAGGATTGGGTCAAAGCGGGAAAGTTCGAGGAGATCAGTGGCTTGACCAGACAAGCCCTGGGCTGGATTGCTGAAGCCCGGAAGAAATAAGTTTCCCTAGGGCAACCCGTCCCAAAAGTCCTTTAGATCCTTGGCCAAGGGGTCTTCAAAGGACATCCTCTTTCCATCCACCGGATGGGGGAATTCCAGTTTGAAGGCGTGCAGGGCCAACCGGGGCAAAAGCACCCTCCCTTTTACCCAATCGTCCCAATCGTTCTCGTAAAAATGCAGGAAGGTCTCGTCGTTGCCCGCGTAAAGCTTGTCCCCCACGATGGGGAATCCCAAGTGTTCCAGGTGGACGCGGATCTGGTGGGTGCGGCCGGTGAGGGGCTTGGCCTGGACCAGGGAGAACCCCTTCTTCGCTTCCACTAACTCGAATTCGGTGATGGAGTCATAACCCTCCTCTTTTGTCACCGCCAGTTTCATCCTTATTTCGCTTCCCTTTTTCGGCCCGATGGGGGCATCCAGGCTTTTTTTACCCGTTGGAAAGGACCCGAAAACAACGGCTAGGTAAGTCTTAACGACACCCCTCACCCGACCCTCTCCCTCAAGGGGCGAGGGTTCCAGTTTCAGCACCTTAGCTCCCCACTGTTCTTGAAGGGATTTGAGATATTTCTTGTGTTTCACAAGGACCAAAAGCCCGCTGGTCTCGGAATCCAAACGGTGGACCAGGTGAAAATCCCGGGCCTCAGGCCGGTCCCGCCGTAAAAGGTACATGAGGGTGTTGCGGAAATAGGCCCCGATGGCGTGCACCGGCAAGGGGGCCGGTTTGGAGACAACGAGGACTTGGTCATCTTCGTAAACCACCCGGTAGTCGGTCTTGACCGCCGGTTCTTCCCATGCGTTCGTGGTATAAGCCACTTCATCCCCCGCCCGTAAGGGCTGGCCGGGGGAGGCGGCATGGTCGTTCACCATCACCTTTCCCCCAGCGATACGCTCTTCCCACTCTTCCGTGGAAAGGTATTTGAACTTGGAAACGAGGAATTCCAGCAGGGTTTGGGAACTCTTGGACGTGATCTGGCTTCTCAGGGTGATTTCTTTGTGGATGGGTTCGAGTTTCATGAAGGCTATTTCACCACAGAGTACACAGAGTTAACAGGGTGAGGCATAACGGCAATTTAGCCACAGATTCACACAGATGAACACGGATGGCTAAAACCAACGACTTGAATAATCTCTTTTGATCAAACAAAACTTTTATCTGAGTGAATCTGTGTGCATCTGTGGCAAAACAGCCTTTGGTTATCTTTTCTTTTTCCGCGGCTTGTCCAGTCGGCGGTGTTCCGCTTCGGCCTCCGCCAGGAGGCCGGCGTGGAGCTTCTTGCGCTCAAAGCGGGTCATCAGGCTGTAAAAGCAAGGCACCACATAGAGGGTCAAAAGGGTCGAGAAGAAAACGCCCCCGATGACCGCGATGGCCATGGGCTCGCGGCTTTCCGCTCCCGGACCCAGGGCCAAGGCGGCCGGTATCGCCCCCGCGATCGTGGCCACCGAGGTCATCAGGATGGGCCTCAAACGGATGGGACAAGCCGTCAGGAGGGCCTTCGAAACCGACTTCTCGCCCTTTTCCCGCACCTGGTTGGTGAAATCCACCAGCAGGATTGAGTTCTTTTTCACGATGCCCATCAAAAGGACCAGGCCGATGACGCTGTAGATGTTGATCGACTGGTGGAAGGCAAAGAGGGCCACCAGCGCCCCCGAAATGGAAAAAGGCAGGGCCATGAGTACCGAAAGCGGGTCGATGAAACTGTTGAACTGGGAGGCCAGGACCATATAGGCCACGATAATGCCCAAGAGGAGGACCCAGAAAAGGCTTTGGAGGGATTCCTCGAAAGTCTGGGAACTGCCGGTGGGGGTGACGTGGTATTCCGGCGGCAGGACGCGCTTGGCGATATCCTGGAGCGCCTGGAGGGCCTTGGCCTGGGACTTGCCCTGGGCCACATTGGCGTGAACGGTAATGGATCTTTCCCGGTTGCTGCGCCAGATGGAGACCATGGCCGGCTTTTCTTCCAGGGTGACCAAGTTGGAAAGGGACATCAGTTCCCCCCGGTTGTTGCGGATGAAAAGGCTCCTGACCGTGGCGGCCGGGTCTTCGTTGCTTTCCGCCACCTTCAGGCGGATATCGTAGCGGTGCCCTCCCTTCTCATAGGTACCCACCAGCACGCCCCCGATCATGGCGTTCACCACGTTGGCGATGTTGCTGATGCTCACGCCGTATTCGGCGGCCTTTTTACGGTCCGGCACGACGTGCAGTTCCGGCTGCCCGGGGGCATAGTCGGCGTCCATATCCGTGACCAGGCCCGTCTTTTCCAATTCGTCAATGACCTGGTCGGTATAGCCGCCCAATTTGTCCCAATCCGGCCCCTGCACCAGGAACTCCACCGGAAAGCCGCGGGAAGCCGAGAAGGCCTTCGTGGAGAGGTCCTGCAGGACCACCTTCAGATCCGGGATCTTGTTGAGCTTTTTCCGGCAAACGGCCATGAATTCCTGCTGGGAGAGTTCGTGTCCGGCGTCCGGGTCCAGCCCCCGTTTTCCCCGGTCTTTCATCGTCACCAGGGCCTGGCCCCCGTTGGAGTCGCCGGGCGAGCCGCCGCCGACCTTGATGACGAAATGGTCGACTTCGTGGCGTTGGGTGAGGAATTTCTCGATCTCCCTCGATTTATCGTCCGTATAAGAAAGGGCGGAGCCCACAGGAGTCTTGAACCGGAGGGCAAACCGGCTTTGGTCCTCGGGAGGGATGAATTCCTTGTTGATCAACCAATAGGCCGCTCCGCTGGCCAGGAAAACGGCCGAGGCCGCGGCCAGCACCGTCCATCGGCGTTGCAGGGCCCAGGCCAGGCTTTTGGCGTAAAAAACCCGGGCCAGTTCCATCAGCCGGTCGATGCCCCGGCCGAGGCGGGTGGTCCTTTCACCCACTTCCACGAACTGGGAACAACGCATGGGGGTGAGGGTCAGGGCTTCCAGGAGGGAGAGCAGGACCGCCACCGTGATGGTCACGCCGAACTGGAAGAAGAACTTGCCGATGACGCCGCTCATAAAGGCTACCGGCAGGAAGATGGCCACTACCGAGACTGTGGCGGCCATGGCGGCGAAGGTGATTTCCCGGGAACCGGCCAGGGCCGCCAGGAAACGGCTTTTACCCTTTTCCTGGTGCCGGATGATGTTTTCCAGCACCATGATGGCGTCGTCCACCACGATGCCGATGGAGAGGGAGAGGCCCAGGAGGGTGAAGGTATTGAGGGTGAACCCGAAGAAGTAAAGCACGATGAAGGCCCCCACCACCGAAGTGGGGATGGCCATCAGCACGTTGAAGGTGGACGACCAGCTTCCTAAAAAGGCCCAGCAGACCAGGGCGGTCAGGAGGGCCGAAAGGAGAAGCGTTAGGTTCAGCTCCTGGACCGCCTGTTCGGTATAGCGGGTGTAATCGTAGTTCAGGAAAAGATTCATGCCTTCCGGCAGGCCCTTCTGGATTTCCTCCATCTTGGCCCGCACGCCCTTGGCCACCTCCACCGCGTTGGACCCGCGCTGCTTGAGGATATCCAGGGAAACGCAGGCTTTCCCCATGGCCCGGCTGACGCTCAAGGGGTCCGCCGTGCCTTCCTCGATGCGGGCCACCTGCTTGAGGTGGATGCGGGTGTAATTGGGCTGGCCGCCGCGCTGGTTGATGACCAGGTCCCCGAACTCGTCCACCGTCTTGGCCTCGCCCATGGTCCTGACGTTGAACTGCTTGGTCCCCTCGTCCAACTGGCCCGCGGGCGATTCCATGTGCTCGTTTTGGATGGTGCTGATGACGTCGTCCACGGACAGGCTGTAGCGGTTGAGGGCCTTGCGGTCCACCCAGACGCGGAGATTGGGGTCCCGGTAGCCCCAGAAGGTGATATCCCCCACCCCGGCCACCATGGCGAACTGGTCCTTCAGCCGGTCGTTGACGTAAAGCATGAGGTCTTTCATTTCGTATTTGTCGCTTTGGAGGGTCACTTCCAGGATGGGCTGGTCCTCGGGATTGGACTTGCGGATGGTGGGGGCGGTAATTTCCTTGGGTAGTTTCTGCAGCACCGAATCCACCTTGGCCTGGACATCCTGCACCGCCAGGTCGATGTTGCGGTCCAGGTTGAACTCGACGGTGATGGTGCCCTCGCTGTCCTCGGATTCGGAGGTCACGTTGCGCACGCCCTGGATGCCCATGACCGCATCCTCGACGATGTCCACCACCGTGGTCTCAATCACTTCCGGGGCGGCCCCCTCGAGCCGGATATTGACGGAAACCACCGGGTAATCCACGTCGGGAAGCTGGCTGATGCCCATGCGCAGGAAGGAGATGCCGCCGAAAACGATGAGGAAAGCCATCAGCATCCAGGCGAAAACGGGGCGTTTGATGGAAAGTTCGGAGAGGGTCATGGGAGTCCTGGAATAAGGGATAGCATTGTTTCAGACGCCTTGGGAAGTTAAAAGAGGCGAAAAATCCCATGACGAAACCGTAATGGAGGCAAACCCATCTTGCCACAAATGAAGGGGATTAGAGGGTGCAATCAGGACAAACCCTAACGGCAAAACCATTATTTGCCACAGATGCACACAGACACACACAGATAGGGATTTTATGGCATTTCGAACACTTCTTTAAATCTCTGGTTTTAGCCATCCGTGTTCACCTGAGTGCATCTGTGGCTCAATTGCTTTGGCCGTTGCTTTTACAACATACTCTGCGGGTCCAGGTCCACGACCCGGAAGACGCCCTTGGGAAGCTCCAACTGGGCGTCGAGTTCCGCCAGGATCCGCCGGAGGGCCAGGGGGTCCGACGCCGACAGCAGGACCTGGAACCGGTAATGGCCGCGGATTCGGGCGAAGACTGAAGGCGCCGGCCCCCGGACCTCCACACCCTTTCCCTTGGCTTTCTGTTTCAGGACTTCCGCCGCCTGGTCCGCCGCCGTCTGGGCCTTTTTCTCGTCTTCCGACCGGTAAACCAACAGGCCCAACCGGGAAAAGGGCGGGTACCCCAGGTCTTCCCGCAAGGCCAATTCCCCGCTCCAAAATCCTTCGGTGTCGTGCCGGGCCGCCGCCTGGATGCTGGGATGGTCCGGGTTGAAGGTTTGGAGGTAGATGACGCCCTCCTTCTCGGCCCGGCCCGCCCGGCCCGCCACCTGCACCAAAAGTTGGAAGACCCGCTCGGAGGCCCGGAAGTCCGGCAGGGCCAGGCCCGTATCCGCCCCCACGATGCCCACCAGGGTCACCCCGGGAAAGTCGTGGCCCTTGGCGATCATCTGGGTACCCAGCAGGATGTCCACTTCCCGGTTGCGGAACCGGTCCAGGATCTTCTGGTGGCTTCCCCGCTCGGAGGTCGTGTCCAGGTCCATGCGGGCCAGGCGGGCCTTGGGGAAAAGCGCCTGGAGTTCCTCCTCCAACCGCTCGGTGCCCAAACCCAGCTGCCCGACCTCCCCGTCCTTGCACTTGGCGCAATGGAGCGGCAGGGGCCCCCGCCAGTCGCAGTAGTGGCACAAGAGCTGGATCTGCCCCTTCACCCGGTGGCCGGTCACTGGAACGGAACAATGCGGGCATTCCACCGGCTCCCCGCACTTCTGGCAGAGGGTCACCGTGTTGAAGCCCCGGCGGTTCAGGAACAGGATGGCTTGTTCGCCCCGGTCAAGGTTTCCGCGGATCGCCTCCTCCAGGGCCAGGGACAGGACCGGCCTGCCCCCGCCCCGGACCCGGGCCTCGGCCTTGAGGTCCACCACCTTGACCCTCGGCAGGGGTTTGCGGTTGACCCTTTCCGGCATGGAAAGGAACCCGTATTTGCCGGAACGGGCGTTGTGGAGGGATTCCAGCGACGGTGTGGCGCTGCCCAGGAGGGCCACGGCCCCGCAAAGCTGCGCCCTTTTGACCGCCGAGTCCCGGGCGTGGTAGCGGGGTGTTTCTTCCTGTTTATAAGACCCCTCATGTTCCTCGTCCACGATGATGAGTCCCAGGCGGCGTACGGGAGCGAAAAGGGCCGACCGGGCGCCCACGGCGATAACGGCGTCCCCCTCGGCCAGCCGCTTCCATTGGCGGGCCCGCTCTTCGGGCGCCAGTGCGCTGTGGAGCACCGCCACCCGGTCGCCGAAACGGCCGGTGAACCGTTCCATGGTCTGGGGAGTCAGGGCGATTTCAGGGATGAGGACGATGGCCTGCTGGCCCCTTTCCAGGACCTTGGCAATGGCCCGCAGGTAGACCTCCGTC